>NHEP01000019.1 GCA_002171515.1 bacterium TMED88 | reverse complement strand
CGAGACCATGGAGGCCGCGTTGTCGATCGCCGAGACGGGGCACTATTGCCTCGCGACGCTTCACACGAACTCGGCGGTGCAGACGATCAACCGGATCGTGGATGTATTTCCGCCCTACCAACAGTCCCAGATTCGTCAGCAGCTTTCATTTGTCTTGGAGGGGATCTGCTGTCAGACCTTATTGCCACGAGCCTCGGGGGCCGGTCGGGCGCTCGGGATCGAGGTCATGGTTCCAAACGCTGCGATTCGAAATCTCATTCGTGAGGATAAGATCCATCAGTTGTACTCCGCGATGCAGGTGGGCCAAGAAAAATTTGGCATGCAGACAATGAATCAGTGCTTGGCATCACTGGTCCAGAAGCGTCTTGTCTCGATGGAAGATGCCATGGGTCGTAGTCCTAATGTTGAGGAATTGCAGCAACTGGTGACACGAGGAGGCGGGACCGTGAATCGTCCCCGGCCGGAGGCGGCCCGCGGGCGCTGAGCGCCTCAGGGGAAGGAGGCCGGTCGAACTTTCGGTCGAGCCGAAGGGAGTCCAGAAAATGAGTGTCTATACCTGGCAGGGTAAAACCCGCGATGGGTCTGTTAAGAAGGGAGAACTCGAAGCCAAGAGTTCAGATGCTGTGTCAGCGCAGCTTCGGGCCCAAGGCATTGTCCCGGGAAAGGTTAAAGAGAAGCCGAAGGATATCAGTGAGATTTTCACTTTTCTTCAACCCAAGGTGAAGGTCAAGGACCTTGTCGTTTTTACGCGTCAGTTTGCCGTGATGGTCGATGCAGGCTTGCCCCTGGTTCAGTGTTTGCAGATTTTGGGTGATCAGGAAGAAAATCCAACGTTCAAAAAAGCGATCAATCAGGTTCGTTCTGATGTTGAGTCGGGGGCCACGTTTGCTGAAGCGCTGCGCAAACATCCGAAAATTTTCGATTCTCTTTTTGTGAACCTGGTTGCAGCGGGCGAAATTGGCGGAATTTTGGACACGATTCTGAATCGCCTTGCTGTTCAACTCGAGAAGCAAGACAAGCTCGCCCGACAGCTTCGTGGAGCAATGGTCTATCCGGCGACGGTCAGCACAATCGCTGTCGCCTGTATCGTGCTTCTTTTGGTGAAGGTCATTCCTGTTTTCCAGAAAATGTTCGAAGATTTCGGTGGTGATTTGCCTGGCCCGACCCAGATGGTGATCGACCTCAGCGAGTGGCTTCAGGCCAATGTGATGTTCTTGCTTGGTGGAACCTTCTTGTTCGTCACTGCATTTAGTCAGGCCCGGGCCCGCAGTATTCCGTTTCATTACCGGACGGATGCTCTGGCTTTGAAGCTCCCTGTATTCGGGAATATTATTAAAAAAGTCGCGGTGGCCCGGTTTACGCGAACCCTCGGAACAATGATTTCAAGTGGTGTCCCGATTTTGGATGGTCTCGATATTGTGGCGAAGACTGCGGGCAATATGGTGATCGAGGAAGAGCTGCAGGAGACCCGCGCGTCGATTAGTGAGGGTAAGACGATCGCGGAACCGTTGCGGGGCTCGCAGGTTTTTCCGGGGATGATGGTGCAAATGGTCGCGGTGGGAGAGGAGACCGGGTCCATGGAGATCATGTTGACCAAGATTGCTGATTTCTATGACGACGAGGTCGATACGGCGGTATCGGGTTTGACCTCGATGTTGGAACCTTTGATGATGGTCTTTATGGGCGGTTCAATCGGGTCCATTTTGATCGCGATGTATCTGCCGATCTTCACCATTGCTGACTCCATCAACTAAGAAGATGAGAATGGGTCCACTGCCGCGATGAGATTCAAGAAGCTGTTTGCAGAACCTGAGACAACCCGGCCGGGCTCGCCGGAGAGTAAGCGGGCGGTTCGCCTAGTCTTCGCTCACCTTGCTTTAACCGTGGTGAGTCTTGGCATCGCCTTGGCTCTTGAGGGTTTTGGGCGAGATCTGACAAAGGACGAGAGTGCGGGGCTTTATTGGACCGTGGTGGCCGCTTTTGGCACTACGATCGTATCGGCCCTGATGCTCCGGGGGCGCCATGCCTCCCGATCTTTGCTGCCCTTTCAGCTGGCGACGGATGTCGCCATCGTGACTTCCCTCGTCTACTTCTCTGGCGGCCGAGAATCGATTTTCACATTTCTTTATGTGATTGTGACCCTCTACGCCGCGGTTTTGTTTGGTCGTCGAGGAGCGATGATGAGTGCCTCGGCGAGCGCGGGCGCATATGGCGTCATGCTGGTGACGACTCAACTCGACGCCTTGCGTCAGGGGGGCCTGGCAGAGGCGGGGGCAACCCCCTGGGCGGCCACCATGGCGATTTGGGCGGTTCATGTTGGAGCACTGTATTTGGTGGGTGTGCTGGCGAGTTTTTTGGCCAGTGAACTCCAGCGAACCGGGCGCGCGTTGGATCAGAGCGCGGATGACCTGCGCCGGCTTCGGGATCTTCATAAGAGAACGGTAGAAAGCTTGATGAGTGGACTCTTGACCCTCGATCCAGATGGAGTGATCACGTGGTTTAACCCTGAGGCGGAGAGAATCACTGGTCGTTCTTTGGGGGGTGCGGTGGGGCAACCCATCGACGAACTGATTCCGGGTGCTGCCGGGTTGCTTCATTCTGCCTGCCCGGCCCAGGGACGTGCGCCAGTTCCTCGAGCGCGCTTGGCCTACCGGAGAGAGGATGGGGCTGAATTGCATCTGGGTGTGGCTGCTTCGATCCTACGGGGCGCCGAGGGAGAGGAAGCGGGTCACGTGGTGATCTTTCAGGATGTGACCTCGGTGGTGGCAATGGAGCGTGATTTGAGACGCTCCGAGAGACTGGCCGCGGTGGGTGAAATGGCGGCCAAAATCGCCCATGAGATTCGCAATCCGTTGGCCTCCATCTCGGGTTCGATTCAACTGCTGCGGGGGGGTGGCGCCGAGGTGGTTGACCCCGAATCCGGTCGCCTGATGGACATTGTGGTGAGGGAAACCGACCGTCTCAATGATTTGATCACCGATTTTCTTCTCTACTCGAGGCCGAGTCCTCCGGAGAAGAAAGAGGTCGTCGTCCGGTCCGTACTGAAGGAGGTCACTCAACTTTTACAGGGCACGGTGACCACAGATATTCGAATGGACGTTGAGGGTCCCGACGATCTCCTTGTTTCAGCGGATCCGGCTCAACTCAGGCAGGTTCTTTGGAACTTGGCGTCCAACGCCCTCGAAGCGATGCCCGAGGGGGGGGACCTAGCTCTCTCTGTCGCGCTTGAGGAGGCAGATCGGTCTCAAGAATCGGCAGCTTATGGCCGTAACGAATCGAATAAGGCCGATTTCTGTGCCCAGCGAGTGCGTATTAGCGTGCGGGACTCGGGCGAGGGGATGTCTTCAGAGGTTCGGGAGCAGATTTTCGAACCCTTCTTTACGACAAAGAAAGAGGGCACGGGACTGGGCTTGGCAACGGTTTACCGGATCGCAGAAAGCCACGGGGGCGAGATCGAAGTGGAAAGCAAGGTTGGATTTGGGACGGCTTTCCATCTACTGCTGCCCAAGGCAATGCAGGAGGTCAGATGAGCGAGCGGCCGCGGATTCTTGTCGTAGATGACGAACGCAGCATGCGGGAGTTCTTGGAAATCTTCTTCCGAAGGGAAGGGTTCGAGGTCGTGACGGCCTCTGGAGCGCCCTCGGCGCTCGTGTGCCTTGAGAATGATGACGTCGACGTCGTCATTACCGACATGCAAATGCCGGAAGGCAGTGGCCTCGATGTTTTACATGGGGCGCGTGAGTTGGCCCCTGAAGCGATTGTGGTTGTCATTACAGCTTTTGCGACCACGGACAGCGCGATTGAAGCGATGAAAGAGGGGGCTTACGACTACATCACGAAGCCGTTTAAAGTCGATGAGCTTCGTTTGGTTGTCGAAAAAGCCCTTGAGAAAAAAGATCTCTTTTGCGAAAACCAACGCTTGAAGAGTGAGCTGCGCTCCCAGGCTCGCTGTCGATCGATCATTGGTTCCAGCGCCGCGATGCAACCCGTCTTTGACTTGATTGGCCAGGTCGCCGGAACCAAGACAAATGTCTTGGTCTCGGGAGAGAGCGGGACGGGCAAGGAATTGGTCGCACGAGCCATCCATGATCAAAGCAACCGCAGTGAGCGGCCTTTCGTAGCCATTAACTGTGGCGCCATTCCGGAGAATCTTCTCGAGAGCGAGCTATTCGGACATATTAAGGGGGCCTTTACCGGTGCGGTGCAAAATAAGGAGGGGCTCTTTGAGGCGGCAGAGGGCGGCACACTCTTTCTGGATGAAGTAGGAGAATTGCCACTTGCGCTCCAAGTGAAGCTGCTTCGAGTGCTTCAAGAAAAGACGATCCGCCGCGTCGGGGGCACTCAGGATCAGCGAGTGGATGTGCGGGTCCTGTCCGCGACCAATCGACGTCTAGAGGAAGAAGTTGAAGCCGCGCGTTTTCGTGAGGACCTTTACTACCGTCTCAACGTGATCCAAGTCGATTTGCCGCCACTGCGAGAACGGATCGATGATCTTCCGCTTCTCATTCAGAACTTTATTGATAAGTTTTCATCTGAATTCGACAAGCCGATTGAGGGCGTATCTGAGGAGGCCTTGAACGCGCTTCTTGAATATGGGTTTCCGGGTAACGTGCGCGAACTTGAAAATATTGTGGAGCGCGCGGTGGCCTTGACCCGCTGCGAAATGATCGATGTTGCAGCGCTTCCGCCGACAGTGACTTCGGCTCGCGCTCGGGATGGTCGTCTGAGAATTCCGCCCGAGGGCGTGAAGCTGGAGTCCTTGGTGGAGGATTATGAGCGACGATTGCTGGATGAGGCACTTCGTGAGGCCCGAGGCGTCAAGAAGCGGGCGGCCCACCTGCTGGGGATCTCATTCCGATCTTTTCGATATCGACTGGAGAAGCTGGGCCTAGAGGGCGGCTGAGGGGCGGCAGGCGCCGCTCGGTCGAAACTTCAGTCTCGAATCCCGTATTCCTTGATCTTGTAGAGCAGGGCGCGGTGGCTGATTTTAAGCTGTCTGGCCGCGTGGGTTCGGTTGCCATTGTTGGCTCGCAGAGCCGCTCGAATGACTTCGGTTTCAAAGGCTTTTCGGGAGGCCTTCAGGGAAAATGCTGGACTGGCTGGGTCTGACACCTCTCCGTACCGCTCGTCCAGGAGATCGCCGGGGAGAGAGACCCGAGTAATCCGTTCTTCACGCGTGAGTGTCAGCGTTCGGATGACCAGGCTTTCAAGCTCACGAAGGTTTCCGGGCCACGAATAGTGGGACAGTTGGGTGAGGGCGTCTTCTGAAAAGCCCCGCAGACTGGGTGCGAGACGAGGAGCCCACTGGCGAACGAGGTGATCGACGAGCAAGGGGAGATCCTGCCGTCGCTCACGAAGCGATGGTACGTTGACTCGGACGCCGCTGAGGGCTTCGGCTAAGTCTCGACGAAACAGGCCGGTTTCGACCGTCTTCTCAAAGTTCTCTGAGGTCGAAGCCATCCAGCGGATATCGACAGATTTCTGCAGAGGGTCTTGATTTCGTCTGGTTCGTGCATTTTCTCGGAGATACTCGAGAAGTTGAGTCTGCGCTTCTCGGCAAAGAGCAGTGACTTGGTCCAGGTAGACACTGCCTCCTGAAACAGTCGACTCGGCGTCGACGGATTCGGACACAGGTCTCGAAGATTCAAAGGCTGCCTGAAGAGGGAGATCTTTTGAAAGCGAGCGGCAGTCAATCACGAAAAAAGGGGCCCGGCCTCTTCCCGACTGGGCGTGGAGAACCCGGGCGATGGATTCTTTGCCTGTGCCGGATTCCCCGGTGATCAGTACAGGATCACTTTGATCCGTGGCATGCTCGACGATCTCAAGCAAATCGATCATCGGCTCCGATGCGGCGACGATTGGATAGTCAAGTTGACGTTCGACTTCTTTTTGAAGACTCCGGTTTTTTGAGTGCAGCTGCTTCAGCTCATGGGCGCGTTGAAGGAGAAGGACCAATTCGGCTCGCTCGACGGGTTTTTGGAGAGCCCCGTACGCGCCTCGCTCGATGGCCGCTGAAGCCAGCTTGGTCTGATCGGCCTCGGCGGTGAGAATGATCGGAAGGGTGGGGCCCCAGCGGGCCAGCCTCGGCATCAGCTCCCGCCCGCTGTCGTCTTGAATATCAAGGGAGCACAGTACGAGATCGATGGCTTGGGTCTGCAGGCACGCCCAGGCCTGTTCGGCGCCGTCGGCCAAAATAGGCTGATAGCCCTCCAGGGAGAGGCTCATCGCCAGGGTCTCCCGCTGCAGGACATCGTTTTCGACTATCAAAACTCTCGCCAGCACAGAGCCTCCATCAAGGGGCCAACCCCGCGGGTCGGGTGAGGGGCGGGATCCACCGGCCAATGGTCCATCCCTGCCGCTCTACCCGCGTCTTATCGGCGGCTGGGGGCCGCAATCTGAGCCCGAAATTCAGTGGGTCCGT
This sequence comes from bacterium TMED88, assembly GCA_002171515.1. Lineage (GTDB taxonomy): Bacteria > Myxococcota_A > UBA9160 > UBA9160 > UBA4427 > TMED88. The sequence continues at coordinate 15,920 of NHEP01000019.1, read as the reverse complement.
ACGGCCTCCGTCCAGACTGTGGGCCTGGGCCAGAGGGTTTTGGGCTGTTCTCCAAGAATGTGATTCAACGCACGATTTTCCAGACTTTCAGGGTGATTTTGCCGGCTCAAGTCCATGCAGGCGCGGGCCGATACGCCGGGTGTCCCCCAACACCGTCGTGGCCTTCAACCCACGCCATCGAGAGGGAGAATCGGTGCCCATCAACAATCTACAGCGCTACCGGGAGCACTTGATGCTCAGTAAGGCCGAACTGGCCCGGAAAGCCGGACTTTCGACTCTGACCATTGATCGGGTGGAAGCTGGGCGGCCGTGCCGGCTGGACACCAAGCGAAAGATTCTTCTGGCCCTGAATCTCAAGGTTGCGGACAAGGATCGCGTCTTCGGCGCCGGAAGCCGGTTCGGGACCGAAGCCACTGCCACCGTTCCCTTGGACGTGACGGGTGCAGTTCACCCGTCCCGGTCGTAGAACGGTCTTCGGAGGACTTCGATGAACTTTGCGCTGCCCCAGTTTGGACGCCGGTCGCTTGTCGGTCTCGACGTTGGATCCCATTCGGTGAAAGCCGTGGAGATCTCAATGAAGGGGAAAGATAAGGGATTTGAGTTGAGAGGGCTGGGCGTTGCTGAAATGCCGCCTGAGTCGATTGTTCAGGGCGCATTTCTGAACGCGTCGGCCATTGTGGAGGCCATTCGCGAGGCGGTGGGCTCTGGAGGCATCAAAAGCAAGGATGTTGTCGCGGCGGTCGCCGGACACTCTGTGATTGTAAAAAGAGTCACTCTGCCTGCGATGAGTCGTCCTGAACTCGAAGACCAGATCCAGTGGGAAGCCGAACAGTACATCCCATTCGATGTCAACGAGGTGAATCTCGATTTTCAAATTCTGCAAGAAAGTAATGTGGAAGGCCAGATGGAAGTTCTCCTTGTGGCCGCGAAAAAAGATCTCATCGACGACTACTGCCATGTGATTCGTGAAGCCGGCCTCAACCCGGTAGCCGTTGATGTGGCTGCTTTCGCGGTCGAGAATGCCTACGAGATGAATTACGACCTTGAAACCGAAAGGGACCAGGTCATCGCCTTGGTCAATATTGGCGCCGAGGTCGTGAACATCAATGTTATTCAGGGTGGGGTCCCGGCGTTCACACGCGACATCACCACCGGTGGGAACCAGTACACCGAGGAGATTCAGAAGACCGTCTCCATCAGTTTCGAAGAAGCGGAACGACTCAAAATCGGCGATGCCTCGGCAGAATCGAGTCAAGATGTCGTCCCGCAAGAAGTCGAACATGCCATTCGATCCGTGACTGAAACTGTTGTGGGTGAAATTTCTCGATCTCTCGACTTTTTTACCGCGACCGCGACAGAAAGTCGCATCGGCAAGGTCCTTCTTTGCGGCGGCGGGGCCCGGGTCTCTGGTTTCGTTGAAAGCTTCCGCGATCGGACAGGGTTTGAAGTGGATGTCATGGATCCTCTCGTGAGGATGCTGCCGAGCAAAAGCTTTGATCCGGCCTTTCTGGCTCAAGTCGGTCCGTCATTGGGGGTTGGGATTGGTTTGGCCACCCGGAGGATCGGCGCCTGATGATTGAGATCAACCTTCTCCCCCACCGAGAGGCTCAGCGTGTTGCCGATGTGCGCGAAAGCATCGGCTTGCTGGTTCTGGGCTTGGTGGTGCTGGCGGGCATAATCGTTTTTCTGGACGCTCAAATTGCGGACCAGCTCGATGAGGCCCAGGCCTCGGTTCAGCAGCTGAAGAGCGATATCCAGCGCTACGAGCCCCAGAAGCTTCAAGTCTCAGAATTTCGGAAAAAGAAATCCGAACTTCAGGATAAGTTGGGTGTGATTGATGGCCTGGACAGAGCCCGCAGCGGCCCGGTTCGGCTGTTTGAAGAACTCGCCAGCCAGACGCCTGATCGCCTTTGGTTGACTCAGCTGGGGACAGAGTCGGGCGTGCTCCGACTGCAGGGAAGTAGCCTGGATAACGGCGTCGTCGCCGACTTTCTGAAAGCCCTCAGCGGCTCGCCCTACTTCGTCAACGTGGACCTCGTGAAGACCGACGGAGGCAGTCATCGTCAGGATGGAATCGAACTCGTTGAGTTTGAGATTACAGCCAGCTTGGTCACGCCGGAAGAAGACGAAACGGAGACTGGCGCCGCAGGCGCTTAGGGAGACCTCATGGACCTCAGCTTCGATTTTGATGATCAGATCGAACAGCTTGCGAAGATCCCCAAGGCGATCCGTCTGGCGATCGTTTCAGGGGTGCTTCTCTCAATTTTTGTGGGTTATTGGTTCTTGATGTATCAGCCGCAGGCCGATCAGTTGGCCATGCAGCGTGAAGAAGGGCAGCAGCTGCAAAGGGAGCTTTCGAATATCCGGGCTGTCGTCACGAATATTGCGGCTTTTGAAGACGAGGTGGACCAGCTTGAGCACGAGCTAAAAATTGCGCTCAAGCAACTGCCGAACGGAAAGCAATTCGAGGATCTGCTCCGCGATATCAGTACGGCAGGGAAGCAGGTCGGTGTCTCGATCGAATCGATTTCGCGGGAGAGCGAGGTCCCGCATGACTTCTACGCCGAAGTCCCCTTCCAGCTGGTCATTGAGGGGACCTATCACGATTTAGCTCGATTCTTCGAGCGAGTAGGGAAGTTGCCCAGAATCGTGAACGTCGGCTCCCTGAGCATCAAGGTGGCGAAGGAGTCTCGTTCCGGGACACTGCTGCGGGTTGAGGGGACAGCCACCACTTTTCGGTTCTTGAACGACGCGCCGAGAGCGACAGCTCAGGGGACTCTCGTGAAGACCCCGGGGCGGGCCTAGCCGGATGGGGGGAATGATGGCTCGAGTCTTGAGTGTTCTCATTGTCGTGGCGACGGTGATTGGCTGTTCCGAAGATCCCGTGGGCGGGACGACGACCGATGAGTTTGCAGCACGACGAGATCAAATGAAGGCCTCGTTGGCGCGGAAGGCCCCGGCAGCGGCCACCCTCTCCACTTCGGGTGTGTCGGCCACAGACGCCGGCTTCGGCAGCGTTGAAGGGCAGTATATCTATCGAGCAGATGGTCGCCGTGACCCTTTCCGGTCGATTCACTTTGTCGATGATGAGGTGCCCACGACTGGCTTCGGCCCGCTGGGCGATTTTGAGCTGGGTCAGATCTCGGTCGTGGCCGTGGTTTGGGATACGCGACGGCCGAGAGCGGTCGTCACCGACCCAGGAGGTCGAGCGTTTATTGTTCACGAGGGATCGCCGATCGGTAAAAACTCCGGTCGTGTGGTTCACATTGGAGACAACCTGCTTCTCGTGAAGGAAACCTACGTCGATTTCGAGGGCAATCAGTCCACGAAAGACGTGGAAATACGAATTCGCAGGAGCCAGGGAGGGTGAACTCGATGATGCGTCTTGTTCGGAGCATCAAGAACCGTGAATGCCAGGTCGCGATTGGATGCGTGGCTGTGCTGCTCGTCGGTGCAGTTCTGTCGACGCAGGCCATCGCAACCGTTCCGGAGACTGGGTCCGAGAAGTCGGAGTCCGTCGAGGTGCTGACCGACCTGAGGGTCGAAAGTGGAGCCTCGGGTACGCGGATGATCTTGAAGGGTGTCCAGACCACCGACTATTCGGTGAACGAATCTTCAGACGGCAACGTTTTGACGATTGAGCTGGCCAATGTTCGAGAAGCTCGGCCAGAAGATTGGGAAGGGGATTCGGGCTCCGCATTGGGCTTGAGTGTCTACGACGGACTCATCAACCAGGTGACAAGCTCGACCTTTGAAGGGAAAGGCAGTCCGACAACGCGGATTGAGGTGACTTTGGCTGCGCCCGCTCGCTTGGAGCCGTTGAGCGATCAGGCCAGCTTGGTCTTTCTCGTGAGTCCGCAGGTTGATCTCCCGTTGGCTTCGGGGTTGCCCCATGAGGCTGCTGCAGGGACAGACCGAATCGTCGAACGGAGAGCCGTGGAAGAAGTTTTGAAAGCAGAGGCCGAGGATCCCTGGGCAGTTGCCGAGACAATTGCCGGCCTCAATGAAAAGGGGTCCGCCGAGGTGGTTGGGGGGGGCATAATTTCCCCCCTGGCCGCTTCGACTTCCAAGAAGGCGCCCACCGATTCGTCTGTTGGAACAAATACCGAGGGCCAGGGAGGCCAGGCCGCCGTTGAGAGGCCCAGCGTGACGACCCTCCGCGAGGTCTCGTTTGAGGTTGTTGCTCAGGGCGTGATGCTTCACTTTCGGGCTGATGGAATGCTGGGTCGTACCCAGGCCTTTGCGATCGAAGATCCCGATCGGCTTGTCGTTGACCTCTACGGGGTCCGAAACGGGCTCGGCCGAGACAGCCTCTTGATTGAGAGCGACGAAGTTGAGCGCGTTCGATTCGGAGCCCATGCCGACAAACTCAGGATTGTTTTGGATGGTGGCCCGAAGGTTGATGGCTTTCAGGGACGTCATATGCAGCCGATGGGAGAGGGCCTCGTCTTGACTGTTGGGAGAGTCTCGGATCGAGCACTGGCGGAGTTTGTGGGGTCCGACGCGAAGGAGCGTCCGCTCACGGTCGCCGCCGTCAAGCCTGCGAAAGAACCAGTCGTGCTTGCCGCCCAAGAGACTTCTTCTTCGCTGAGTGGAAAACCCGAAGCCGAGCAGGCAGGGCAACGTGAGATGGAATTGCTGTGGGAGGCCCCGCCGGATGAGTCGAGCCTGTCCGCTTCGGCAGTTCCCGCCTCGCTCAGCCTGATTCCTGCTTCGGTCGGGCCTGATTCAGTGGCATCGGTGTCAACGGTTTCGAAAAGCTCTGATGCGGAAAATGAGAGCGCGACCGCCGCAGGGCCCTCCGTGACTCAAACGGCCGCGAAGGCTTTAGACCAGGTTGGTGATCAGGAAACTCCCTCCGAGATCTTTGGGCTTCAGTATGATCGCGATGGTTCGCGTGATCGAATCGCTATCTTGGCCGATGCACCGGTGGAATACGAAGTTTTCGAACCTGATTCAGAAACTGTGGTCCTTCGAATCGCGAATGCATTCGTTTCTGACGGGTCGGGTGAAAAGGTCACGCCTGATGCCGGGGGACCGGTTTCGTTGATTACCCTTTTTCAGCAGCCCGATGTAGACGGCTCAGAGGTTCGAGTCGTGGTTCGACGCGCGGCCGCTTTGACACCCGTGGTACAGCAGCGCGGTTCGATCCTGATGCTTGATTTTCCGGCGGGTGCAGGCGCTGCGGAACCGCCGCCGGCCTTCCTGCCAGGGTCGCCGATGGCGGGCACTGAAGTCGGCGAGCAAACTCAGGAATTTGAAGTCCTAGAGTCGATCGCCAGCGATGTGCCGGCCGGAGAGGTGGCCCGGGAAATCGCTGTGGCGACTGAACTTCAAGACGACAGAGCGGTGCCGGCTTCCCTCGCGGACGTGGTTGCGGCCATTGAACAGCCCCCGGTCACGGTTCCTTTGGCTCAGGGGCCTGTCGCGAGCCCTGCTTCGCTCGAGGGTCCCGCGGCTGTGGACCTGTTGGAAGAGGGCGGTTTGATCGACGGCAAAAAATATACCGGCCGCAGAATTTCTCTGGACTTCAAAGAAGTCTTGATTGCCGATGTTTTGCGCCTGATCGCTGAAGTGTCTGATTTGAATATTATTGCCGGGGACGAAGTGCAGGGGACGGTCACCATTCGTCTTGTGGACGTGCCCTGGGATCAAGCCCTCGACGTGATTCTTCTGACGAAGGGATTGGGTTTTGTTCGGGTGGGCAATGTCTTGCGGATTGCGCCTTCAGAGGTCTTGAAGGTCGAAGAAGAAGTTCGACTCCAGGAGCGCCGAAACAAAGAGAAACTTGAAGATCTGGAGGTCAAGCTGCAGCCGGTCAACTATGCGTCTGTTGCTGATGTAGCCAATCTCGTCAAGCGATTGCTTTCGCCTCGGGGCACGGTCAATACAGATGTGCGCACGAATACGGTGATCATTAAGGATATCGCCAGTGTGATTGATGAAGCGACAGCGCTCATAGAAGCGATCGATACGCAGACTCCGCAAGTCTTGATTGAAGCCAAGATCGTTGAGGCGAGCCTGGATTTTGGACGCGAACTGGGCAGTGTTTGGGATATCGGTACGCAGCGATTCACCGATGGGTTCAATCCAACCACGCCGCGATCCGACCTGGGTGGGCGTGACTTCAAGTTCCAAGATGTGAATAACGTCTCTGTGGGGAATCCGATTACGAGCGTGCCTACTGGGGCGATCAACTTCGGAGCTTTTCTGCTGGACGACAAGATGGAAGTCAATGTGCATATTGAAGCGATGGAGCGGTCCGGGGATGGGAAGGTCATTTCGAGTCCTCGCGTCGTGACCCTGGATAATCGGGAAGCCATTATCGAACAAGGCGTTTCGATCCCCTTCCAGACCTTTGAAGGTGGAGATGCGAAACTCGAGTTTATCGATGCGGTGCTCAGCCTGAAGGTCACGCCTCATATCACCGCGGACAAGAGCATCATTATGAACCTAGAAGTGACGCGGAATGCACCGGATTCATCGGTCTCAACGCCGACGGGTTCGCCCGCGATTGCCAAAAATCAGGCGAAGACTGAGACCTTGATCAAGGATGGTCAAACACTCGTGATTGGTGGGATTTACACCATTGAAAAGACGACACGAGAATCCCGTGTGCCTTATCTTCACAAGATTCCCCTGATCGGAGCCGCCTTCAAATCACGCGAAATCAGCGATTCGCGCAAGGAACTGCTGATCTTTGTGACGCCCCGCGTGGTGGTGAATCCGGCCCTGGCCTCAGCAAACTGACCGATTCCGCTTGATTCGAGAGGCGCTTGCTCGGGCGGGGAAGGGCTACGGCTTTCTCCCGCCCGTGTTTTATACTCTCGGCGCTTGCGCCGCGAACGGAATCGGTGCCCGCTGATTCCGTGAGGGGTTTGAGCGTCAGGGTAGCGGCCCTCGTGTCGGTCGTGGTGGCCAGGGAGAGCAAGGGCGTGGCGTCTTCTGGACATGAATATGATGTGAAGCAGCTTGAGGCCCAGGTCGCCTTAGACCCGGGTTGTGCCGACTATCCTGCGCTCGCGGAGGTCCTTCGGCGTCGGGGTGAAGTGGAGCGGGCGCTCGGCGTCGCAGAGGCCGGTGTAGCGGCTGCTCCGGATCGGTTGGCGGGGCGAGTCGCCCTCGGGCTCGCGCTCTTGGACGCCGGCCTCGAATCAGAGGCTCGCCAAGCGCTGATTCGCGTTTTGGATGCCGCATTGGCCCCGCACCGTGTCGGGGTGGATCACAAACCCTCGGCCGCGCAGGGCAGCGAGGCAGCCCTCGAGGAAGCGCCGCCTCAGGTTGATGAGACGGCCTCTGGTGATCAGACCACCAAACGGGACCTAGAGGGCGATCGGCCTTCGCCCCCCACGCCCCGAAAGCCTAGGCGAGCACGCGCACAGAAAACCCCGCCGCCCGGGCTCTTTCGGACCGCCACCATGGCCGACCTGCTCGACCGTCAGGGCGATCGAAGGGGGGCAGAAGCCATTCGCCGCGAGCTGGCCTCGGTTCGGAATGTGGGTGACGTAGCGGACTACACGGGCTCGGGCGAGAAATTAAAGGAGGTCTCGGCTTTGGAGTCCAGAGGCGAGGACGACCGCACAATCAAGAAACTCGAGCGATGGTTGCGAAACCTGCAGCGGAGTGACTCATGAGTTTCGAGACGATTCTTCGCAGTCTCGTGGACGAAGGCAAAGGGATTTTGGGGGCCGCGCTGATGGAGAGCGACGGCATCCCGATTGAACAGGCGCTTGCGGAACCTTCGGATGCAGATGATTTACTCGGCGGCGACCTCACGGTGGCCGGAGCAGAGTTCGGTCGAATCCTCTCGGAGGTCGCAAAAGCCTCGGATGCGATCGGGGGCGGTGGCGTTTCTGAAATCGTGATCGGCTTGGCCCGTCTGAGTTTAGTCTTTGCAAGGGTTGAGGAAGAGGTTGTGTTGGTGGTGGCGTTGCGGCCCGAGGGCAATCTTGGCCAAGCGCGCTATCTCATGCGACGCAGCCTGATGGCCATTCGCCAAGAGCTCTGAGGCTGAATAGGCCGGGGTACCTGGAGTCCGAAGATGTCCGAAAAGCGACGAATCCTTGTTTTGCATGGTCCCAATCTGAACTTGTTGGGCCGCCGGGAACCCGAAATTTATGGCGCCACGACCCTCGCTGAGATTGATGAGAGTCTGGTCGCAACCGCGAGGGGGCGAGGCTTTGAGGTGGACTGCCAGCAGTCGAACCATGAGGGTATTCTGATCGACTGGATTCAGGAGTCGATGGGTCGAGTCGCAGGGATCCTTATCAACCCTGCCGGATTCACCCACACCAGCGTGGCCTTGAGGGACGCCCTGGCGACGTGTGGCGCCCCAGTGATCGAGGTTCATTTGTCCAACGTCCACGTCCGAGAACCGTTTCGGCGGCAGAGCTTTGTCTCCGCTGTCGCGATAGGCACCGTGGCGGGCCTAGGGCCCGCTGGCTACCAGCTGGGGCTGCGTGCCCTGATGGAGCATCTCGAGGCCTAATCGCCCTGCCGAGATCCTCCGGGGCCCGCCGGAGGCCGTTTTGCCGCCTCCGGGGCCTCTCTCGCACCGGATCTGCCTCAAGGCTGCCTGCGGGAGGCCGATAGGAAGGAGGGGAGGAAACGGCTCCTCTCCGTCTGCATTCCGGCTCGGTCAACGAGGGCGCTGTGGCAATCAACAAAAGACGAGTACTCGATAACGCACGCAAGCACGCCCAAAGGGGCGCGAAGCAGCGAGCGCTGAAGGAATACAACAAGCTCATTGCAGCCGATCCTCGAGATTCAAAGCTGTTGTTGGAAATTGGAGATGCGTATCGGCGGTGGGGGCAGCCCGATGAGGCAGTTTCGCAATACAGCAAGGTGGCGGACCAGTACAAGCAGGAAGGCTTCGACGCGCGAGCCGTCGCAGTGCTCAAGCAAATCCTGACTCTCGATTCCAAGCGGTATGGCGCGTACGTCAATCTGGCCGATCTGTATGCCCGCATGGGGCTCGACGCTGAGGCCGTTTCAGCATTGCGTACAGCTGCCGACGGATATTATCGAGAAGGGCGCCGGGCCGAGTCTCTCGAATTGCTGCGCAAGATGGCGACGCTCGACCCGGCTAACACCGCCAGCCGTCTGAAGGTTGCGGACCTTCTTCAGCAAGAGGGCTTGGAGGAAGATGCGATCTCCGAGTTCAAGGCGGTGGCCGAGGAGCTTCGTCGCCAGGAAGCCCATGACGAGTTGGATGCTGTCTATGAGCGGATTCTCGAAATCCGACCCGGAGACAGCGAGTCATTAAGCGCCCGCGCGCGGGATCTCATGGACTTGGCCCGATTTGAGGAGGCCGAGCCCTTTGCGATTCGCGCCCTCGAAGGGGTGCGGGAGCCCGAGCATTTTGAGTTGTTGATCGGTGTCTACAAGGGGCTGGGACACGAAGCTCGTGAGGCCGAGGTAACCCGAGGGCTGGCCTCGCTCTATCGAGATCGTGGAGACGAAGAGAGCTCAAGAGAGGTCCTGCAACGCCTATCGCCGGAAGCCATGATGGAGGCTTCCTCGTTTCGGCTGGATCGCTCGGCCGTGGCTCCCTCCGAAGTGGACGAGGGCGACCTACTGCCCGATGAGCCTTTTCACGTACTCGAAGCCTCTGAGGCCTCAGACTGGACAGCTTCTGAGGCGAGCGACTCCCCAAGCAGCGAAGATTCGACACTGGAGAAAGAGGCTTCCGATCCAAGCGAGGATTGGATGGCGGAAGCCAGCGTCTATTTGCGGTACGGCAAGCCTGCCGAAGCGATTGAAGTTCTTCAGAAAGTTCTCGAGGTCAGTCCTGAGAATCGCGAGGCGCTTGAGCGGCTGGGCGAGGCCTATGTGGACAACGAACAAAGGGCCGAAGCCATCGATTGCTGGCGAGAAGCCCTGGCGTTGAGTCGCTGCAGCCAGGATCAGGTCTCGTTTGATGCGTTGTACCGTCGGATGGTTGAGCTCGATCCGGATTTAGCGGACACCATTGAGCCCATGGCGTCGTTGGAGAATTCCAGCGCGGCCCTTTCGCTGGATCCGGCCTCTCTTTCTTCGGTGGGGACTGCTGACGAAGGAGCGGTTCTGGCGAGCGGATCCGAACAATCTTTTTCGAACGTTGAGATTGAACTCGACCTCGATGCCGCATCCGGCTTTAGCGTGGGTTCGGCGCTGAGTGAATCGAATGATGCATCCTCGGCTGTCCGATCGGCTCAGGAGTCCGATGCGCCTTTGACGGGTGGGACGCCTGGGGCAATCGAGGCGCAGAGTCAACCCAGCGGTGAGACGGCCTCCGGGATTCGAGAAGACCTTGAAGAGGCTGCTTTTTACTTGGAGCAGGGTCTCGATGCCGAGGCGGAGCAGGTTTATCAACGGATTCTTGAGCAGGCGCCGCATCATCCCACCGCATTGCTCAAGCTCGGGGAGGTGGTTTCTCGGCGAGGCGGCGATCCATCTGCCTTTGTGACACCGACAATCGAGAGAGACGGGGACTCCGCCATCGACTTGATTGCCGTAGACGACCTTTGTCCCGATGACCAAACGGAAATGCAAGACGTCGAAGATTTGTTTGGCGATCAGGGCATTGAGATTGACCTCGAAGTCGAAGAGGCGGAAGTGCATGCCTCTTTCGGCAGGGAGGAATCAGAAGTGATTGCTCCGGACTGCTTGCCGCATGCGTCCGCGTCGCTCGAGAGCCCTCAGTCATCTGACGATGAAGATGGCGGGTGGCGAGCCCCCGAATTGGCCGAAGATCTCGCCGCCGTCCTCGCGGAGGCGGAGGCGGCCATCGAGGCGACCGCCGCGACCGAGTTTGGGGCTGAGGGCGACGTCAGCGCGATCGACCTGACGGAGTTGGAGAATGAGACTGGAGAAGCGCTCGATGCCGTGTCTTCAGCGCGGCTTGTCGATTCCGCGGTGGAGGAAAGTGAATCCACCGTCGTGGAGCTCTCTGATCTCGTGGATGAGAACATGCTCTTTGAGCCTGAGCCCGTTCGGGAATCCATTTCGAGCCCTGAAACGGCACAGGAACAAGTTCTTGAGGATCCCGAGCTCAGCCCGTCAGTGGAAGCTGATTTTGATCTGGCCGCCGAGTTGGCGGATGTGTTCGAGGAAGCCAACCGGGCGCCGGTTGACCCCAATGAGGAGAGCCAGTCCGGGTCAACCCTAGTCGACGGTTTTGAGTCGGTCTTTGCGGACTTCAAAAAGGGCGTGTCCAGCCAAGTGGCGTCAACGGACTTTGACACTCACTTTGATTTGGCCATTGCGTATCGTGAGATGGCGCTTTGGGACGATGCTCTGGCGCAGTTTAAAATTTGCCTCGCCAGCACGGAGCGCCGGGTTGAAAGCCTCCACATGATGGCGCTTTGCGCCCTGGAGTTGGGACAACCGCATGATGGGGTGACCTATCTGGAACAGGCCCTCTCGGGAGGAGAGCAGCCTGCCGACCGCTGGGCGGCCTTATACTTCGACTTGGGCCGAGCCCAGCGGGGGGCCGGAGACTTCAAGGCTTCTCGGCGATCTTTTGAAACCGTGGCCGGTCTGGACCCTCAATTTCCGGGTCTGTCGGAGCAGCGTCAGGACTTGGCATCAGACCATCCAGAACCGGCTGAGGAAGCGGGGGGCAGTCTTGAAAGCTTTGACGACCTCGTGGCAGAAGTCACCAGCTCGGTGGAATCGGTCCCGCCGCTGTTGCCCAATGGGGGAGTGGATGAGGCGGGTCCGGCCTCGCCTTTGAGCGTTCAACCGATCACTGAGGCGGTTCCTGATCGAGCTGGATCCGAGGACGCCGTCCCCGCCCGACCGCCCCGAGCGGGTGGAATTCGGAAGCGCAAGAAAATTTCCTTCGTTTGAGAGTTTGAACCGTGACCCCTCGACGACGACTGAAGAGAGGATGATGAACCGTGGAACACCTCCAACACTTCGGAATGCTGTACGACCCCTTTGGAAACGATCCCGATCTCCGCTTCTATTTTGACAGCGCGTGCCACCGGGATGCGACCATGCGAGTCGAGCGCGGACTTCGGCAAAATAAGGGATTGACGGTTTTGACGGGCTTGGCGGGCACCGGAAAAACCTTGCTGACGCGTCGTCTTTTTGAAGCGCTCGAAGAGGAGATCTTCGACGCGACTTTGCTCGTTCTTTTGCCGGGGGCCGCGGATGCGCAGACTGTTCTGCAGCGGTTCGCTCGCCAGCTCGAAGTTGAAGAGCCTGAGGCCGAGCGCGCGCCGCTTTTGGCTTCGATTTACGAGCGATTGGCAATGGTGCACGAAGAGGGGCGACATTCGGTTTTGATCATCGACGACGCTCAGACTCTTTCCGCTGAAGCCGTCACGGAGGTGGCTGCGCTCTTGGGAATGGAGTACGAGGAGAAGCGGATGCTGTCGTTGCTGCTCGTCGGGACCCCTGAACTCGACACCACTTTGACGACTCATGCAGGCTTGCACCAGCGAATCGATGTGCGCGTTCAGCTGAGGGCGCTGAGTCTTCAAGATACGGCCGCCTATCTGACCCATCGCATCGGCGTGGCGGGTGGACAGCCCGATCTTCTGTCCGAGGCCACAGTCGAGATGCTTTACAAATTCGGACGCGGACGGCCCCGCTTGACCAACACGCTGGCCGACAATGCTCTGTTCGAAAGCTATTTGGCGGGGGAGGCCGGTGTGAGGCCGGAGCAGGTCGAAAGGGCAGCTTCGGATCTGGGGGTTGGAATCGATCCAGGCTCGACGTACTCGAGCCCCGAGGTCGTGCAGGGTCCTGTTGAAAGACCCTTGCTCCTCGATTCTGAGGCCGTGGCTCCGCAATCAGTTGAGTTGGCTGAAGCCGGGCCACCGGAAGACTCGGCGGGTGAGGAAGTTTTACTCCTCGGAGATGATTTATTCGGAGAGCACGCTTTGGAGGAAGACCTATCGTTCGGTGGCTTTGTGGAAAACGGTGAAGATCCTTTCAGTGGAATCGCGGGCGGTGCCGAAGCTTCGGCCGAAGCCCCGCGTTTAGAGCAACCGCTGACATCGGCCGAACCGATTGACTGGGTGGAGCCCCTCGCGGCTGAGGTTTTGGGCGTGTCCGAAGAGGCCGACGACCTCTTCGTCGAACTGGTCGAGGTCTGAGCTCATGCGGGTCAAGTTCGACGCGGCACGCTGACGCACGGCTTTCGTGGGATCGACGGCGGTCTGAAGAAAAAGTAGGCTGATCGCTCCGGTGCACGGGCCGTGAAACGGCGTGGCAAAAAGGGGACATCATGCCGAGAGGGGTCGGATTCCTCCTGGCCATGATGGGGGCCGCGCTGGCCACCACCCTAATCCTGCTGCAAGGGGTTCGGTTGTCTGGGGTCCCTGAACCCTGGACTTCTTTGGACGCCGCCGAGCGTTTCATGGAGACCGCCGCCGAGATGGCAGGCTCCGATCCGGATGCCCGTCGAATCGCAGTGGTCGGAGACTCGACCGCCGTCAGCTACCCACCGGATCGTCGGCTGTCGGCTCGCTTGGCCCAGCGATGGCAAACGGAATGGCCGAGCGCTCGGGTTTTCGATTTTTCGCAAGTCGGGCTCGGGCCCCTTGAGCAATGGGCGATGGCGGAGGTCTTGGCGGGCGCTCGGCCGGCCGGCGTCTTGCTGGGCTTTAATTTGGCCAGTCTCTCGCCCGCCTGGGAAGAGCATCCTCGCCGGCCCGAATGGGTTGGGTGGGTTCCTCCGGAACGCCTGCCCCGGTCTTCGGCCCTCCTCGCCCGGATGGGGATGAGCTTGGACGAATTGGCTTCGGCGGTGGGCGTGGTGGCCGCCGGAGGCCAGAACCTATGGCGGGCGGTTCTGCACGGGCGGCAACAGATCGCGACGCAGCGTCGGCGCAGCCTGGCGAGGCTTGGCGGTCCGGTGGCTCGCCCCGCGCCTTACCCCTACGGCGACCCTGTCCGCGCCTATTTGAACCGGCCGGAAGGGGCCCAAAGGCTTTCGGCGGTCTTAGAGGAACAATACGCCGCGGCCTTCTCCGGCGTTGAGCGAGATCGAGTCAGCCTGTCGCTGCTGGGCGAGACGGTGCGTCGGCTGCATGGGGTCGGGGCCGAGGTCTGGGTTTTCGTCGTGCCCATCAACCTTGAGGTTCTTCGCAACCAAGCGTTTTTTGATGAACAGGGTTTGGCGCGGACCTTGAAGCGTCTTCAGCGTGTTGTCGAGTCGGCGGGCGGGCGCTGGATGGACCTTCACGCGCTGCTCCCCGCGGCGGGTTTTCAGGATGTCGGCGGACACTTCACGCTTTCGCCCCTCGATGGGCCGGATCGAGTTGCGGAGGCCCTCGCCGTAGCGATCCCCGGGCCGCCCGCCCGCAATGGAAAGAGAGCAAACTGATGCTCTTTAACACGGTTCAGTTTGCCATCTTTTTTCTCTGTGTCTGGGGTCTTCATCGGGCAGCGCCTGCCCCTTGGCGCAATGGAATTCTGCTGGGCGCCAGTCTCTTTTTCTATTTTTGTTGGGTGCCCGCCTACCTTGCGCTTCTGATTCTGGAAGCGGCGGTCAACTATGGGTGCCTGCGTGCGATGGCGACCCGCCGCTGGCGGCGAGGGGCGCTGTGGCTCTCGCTGATGACAAGCCTCGGCACCCTGGCCCTGTTTAAATATGGTGACTTTCTGATCCACGATGTGGGTGCTGTGCTGGGGGCGGGGGTTGTGGGCCTGCATTGGGTTCTGCCTCTGGGGATTTCCTTTTACACCTTCCAGATGGTGGCCCTGGCGGTGGATACCTATCGCGGAGAGATCGCCCCGGTGGGGCGCTTCCGGGAATACCTGCTGTTCGTTGCTTTTTTTCCGCAGTTGGTGGCGGGGCCGATTGTTCGGGGCTCCGAACTTCTACCTCAGCTCGCGATCGGTGGCGCGCCGAGTTCTGAGAAGTCGCGGCGCGGGGCCTGGTTGTTGGCCTCGGGTGCGATCAAGAAGATGGTTGTGGCGGATTTTTTGCTGGCTCCGTTTGTGAGCTTGGCTTTCGATCAGCCAAACGGTGCGACCGCGCCGATTCGTTGGGTGGGGCTCTATTCATTCGCTTTCCAGATTTATTTTGATTTCTCGGGCTACACCGACATGGCCCGGGGCATGGCGCTATTGCTCGGCTTCGAGCTGCCACGCAACTTTCTCGAACCGTACCTTTCCCGGAATCCAGCCGAATTTTGGCGTCGTTGGCACATCACTTTGTCACGATGGTTACGCGACTATCTCTACATTCCTTTGGGGGGCAACCGGCGGGGGGCGGCGCGCATCGCGGCGAACCTGATGATCACCATGGCGCTCGGCGGGCTTTGGCACGGGGCTGGGTGGAACTTCATCATTTGGGGTGGCTTGCACGGAGTGCTGCTCGTGGGGCATCGGCTTGTCCGGGGCAGGCGAGGTCGGGAAAATTGGCAACGCCCCGTTCGACTCGTAGAGGTCGGATCGATCTTGCTGTTGTTTAACGCGGTGACACTTCTCTGGGTATTTTTTCGCTGCGCCACACCGTCAGCCGCCGGCGACTACCTGACGACCCTGTGGGCGGGCGACTTTTCGGGGGCCTGGCCGATCGGGCAGCTGGGCCTGGTGTTGATCTGTGGGGCCTCACAATTCGTTGAACGGGGAATCCGGGAGAGGGCCCCGCGGTGGCGGGCGAGCTTGTCGGGTCGTTGGGGGGGCGTGCTCGAAGGGGCGGCGTTCGGTTCGGTTTGGGCCCTGGCCTTTTGGGTGGGCGGCGCCGGAGAAGCCTTTATCTATTTCCAGTTTTAAGCCGCCCGCGCTGGCCAGGGCTTTCCAACCACTCCAGGGGAGGGCTCTTTTTGTCCGCCTCCTGTTGGCAGGCCGGGATTTGCTACCGTGTCGGCTTCGCGCGAGTAGCTCAGTTGGTAGAGCATCAGCTTCCCAAGCTGAGGGTCGCCGGTTCGAACCCGGTCTCGCGCTCCATCTTTTCCCAATGCCCTCGGTCACTCAGG
>NHEP01000018.1 GCA_002171515.1 bacterium TMED88 | reverse complement strand
TCCTCGGAGCCTGGTCGGGCGCCCAGTATCGAACCGCTACGGCCTTGCGCCTTTTTTTCGTTGCGCCTTTTGGGTTAGCGAATTCCTCCGACGGGCTTCTTTACGTTGGCGTTGATGGCCGCGATGTTCACGCCTACGAGGCCAGCGGAAGGCCCGTCGGGGCCTGGACGGTGGCTCACGATGCAGGCCGCTTCCGACTGAGGGCCCGGCCAGATGGGCTCATCGAAGTCGCGCGGAAAAATCCGGCCGAGCGGGTGGTGTACAACGCCCAAGGTGAGGTGATCGAACGAGTGTCCGAACCGGGTGTCTTCGAGCGATTCGGACCGGATCAAGACCGCCGCATCGCAATCGGGGACGACCTCGTTTTCGAAATCACCGATGAAGGTCTCGTGCGAACTCAGGACGGCGAACGTGTATTGATCGTGGCCGTTCCACAAATCCCCTTGGTTTGGTTGGGCCATAGACCGGTACGACAACTCGTAGCGCTCCTTTTTCTCGGCACCATGGGATTGCTGGGTGGAACCCTCTTGACCGCCGCGTCCACGCGCCCCGCCGCCCCCTCTTCTTCACCCGAGTCCGTCCGCTAAACAAAGAAAGAGGCTCTCTGATGCTTGCTCTCGAAGGAAGATCCATCAAGATTGCCATTTGGGTAGCGATTGGGGCCCTGTTCTCCTTGGCTCTTTTTGCTGACACGGAGAGGGCGCTGGCTCACGGTGATACGATTCGTCTCTCGTACGCACGCATCCAGCCTGAGCGACTCGTCGTGGTCGAGGGAACGACTGTGCACTTTCACAACGCCAATCAGAGCGGAGCGCCATGCACGGTGATCGTCGAAGAACCGAAGGCCCGAAGCCCGATTCTTGGCCGAGCCGAGGGCTGGCACTACACTTTCGCCAGAGCGGGCTCTTTCTCTTTCTTCATTGAGCAGTTTCCATCTCGCGGCGGAAAGGTCATCGTCACCCCAGATCCCAAATCGAAAAAGACCGAACCCCAACCGTGATCCGCAGATTACTCCTCTGCGTGGGGCTATTTGCGTTCGCGATCGGAGGACTGGTTTGGTGGGTTCTGGAATCCAGCGGGGTCGCCATCGTCGAAACGCAGGGCGCTGAAGGTCAGCTTCGGAGGACCCACGTTTGGTATGTCCGGCAGGGCAATACCGTGTGGTTGGAGGCCGGTCGGCCCAATCACGGCTGGTACAGAGACCTTCAGGCTCACCCGACTGTGCAGTTTGAATCCTCGGATCTCTCGGGCCGCTTCGAGGCAGCGACGGTCCCAGGACCCCAAGCACATCGTCACATCCGGACGCTCCTTGCGGAAAAATATGGCGTCAGAGACCGAATCCTCGGCTGGGCGGTCGATACCTCTTCATCGATTGCGGTCCGGCTTGATCCAAGCGCTCCCGCCACGAACCAATAACCCGAAACGGTTCGGTCCCCTATCCTTCACGCTGAAAGAATAATGAGCCTTGGGGGATCCGATGGCGCAGTTCATGAAGCCGTATGAAGGCCCGACCTACGCCCTGATGCGAATCATCGTGGGTCTTCTCTTTTTTGCTCATGGCACCTCGAAGGTCTTGGGTTTTCCGGCGCCCGCCCCCGAACAGGCTCCCTTCTTTGTGATTTGGATCGCGGGCGGCCTTGAGTGCATCGGGGGAGGCCTCATCGCCGTCGGACTCTGGACCCGGTGGGCGGCTTTTATTTCCGCTGGCCTCATGGCCGCCGCCTATTGGTTGGCCCATGGAACGAATGGGTTTTTTCCCATCAACAACGGGGGCGAGCTCGCGGTGCTCTACTGCTTTGTCTTCCTGTACATCTCCTCGCGCGGGTCGGGACCCTGGGCGTTGGAGGCTCCGGCGGAGCGGGGTGGTCAACAAAGCGGGGGAGCTCAATGAGCCAAGAGAACGAAGCGCGACGGGCCGCCTGGATTCATCGTGGAACAACGCGGCCTGATTTTGCAGAAGTGCCAGGCCCCGGTGAAGAGTCGGTGTGGGACTACCCGCGTCCGCCGTGTCTCGTTCCCGACGCGCGCCGGGTTGAGATCCGGCTCGGCTCGGCGGTTGTGGCCGAGAGCCGGTCCGCCCTGCGGCTACTCGAAACCGCGAGCCCACCCACGGTCTACGTCCCGCCCGAAGACGTCGACTGGTCGATGCTTCGCGAGGCCGAAGGGCAATCCCACTGCGAATGGAAGGGTCTCGCCCGTTACTGGCATGTCGAGTCTGGCGAACAAAAGGTGGTCAATGCGGGATGGTCTTATCCAGACCCTTACCCGGAATACGCAGACCTCGCCGACCATCTCGCGGTGTATCCCGGACGGTTGTCGTGCTTCCTGGGCGGTATGAACGTTGTGCCGCAGCCTGGAGAGTTTTATGGCGGCTGGGTCACTCCGGAGATCAAAGGTCCTTTCAAGGGACAAAGGGGAACAGGGGGCTGGTAATACGGCGCGTCAAAATGACGCAGTGCATTATTATGAGTAGCAAAAAGTCATCGTGCAATTCATTTTTATGAGGCATTTAAAACACTGTGCGGGTAACCTGCTCGCCGATGGTAAAACTCTCGATCCCCCCCCTTGAGGTTCAAGAAACCTCCCAGACTTTTGTCTGCGCCTGGTGCCGCCACTCGACCTGCGCGACCAGCCCCAAGCCTCATCGCGAGGTGAATTTTGGAATCTGCCCCGACTGCCTCACGGAGCAGATCGCCCGGCTCGAGGCCCGGGAATCCGTGCGACGGCCTGCAACCGTGGTGCGGCAGGGCAACTCGCAGAAACAATTGGCCAACGGCTCGGGGCATTAGCCTCAAGCGCCTGCCCGAGCGAGCAGTCGTTACGCGCCCGAATTCGACGCTTCCGAGCGTTTCACCCGAGCCGTGACCTCCACTTCCAACCTCATAGACTCGTTGAGGAGACCGGCCACGATCATTGTGGCCGCGGGACGGGCGCGCCCCAGATACCGACGGAAGATCGGCCAGCAGGGTTCGAAGTCGGACCGCTCCGGAAAGATGTATCTCACACGAACTACTTCATCGAAGCCACTGCCAGCGGCTTGAAGTGCTTCGCCAAGATTGCGCATGCATTGCTCAGCTTGGGCCAACACATCGGGCTCAATCGTCATGGTGACGTAGTCGTAACCGGTTGTTCCTGAGACGAAAACAAAATCTCCGTCGATGACGGCCCGCGCGTATCCGATTTGTTTCTCAAATTCCGAATGGTCCTCGACCCAGCGACGAGACATACAGCCAACCTCCCCTATGAAAACCAGCCCTCAGGGGGATCTGAGCGCCTGATGGGCGGCGCAGGCGCCTTAACCCCCCGGGTCTTCCGGACTTGCCCCGCGCCCGGGCACCGGTAGCTTTCCCAGAGTACGCAACTGATCTCCAACGCGCGATGAAGCCCGTCGCGAGCAGAACTCATGAGTATTCGTCGGGAAACTCGCCCATGTCCGCCTTCAAATTTCTTCGGCGTCGAGCCAGCGCGTGGTCGACCGCCGGGGGACATGTGCTGTGGATCTGCGGCCTCGTCAGCCTCATCAGCCTTGCTGGGTGCAACGGGGCCCCCTCACGGAGCCTCGTTGACGTGAAGGGTACGCTTCAAGCTTGCCCCCCTTCGCCCAACTGTGTTTGCAGTGAGGCAACGGATCCGGACCATGCCATTGAGCCCATCCGAGTTCTCGGACCGCCGGAAGAGGCCTTTCAAAAAGCCCGAGACGTAATCCGAGGATGGAATCGCTGCTCGATTGTTCGTTTCGATTCCGATTTTCTCCACGCGGAATGCAAAAGCGCCGTCTTCAGGTTCGTTGATGATTTGGAATTGGAGCTCAAGCCAGACCGCCACGAGATCGCAGTTCGGTCGGCCTCCCGCGTGGGACACTCCGACTTTGGCGTCAACCGGCGTCGGGTTGAACGCTTGCGCGAGGCGCTCATTCAGGCCGGTCTCGCCACCCCAGAAGCTCAGCCCCGATGACTGTTTCGAAGTCTCCCCAAGACGTAGAAACCGGGAGAAGAGAGAAGCTCATGACCCAAGATCGATGGAAAACCTATTCACTCGAGGAACAAATCAAGCTTGTCCGCGCCTCGAAGGCGCCGTACCGAGAATTCCTCAGAGTTCCGGCGCTGAGCTGTGGTGTCTACACCTTGCCCGCGGGCGCCGAGGACTTGCAGGCCCCCCACGACGAAGATGAGGTCTACTTTGTCCTTGAGGGTCGGGCCCGGCTAAACGTCGACGGAGAAACGATCGAAGCCGGTCCCGGAACAGTCCTTTATGTGGGCGCGACCCAAGACCACAGCTTCTTTGAAATTCAGGAAGACATCACGTTGTTGGTCTTCTTCGCAACCGGCGGCGCTTCGGGCGGAACAGGCTGAAAGGAATTTCTTCGAGCATGGGAGCGATCGATCGTGGCCTCACCCATGTGGCCTTCATGGTCAAAAGCATGGAGGCCAGCATCGCTTTTTACGAGCGATACGCTGATATGTCCGTTGTGCATCAGCGGTCCGACCCCGATGGGCACGGACGCGTCGCGTGGATCTCCGACGGAACACGGCCTTTTGTCATCGTACTCGTTGAGAGTCCCCATTCCTTTCCAGGCAGTCGCCTCATCCCGCGGGCGCTGACGCACCTCCTACCCCACTTCGCGCATCTCGGTGTGGCCTGTGCTTCACGGGCAGAAGTGGACGAAGCTTGCGACAAGGCCCGCAAAGAGGGCATTCTCGAAATGGAGCCTCAAGACCTCGGCGAAACCGTCGGTTACCTCGGTTTGATCAAGGACCCCGATGGGAACAGCCTCGAGGTTTCCTACGGTCAAGAAGTCGGGCTCGCCGTCGCACTCGGTGATCGGTCCGACCCATGATGCCTCGAACGCCTGAGCCCGAGCTCATGGACGAGGTCGAACAGGTCCAAGCCTACGCCTATGCCAACTTTGAGGCGCCGCATGGACGATTCATCGAACTCCTCGAGCAGCGCCTCGGACCCGCTCGGCCCCAAGGTCGAGCCCTCGATCTGGGCTGCGGGCCCGGCGATATCACCTATCGGTTCGCCCAACAGAGACCCCGATGGTCGGTCGAAGCCATCGACGGGGCGAGCACCATGATTGCTTGGGCGAAACAAGACCCCCGCTTCACAAGGGCAGCCGGTCAAATCGATTTTGTCTGCGCACGACTTCCAAATTGGGAGCCGACCGAAAGTCGATTCGACTTAGTTCTCTCCAACAGCCTTGTTCATCATCTCTCCGACCCTTTAGACCTTTGGCGAGCCGTTCAAAAATGCGCGGCGCCGAATGCAAAGGTTTTTGTCATGGACCTTCAGCGCCCTGAAGAGCCCTGCGCGCTCCAAACACTCGTGGAAAAGTATGCTGGGGACGAGCCCGCAATTCTAAAAAGAGATTTCGAAGCCTCACTCCATGCCGCGTACAGAATCGAAGAAATCGTTGAGCAGCTTGAAGCAACGCGCTTGGCCCACTTGACCGTCGAAGAAGTTTCGGACCGGCATTGGATCGCTCACGGAACCGTCCACTCGCCGAGCAGTACAGTAAGCAGCGCATGAGCGATCAAAATCTTTCCAGAGAAAGCGCTCGCAAGAAAGGCGATTCTGTCACCGCGCCGTGGTCTTCTTGGACCGACGCACAGCTCCTCGATCTCCGTCTACGTGACCTCGACGTTTCGATCAAGGGAAGTCGCGTCCAGGGCGCTGTCGACCGGCTGTACGAAACCCTCGCTCGCCGGGGCCTTCGATTTCGACCGAGAGTCTGGGAAGCCGCCGAGTGGTTCTCACCGGTGGGCACGCCCGGAATCGGCATTCCCTTCTATCTCCTACACCCTCGCCTCGTTCGTCTCGAACGGAGGCAGATGTTTGAGGTTGAAGGCGGAAGCCGAGGGGAGTGCCAGCGGATCCTGAGACACGAGTGCGGTCACGCCATTCAGCAAGCCTACCGACTGCACCGGAGGCGGCGCTGGCAGAAACTCTTTGGCCTTTCCTCGACCCCTTACCCGCAGTACTACCAGCCTAACCCCGCGAGTCGGCGCCATGTCCAGAACCTCCGGTTGTTCTACGCCCAGTCTCATCCGGACGAAGATTTCGCAGAAACCTTCGCGACTTGGCTCAGGCCTCGCCACATATGGCGAAAGCGATACGCAGGTTGGCCCGCACTCGCAAAGCTCGAATACGTCGACGAATTGATGGGCGAAATCGGTCAGCTCACGCCTCCGAATCGTTCCCGTGCGACCGTGGATCCCCTCTGGAGGTCCAGCCAAACGCTCCGGAATCACTATGAAGAGAAGCGCACCCATTACCGGCCCGGGGCCATGGATGTTTTTGATGGGGACCTCATCAAGGTTTTTGGCCGGGAGGATCCATCCCCTGACACGGAGCGGGCGTCGGCTTTTCTCCGAAGGCACCGACGAAGAATCCGAGGTGTCGTTCGCCGATGGACCGGGGAATACGAAGCCACGCTCGACGAAGTCTTGGATGAAATGATCCAAAGGGCGAGAGAACTCAATCTACGCGCGAGCGGCCCGCCTGAGAAGATTGTTGCGGACTTCTCGATGATGCTGGCCGTCAACACGACACACTTCCTCTATGACAGGAGAAGCCGGATTCCTTTGTAGTGATCCGGCCAACAAGCCATGACGCGAAAGCTCCGTGTGCTTCACATCACCCACCCAGACTACCTGCCGCCGGCCTCGACGGAGGGCTTTTCCGAAAAAGAAATCAACGTCTGGAAAACCGACTTTGATGTGGTGCGTGCCCTGGGCGAGTTGGGCCACGAAGTCCGCTCTCTGGGCGTGAGAGACGAGTTGGTTCCCATCCGAGACGCACTGGAGGATTACAAACCCCATATTGTCTTTAACCTCCTAGAACAGTTTGCTGGGATTCCTGAATTCGATCAACACGTCGTCAGTTACCTAGAGCTGCTCGGCGTTCCCTATACCGGCTGCAATCCGCGGGGACTCACCCTCGCGCGCGATAAGTCACTGGCCAAAAAGGTCGTGAGCTACCACCGCGTTCCGACGCCGGCCTTCATTGTCTTTCGCGCAGGCAGAAAAGTCCGCCGCCCGCGAAGGCTGCAGCTCCCCGTCATCGTCAAGAGCACAACAGAGGAATCATCCCTGGGAATCAGCCAGGCCTCGGTGGCCCGAACCGATGAAGCGATGATTGAAAGAGTCGCCTTCATTCATGAAAAAGTAGGGACCGACGCCTTGGTCGAAGAATATATTGAGGGGCGCGAGTTATACGTCGGCGTCTACGGCAACCGCAGACTCTCCACGCTCCCGATCTGGGAGTTGGGTTTCGGCAAGCTGTCCACAAAACCCGGAATCCGCATTGCGACCGAGCGCGTGAAGCATGACGTTGAGTATCAGAAGAACATGAAAATTGAGCACGGCCCCGCCGAAGACCTTCCCCAGGGCGTTGCGGCCCGGGCCGAGCGACTCACTCGCAGGATCTGCCGGGTGCTGGAAATAGATGGCTACGGTCGGATCGACTACCGCTTGGATGCTGAGGGAAAGCTTCACTTCCTCGAAGCCAACCCGAACTCCGAAATTGCCTGGGAAGAGGAGTACGCATCGGCGGCCGAATCCGCGGGCTTTTCTTATCCGCAGCTGATCCAAAAAATCGTCAGCCTCGGGCTTTCAAGGGCGCGGCAGCGCTAAAGCCGGAAGGCCTATTCGAAATAGGTCCTTTGTATCGCCTCAGGGCTCGACGATCAGCTTACCCCGATGCCCGCCCGAAAACATAGTGAGCAGGGCGTCGGGAAAGTGGTCGATTCCAGAGAACACATGTTCATGCATGACCAGCTTTCCTTCGTCGAGCCATGCACTCAATTCTCGTTGAGCCTCCGCATAGCGCGCCTCAAAGAAGTTGACCGCAAAGCCCTCCATCCGGGCGTGCCGCTCGGCAAGCCGCAAGTAGAGTGACGGGCCCCTGACCGACTCCATGCTTTCGTATTGCGAGATTGCACCGCAGATAATGATTCGCGCCCTTTCGCGAATTTGATCCAGAACCACGTCGAGAAGCTCACCGCCGACATTGTCGAAATAGACATCCACGCCGTCTGGTGCCAGCGCTCTCAAGGCACCCTCGACGTCATCGGACTTGTAATCGAGGGCACCATCGAGGCCAAGTTCCTCGGTTAAAAATCGACACTTGTCCGGCCCACCCGCGATTCCAATGACCCTCGCGCCATCCATGCGGGCGATCTGAGCCGCCACGGATCCCACCGCACCGGCCGCCGCCGAGACCACGACGGTTTCACCCGGCTGGACGCACCCAACGGCCCGAATTCCAAAATACGCGGTCAAACCCGTCGTCACCCCCAAGGCGCCGACCCAAGCCCGCAGGGGAGCAATCTCTTCATCGATCTTCCGAAAGAGCGAGGCGGGTGCCACGGCATGGGTTTGCGCACCGATCGGGCCAAAGACAGCGTCCCCCACTTCAAAGTCCGGAGACCGGCTCTCAAGGATACGTCCGACCCCAAGGGCGACGAGGGTCCCTCCCACCGGCAACGAACCGTGGTAAGCCTCCTCGTACATGACCGTTCGGATGAATGCGTCGATCGACAGGCACTTCGCCTCGATGAGGATCTGCCCCTCCTCAAGAGCCGCGCACGGGACGGTTTCGACGTGAAAGCAGTCTCGAGAGAGCGCGCCATTGGGTCGCTGGGCCAACAACACACGGCGATTCGAATAGGTTTCCACGCTATTGGCCTCCCGAAATATTGATGGTCTGCCCTGTCACCCAAGCCGAAGCGGGTGACACCAGATAAAGAGCGGCCGCACCCAAATCCTCCGGAGTGCCCAATCGACCCGCCGGCAGACGAAGCGCACGCTCAAGCTTCTCGAGTTGTTCCTCCGCCAACCCCAATGCCTTCATCATAATTTCCGTCGGCACCGGGCCAGGCATGATTCCATTGACCCGAATTCTGGGTCCCAATTCTTTCGCGTACGTGGCGGTCAGCATATTGGCCCCCGCTTTTGCGGCGGAGTAATGACCGCTACCGGGCACAACCAACTCAGCAGCACGAGAAGTGATGTTGACAATCCGACCCCCGTCCCGCATGTGACGCGCTGCGATGTTGCTACATACCCATACGGCGGTGAGGTTAAGGGCCAACGTGGCATCCCACTCTTCGCGAGGCAGATCGGTGAGGGGGGCTTGGATCGGAGATCCGCCCGCGTTGTTCACCCAAATATCGAGATGGCCGAAAGTGTCGATGGCGCCTTGGGCAAGCGCTTCAACCGCGTCCTCTCGAGTCACATCAGTGGTCATCGCGATCGCGCGGCCCCCCGCCGCACGGATCTCGTCCGCGACCCGCTCGATTTCTTTTTCTCGCCGGGCCGCACAGACCACAGCGGCCCCGGCTCCCGCGAGCACTTTCGCGATGCCTTCCCCGATGCCCCGGCCAGCCCCGGTCACAACCGCGACATCATCGGATAAGTCAAACAACTGGCTTGAGTCGACCACAGTTTAGGCTCCTTCCACGCCTGCCCACCGGATCGACCGGTCGAGCAGCACCTATCAAATACGAGACACCTGAGCCTTCGGCCCGATGAATCGAGACGGCCTTAGAAATCAGAGCGGGTAGAGTACCCTGAGCGTCGCGCCCGCACGAGGCCATGATGAACTCTCGAAAAATTGAATCCGCAATCTACTTTGCAAACGGCCTCGCCCTCATGGCTTCAATGCTGATCTCTTTCTTTTTCGGGGGTCTCGGCGAGGCGGGGCTTCGGACCTTTATTCGACTCACGGCCTGGCAAGCAACGCTTCTCTTCGTCGCAGTCTCAGTCGGCGCTCCCCTCGAGAGCCGGGCGCCCAATGGCTGGACCCGTTTGCTTGATTCGCTCAGTCCGGTTCTTCTCAAGGCCACAGCCCTCTCGATGCTGGCCCATCTCTCGGCCCTCGTTTTCTTGGCGCTGGCCTTTCCTGAACCCTTTCGGTCCACCTTGACCCCCCTGGCCCTCGCCGCCGGGGGCCTCGCCTATACCCTCCTCATGATGTTTGCCTTTACGCCGAAACACGTCGCAGTTCACGCCTTGGGCCCTCTCGCGTGGCGGCGGACCCAAGCCGTTGGCTTCGGATTCATATGGATCATTTTCGTGCGAACTTACTTTTCTCGGACGGCTGAGGATCCAACCGCGATCTTTTTCCTCGTTCTCTTGGGCTTCTCAGCATTTTTTCGTGGAACCTGGGCCTTCCGCACCCAACCCGGGAGCAACTCTCTATGACTCGGAACGCAACTCAGTGTCTGGCCCGGAGCCTGCCGGATGCCGACATCGAACTCGACGAGGCCTTTCTTGAAACCAGTGAAGCGATTCGGCTATTCGACACGCTGAGAACGACCGTTGAGTGGTCCCAGCATCGGGTCCGGGTGTTCGGACGTGAATACCCATGTCCGCGCTTATCGGCGTGGTACGGCGACGCATCCGCGATCTATCGTTACTCGGGACAGACACTCCAACCGATCGATTGGACCCCTGAGCTTCTCTTGCTTAAGAATCGAGTCGCCGAGCATTGCGGATCCAAATTAAATTCAGTCTTACTCAACCTGTACCGCGACGGATCTGATGGAATGGGCTGGCATAGCGATGACGAGCCGGAGCTTGGGCCAGAGCCGCTGATCGCATCCATCTCCATCGGAGAGACCCGAAAATTTCGAATGCGGCACCGGCATCGAAAGGATCTTTCCGCCGAGGCCTGGTGGCTAAATCCCGGCTCACTTTTCGTCATGCGGGGCACGACCCAACGTTACTGGCAGCACGAAGTGCCCAAAACCAAGCGCATGGTCCGCCCTCGTATCAACCTCACTTTTCGAATGATTCGTCAGGCTTAGCGCCCAGTCCAGTGGCTCAGGCGCTCTATGAAGCCTCCCGCGATCCAACTCTCGAAACCGTCGCAAACCTTGCGCTCGATCGGTACTGTATGG
This sequence comes from bacterium TMED88, assembly GCA_002171515.1. Taxonomy (GTDB): domain Bacteria; phylum Myxococcota_A; class UBA9160; order UBA9160; family UBA4427; genus TMED88. The sequence goes on along the minus strand of NHEP01000018.1, from coordinate 34,939 downwards.
GCGTGTCGACCAAGCCAGCCGCTCCGTTACGGGAGCGAATCGGGTCGGCCTTCACGACCTGATCTGCAAGGAGTTCGAATCTAAGATGACGATGAAAGTCACATTTAATCTCAGCGATGGAGATCTCAAATACTTCCGAAAGATCATGCGTGAGGTCCGGGAGCGACACAAATCGTCCAGCGAGGATGCAATCGTCGGGGCCGCTCGTGAGTTGATTGCCTCCGTAGCCGCTACATCCGTTCCGGATTTCATCACCGAGAGAATCCAGAAGCTCTCCCAGCTGATCGACATGCTTGAAGATCACGAATGGGCCCTCGCCGGACGAGACCGCGAACGAGTTGTCCGCGGGATGGCCTATTTCGCTGAGCCCGACGACATGATCCCCGACAAGGTGCCGGTCCTGGGTTTCCTAGACGACGCCATCATGGTCGAACTCGTGGTCACAGAGTTGAAGCACGAGCTGGAGGCCTACGAGGATTTCTGCACGTACCGGGAAAACCAAGAGAAACGGTTCGGCCGAGAGGCCGATGAGGCAACTCGGGAAGAATGGTTGTCTGCTCGGAGACGTTCACTCCACCAGCGGATGCGGCGACGGCGATCGCGGCGATCATCTCGGGCATCCTCCGCTCCCCACAAGTCACCTATTTCCCTTTGGTAAAGCACCGGAACTTCGAACCGGAGCCCTACCAGGGGCCTTGGATCGCGTCGTCTAGGGCGTAATCGAGCATTCGATCTTCGTCGAAAAGGAAGCGACCACCGATCGGTTGACCTGCGAGCATCTTGGGAATCCAGAGCACATCGTCGGCCCACATTTCCGCGTACGGAATCTCATCCTGACTGAACCAGAGGGGAATGGCTTCCTCGGTCTCGCAAGGCTCACCCTGAAAATCAGCAGCGCGGTATACAGTGACGTGCATCGAATAGCCGTCGAGGAACTGAAAGCTCAGTTCGCCACACTCTGTGAGGTGGGCAGGCGTGATGCAAAGCTCTTCCTGCACCTCCCGCACGGCGCAATCCCGAGCCGTCTCGCCCGGCTCCAAGCGACCGCCCGGACCGTTAATCTTGCCCGCACCCAAACCCCGTTTTTTTCGAATCAGTAAAATCTGATCATCGCGGAGAACAAAGGTGAGCGTTGCCCGGTCAACAGGGCGCCAGGCCGACCAATCGATCTCCGCGATCGAACGAAGCTTTGACGCCCCCCTCACGATGAGTAGACCAAGGCCCCGCTCCCAGAGTCGGGCCACGTCTGGCAGGAGATCGCTAGAATCAAAAGCATTGTCTGTTTTCCCCCAATCTCGGTTCTTGATCCCGAGTGATCCGAGACCCTTCTCCAATCGATTTCCATCTAGGCCTTCAGTATGCCCCAGGCTCGAAAATGCGACGCACTCTTCGTGTACGGGTCGCTTCAACTGCCCGGAATCGCCGAGATCGTAGGGGGCGGTTCGTTCATCAGCGAACCCTGTGTCTTGCCGGGATATAGAAGGCGGCGCATTCAAGGGAGGTCCTGGCCTGGCATCCGGCCTGACTCAGGGGAAAGCACCGCCGGACTTCTACTCCGAGATGTCTCAAAGGCACAGCTCGAAATTTTTGACCTTTTCGAGGGCGATACCTACGAGCGAAGGACGGTGCGGGTTCGACTCGTCGAGTCTGCAGAAGAGGAGGTGAATGCCTTCACCTACGTGGTTCGAGATCAAGTCGCGGAATTGATGAGCGCGAAAATGTGGTGCCGAAACTGGTTTGAGGAAAATGTTCTTAGAGACTTCACCGAACGTTGCCGAGTTTTTCGCTCTGAAGTTGAGCGGGGCATTTAAGCCGTTAGGCCCGAACTCTAGGATCGCTGGCCGGCCCTGGCTTGCCTTCCGGGCTCGCGCCCCGCACACTGGCCTCGCCGAGCAGCGGCCGCTGCTTCCCTGGATTGAATAGGAGAGCCCGACATGATGGAATCGGTACCCCGACGCGAGAGAGCCTTCAGTAAAGAAATCGCTTGGGGACTCATTTTTATTCTGCTCGCGATTGTCGGCACCGGGTGCGCGAACAAAGCATCGAGCACCCCGAAGCCGGCGGCCCAATGGAAGGGCCAAGACCCCATTGAACGCATAGACGGATTCATTGCCACCCATCCGGTCGATAAATCGAACCCCAATTGGAAGTCGAGCGTTCCGCGGCCCCCTTTTGTCCAATTTGACCCGAACAAGAAGTACTACTGGTACCTCACGACCAATGTCGGGATCATCAAGATTGAATTCAAACCGGAGTGGTCACCCAAACACGTTTCAACGGCAATCTATCTGACGCGCCTCGGCTACTACGACAATCTCACTTTCCACCGAGTCATTCCTGGCTTTATGGCACAAGGTGGCGATCCGAAGGGGAATGGAAGTGGTGGGCCGGGATTCCGAATCGCCGGAGAATTTCACAAGAAAGGGCTGCACACGGATCGAGGCGCCTTGAGTGCGGCCAACCGGGGGCCCCGAACCGACGGAAGTCAATTCTTCATTACTTTCAAAAAGGCCGAACAACTCGATGGAAAGCACACGGTCTACGGCCAAACGGTTGAAGGAATGGGGACTCTTCGAACCCTCGAAAGCGTCGGTTCCAAGAGTGGCGCGCCCTCACAACTCGTTACCATTCGCCGAGCGGAGGTGATCGTCGATTGAGAGACCATGCGCGCGAGATCGAAAATCTGCTTTACCTGTATGCGGAGCGGATTGACGCGGGGGACTTTGCGGGCGTTGGGACCCTTCTTGGCGATTGCACCATTGTCACCGAGGATGGGCAAATCGTCGCGACTGGAGCGGAGGCGATCTGCCGACTCTATGAGCAGAGCACCCGCCGCTATGAAGATAACGGCACGCCGCATACCCAACATGTCATCACTAACGTGATTGTAGAAATTCATGAAAGCAAGGAAGCCGCATCGGCTCGCTCTCGCTTCACCGTGCTGCAGGCCCTACCCAACTTGTCTCTTCAGACCATCGTCGCCGGGCGCTACTTCGATCGGTTCGAGCTGGGCGCAGAGGGCTGGCGTTTTCGCGAACGCTGCATGAAAGTCGAACATCTCGGGCGGCTGGATCAGCACCTCTTGATCGATCTGGCCAAGCCGACCTCGGGCTAGCCACTCAGGCGGGCGCTCGCCCTCGCCGAGTCAGCGTGCCGATCGCTATTCTGCTGGACTCATGGCCTCCACCACTGTCTACTTCGATCACGACGCGGACGACCAACAAATCCGGCCGCCCTTTCGGAGCGGTGACGCGGGTTTTGTGTGGTCCAACCAGGATGTTGGATTCGAGACTGATTCTCAGGTCAACATTTCGCCGAACTCCCTCCATGCGTTGCACGGCCATGGAGTCGTTTTGCAGCTCGGTGCGCTTGATGCCGCTATGGGCGAGGTCGGAAACGGGCAGGATGCGGTTTTTGGACCCGCCTCTGTCGAGCAGGCGCTTCGAATCTTTTACGAGGCCGACCGCAAAACCTACGGCGCCCGACACGACTTGCTCGTGAGAGGTTCACGCGATGGGGCCGAACCTGAGTACCGTATCATTGTCGACAATCGAGAGTATCAGCGAACCCTTTCACGGCTGCAGTACCTGTGCAGCACCGCTGCTCGAATGGGTCAAGGCGTGCGAATTCGTGCCTGAGCAGCCCCCCCCTCTTCGGGAGGTGGTGACCATCCCCCAAAAAGGCTGGCTAGAGATCCAGGTCGCTGATCGACGAATTGTTTTCAAGCGATCCGACCGAACGTCGGTCCTCTTTGAAGACCATTCAATTTTTCGAGATACGGGCTCTCTGATCTACGCCGTGGCCGAGAGCGGAAAGAGTGCCCTGCTCTGCCGGCATGCCGGGGATCGACTTCACTTCTTTGACGTTGACCTTTTGCGCTTCACAGCCGTACCCGACTTCGAGAGGCTGCCGAAAGCGGAGTCGATGGGGCTTCATGCGATTGGAGATCGGTACCTAGCGATCACAGAGAACGGTCTCGCAATGATCGACCACGCTGGGCGGGTTTCATGGCGTTCAGCTGAGGTTACACATGGATGGACGTTTCTCTTCTCCCGCGGAGGCACTCTCTGGCTGAGAGATGCCCTCGGAAACGTGCTCGGCCGCGATTGTCTGAGCGGCGAGGACATCGGTCCCTAATTGGCGTCCCACGATGCGGCAGCAGATTCCCCTCCACCCAGTCCCCAGCGGAGGAAGGCATCGTGTAGGATGAGGGGAATCAAGGAAGGAGGCTGGGGATGAATCTTGGATCCGCTTGGCTTGGGCTCAACGGCGTTGTCTTTCTCGGTTACGGCGTGGTGTGCCTCTTCACGCCCTCAATGCCGGCCGATTATGCGGGCATCGCGCTTTCGACATCAAGCGGGGAGACGGAGATCCGCGCGATGTACGGCGGTTTGCAAGCTGCCTTGGGCGCCTTTCTCATTTTCTGCGCAGTATCGACCGGCAGGCAGGCCGAGGGTTTGCGCACGATGGCTTTCCTGATGGGAGGCTTGGCCTTGGGGCGGGCATTGGGTCTTCTCCTCGACGGGCTGAGCCCGTACAACGTCTACGCACTGGCGTACGAGTCCGTGGCGGCCCTCGTCGCCCTGTGGGCCCTTCGCCAGAGCCAACGAACGGACGGAGCAAATCCATGAGCCAAGGGTCCGGCACAAAAGGGGTTGAGCGAGCTAATCAACGGCCTTGCTGGGCACTGGTGATCCTCGCACTGCTGGTGGGCGGATGTGGTCTATTGGGCCGAGGAGGCGAGCCCGTGATGACGGAATCCATGACGCCTCAATGGTATGCCCAGAATGCGGTGATCCTGACCGACTACCTCGACACCCTTCCGGCCAGCCAAATCGGCCACCCTCTGAGTGGCATTTTGCTCTCGGATGGAGAGCATTGGCTCGCCGGTGAGGTCTATCTCGGAAGTCCCGCCGACCTGCCCGAGGGAGTCAATGTTCGTCTCCTGAGCCAAGATGGCGAAGTGACGGCGTATATTTGGCTCGACCCCGGCGCAGCCCCCCTCGACCTCACCCCTTGCGAGAGTGGGCCGCAGCGCGGGATTCGAGCGCGACGAGCCGGCGGCGGTGCATACACCTGGCGCACCCTCAAACCGGACCACGGTCTGGTCTATACCATCTGTCCGCCCGCGAACTGGTTGCCGAAAAATCTGCCGCTCACCAGCGCGCCGCCCCCGGCCTAGCGCCGCGCGCTCAAGTCGGCCCCCGCTCAACCGCGTTCGTTGCGGCTTTCGATTTCGTCGGCGATTTCGTCGAAGGGCAAAAGACGGCCCGATCCGACACCCCGGCGCCGGGCCTCTCCGAGAACCCGGAGAAAATCGGTTTCAGCCTCCCGCTGCTCGCGCTGCCAGGCTGCCTGACGCTCTTTCAGGTCCTTCAGAGCCTCTCCACGGGGATAGCGACGCGTCCGGGCACGGGTCAAATTGAAGTTGGCGGCCGCCGCGTTTTGCTCGGCTTCAATCAAACGCATTCGAGCGTTCTCTAAGCGGGCCAGCGGTGCCTCTTCCTCACCCAACCCAGATACCTCCAGGCGCTTCGCTGGGACGGCCCAAGTGGGCCGCTGCTCGGATGCGGAAGAGCGAGGGGAAAGAAAACCCCCTGCCAGAGCAACGGAGGCCGGGATGAAAAAATTCCAAAGGAGCAGCACTGAGAATCCCCAGCGCAGCACCCCGGTCTCTACCCGCCTCATGCGGCCCACCCGATGATCCATCATCTGCCCGACCCTCCCGATTGAAACAAGCAAAACCGCCCGTCTCGACGGTTTCGAATCGGCGAACCGCAGCATCGACTGAATGATTCCCCGGGGGTGATATCCTCGTCGACTCTGATCCGCCTTCAGATGAAGGCCCTGGATGCACCTAAACGCCATCTAAGGGCCACGAAATCGCCTGTGAAGCACGACCTCGAAGCCAAGTGCCTGCGATGGGGCTTTAAGGCAACGTTTTGTGGCATCGGACAGGCAGTCAGTACGCCAAAAGTCGGCTAGGTTCCCGAATTGTCTTTGGATTCAGCTTGAGCGGCCTTCGCGGACAGGCTCTGGGCCCGGTCTGCGATAACATCTGGCGCGGCCGCCGACCGTCCGGTTTTCAGGGGGGTTCCGTCTAGTCGGAGCGAACCGGCAGGCGGGGATTCGCAAAACGAGGTGTGGGGGGACAATGAGTAAGATCAAAATAGCAATCGTAGGCATCGGCAACTGCGCGAGTTCACTCGTGCAGGGGATTGAGTATTACCGAAACGGTTCGGCCTCGGATTCGATTGGGCTGATGAACTGGGACCTCGGTGGATATTCGCCTTCTGATTTGGATGTGGTTGCAGCCTTCGACATCGATTTCAGGAAAGTCGGCAAGGACATTGCAGAAGCGATTTTCGAGGCTCCTAATTGCACAACGGTGTTCTGCCCGAACGTGCCCAAGACAGGGGTCCGGGTCAGCATGGGCCGAATGCTCGACGGCGTCGCTGACCACATGTCCGACCACCCTGAGACAAGCACCTTTCTTCCGTCGGACGAGCCCGAGTCGACTCAACACGAGATCATCGAGATCCTGCGCTCAAGCGGGGCCGAAGTGCTGATCAGCTACCTCCCCGTGGGCTCCGAGGAGGCGGCCCGCTTTTACGCCGAGTGCGCTTTGGAAGCAGGGGTCGCCCTCGTCAACTGCATGCCGGTCTTTATCGTGAGCGACCCTGCTTTCGCCAAGCGCTTCGAGGAGGCGGGCCTGCCGATCGTCGGAGATGACATCAAGGCTCAGCTCGGCGCCACGATCACCCATCGCACGCTCACGGACCTTTTTGCCAAGCGTGGAGTCAAGCTGGAACGGACCTACCAGCTGAACACCGGCGGCAACACCGACTTCCTCAATATGCTCAACCGAGACCGATTGGCTTCAAAGAAGGAATCAAAGACCGAGGCCGTTCAATCCGTCACAGCGGAACGACTCAACGATGAGAATATCCACGTGGGTCCGAGCGATTACGTGGCGTGGCAAAAAGACAACAAAGTCTGCTTCCTCCGAATGGAGGGAAAGCTTTTTGGTGACGTTCCGATGAATCTGGAAATGCGTCTTTCAGTTGAGGATTCCCCAAACAGCGCCGGGGTTTCGATTGATGCCATCCGCTGTGCCAAGCTGGCCCTGGATCGGGGCGTCGGAGGAATTCTTCATGCGCCCTCCTCGTACTTCATGAAGCACCCGCCCAAACAGGTCACCGACGATGAGGCCTACACCCACATGCAGGAATTCATCGCGGGGACCCGCGAGCGCTAGCCGTTGACTCCGAGTCTGTTTCGCGGCGCAGCGCCTCCGCGAAGGCGATAGAAGAAAATTGGCAGCGGAGCATTCCGCACTCGGGTTAGTGCTCGCCTTAACGGCCGGCGTGCTCGCGCAGTCCATGGCGAGGCATCTCCGGCTGCCCGGCATCGTGCTTTTGCTGGCGGCTGGCATCGGCCTTGGGCCCGACGGCCTTGGCTGGATCGATCCCCGGGAATTGGGGGACGGGCTCTTCGTCATCGTCGATCTGGCCGTCGCCATCATCCTTTTTGAAGGAGGATTGAATCTCCAGTTCAACCGCCTTCGTCGGGAACAAGCGGCCATCCGCAGGCTCGTCACCTGGGGAGCCTTGCTGACCCTCATCGGAGGCGCTCTGGCCGCCCGCTGGGGGCTCGGATGGGACTGGGGAATCGCCTTTCTCTTCGGAAGCCTCGTTGTCGTGACGGGTCCGACCGTGATCGGCCCTTTGGTGACCGAGCTAAGACTCAAGCCCCGAGTCGCCACGGTTCTTGAAGCCGAAGGCGTCCTGATCGATCCGATCGGTGCCATCTTGGCCGTTCTGGTTCTTGAACTGGTGATCGCGCCGGACGTGGGGTCCATGGCGGCAGGCGGCATCGGGCTGTTCTCCCGCCTCGGCTTTGGGCTCTTCGCCGGCGGGGCCGGAGGCCTCGTCATCTCCAGAATGCTCGGGATCCGCCGCTTGATCCCAGAGGGGCTTGAAAACATCGTCACCCTCGCGGCCGTTCTTCTGCTTTTTCAGGGCTGCGAGACCCTCGTCTCTCACAGTGGAATTCTCGCCGTCACCATCGCGGGCGCCGTTGTCGGCAACCTAGGCCAAGGCGTCGATCGCGACCTTCGAGAGTTCAAGGATCAACTCTCGATTCTCTTGATCGGACTTCTCTTTGTCATGCTCGCGGCCGATGTCCGCTTCGAACAGGTGCACGCTTTGGGGTGGGGCGGGTTGAGCGTCGTGGCGGCTCTCATTCTTTGTGTCCGACCCTTCGAAGTGTTTCTCGCGACCCAAGAATCGGACCTCAGTATTCGAGAACGTGCCTTTGTGGCATGGGTGGGCCCGCGCGGAATCGTCGCCGCCGCCATTGCCTCAATCGTCGCCGGTACACTGGAGCGCGAAAATATTCCCGGCGGCGTTGAACTCAGAGCTCTGGTTTTTCTCACGATTGCCTGCACGGTCGTGCTCGCGGGTCTGAGCGCCGGACCGGTAGGCCGATGGCTCGGCGTTCGCTTACCCGGTCGAGAGGGCGTGGCCATTCTTTCAGCCAATGCACTGAGCCTCGCGCTCGCCAACGCCTTAAGGGACAAAGGGCGGACCGTCGTCTTCCTTGACTCAAACCCACAGCAAATTCGGATCGCTGAGGAAGCGGGGCACCAAGTGATCTTTGGCAATGCGCTGCAAGAGCGGGTGATGCAGCGCGCCCGTTTCGAGTCGATCGATACGATCGTTGCGCTCACCGGCAACGACACTTTGAATGGCGTCTTTTCTCGGCGGGCTCGCGAACTCTTTGGCGTCCCCACCAGCCTGATTGCCGGCGCCCAAACAACCGGGGGAGTCGGTTCGGAGATGATCGCTCGGGGCGCAGCGAAGATGATTTTTGACGGACCCCATGATGTCGAACGCTGGGACGTGCGGGCTCGCCGCGGCGATGTCGAAATGATTAATTTTGAATACCAAGGCGAACCCCCAAAAGACGAGTCGCCTGACGCTTCGGCCAACTCAGCCAGCGAACGCTACGTCTTTCTGGCACTCGAACAGGGTGGGCAGCTCAAACCCATGTCGAGTCTGGACATGCCCTCAGCAGGTGATCGGGCCATTCTGGCTATTCACCTGCCTGACCGCAGCGAGGCGCTTCAATCTCTCGCCGACGAAGGCTGGCATCCTATTGAAAGCGATGAACCGGCGGCACAGGACTCAACCGAAATCTAAAAGGAGAGGCGAAGACAGGCGCCGATGGGATCAGCGGGACACCGCTCCGCCATCTACGGCCATCGAAATTCCTGTGACCAGGGAGGCCCTGTCTGAGCAGAGCCATACGGCTGCTTCGGCCACCTCGTTGGCCTCACCCAATCGGCCGATGGGCATGCTCGAGCGAATCATCGCCGTCACGGCCTCATCTCCCCTCATCGAAGCTTGCAGCATCGGGGTATCGATACTGCCCGGACAAATGGCATTGACCCTGATTCCCGTCCGAGCCATTTCGAGCGCAGCGGTCTTGGTTAGCCCGAGGACCGCATGCTTCGTCGCGCAGTAGGCCCCCAAGCCCGGGGTTCCAATCCATCCAGCGCCTGAGGATAGGTTCACGATTGCACCCCTTCCGGCCGGCTCCATCGCTCGAAGCTCATGTTTCATACACAGAAACGTACCATTCAGATTCGTATCCACCGCGCCACGAAAGGCTTCCAAGGAAAGATCTTTCAGAAAAGATTGCGGGCCTGAGATACCGGCCGAGTTCACTGCACAGTCGAGCTGCCCATAGACCTCTAGGCAGTTGGCCATTATCTGCTTGACACCCGACTCATCGGAGACGTCCACGCATGACCCTTCGGCGATACCGCCCCGCTGGCGAATCCAATCAACGGTCTGCTCCATAGCCTCCGGGGAGCAGTCAACCACCCAAACCTTGGCACCTTCCATCGCAAAAAGCAGCGCGGTTTCTCGACCAATTCCGCTGCCCCCACCCGTGACCAGCGCCACTTTTTCCGCAACCATTCCTTCCATGATTTCCTCCTTGGCCGATTCGATGGCGTTGGGTCTCCTCGCACAATCTATCCGATTCAGAGCGCTTGATGGGATCGCGTCACGATTCGTATTCGTTAAGCTCCGCGCATGGAAAAAAAAGAAGACACGAAGGCCAAAAGGCCGCGTCGCCAGGAACAAGAACGCGCTTCGGAGGAAGTCAGCGAGGTCGCCCGTGACGTTCTTCGAATTCAGCTGCCGATCTCGCTTCCGGGGCTTGGGCACGTGAACTGCTACGCCATCACCGATTCTGAAGGCGCGACCCTGGTGGATCCGGGCCTCCCTACACCCTCGTCTTTCAAAACCCTGGAACTTCGCTTGAAGCAAGCCCAGCTGAAGATCGAGGACATCCATACCGTAGTGGTGACGCACTCACACCCGGACCATTTCGGCGGAGCCGGTCGAATTGTTGCGCGAAGCGGTGCCCAACTCGTGGCGCACCGATCCTTCAGTTTGGGGCTTCAGACCGACGACACTCCTGAGATTTCGGTCAACGACCTTGAGGCGCATCGCCATGCCGAATCCGGTTATCAGACCGAAGAAGGCGTCGAACGCCAGCGGGCCAGAGAGCCCTTTACCCCCAAGCCTCCACGATGGAGCGGCAAGACGCCTTGGGGGGGCACTTCACCGCGCCCGCCTCTTAAAATGCGCCTTCGCTTTCGATTAATGGGCTGGATGGGAAGAGCCGCCCGCTTCCCGGCCATTACTCGGCCCGCTTTCGGAGGGGACATTCTCAAGCTCGGTGGCCGAGAGTTCTTTGTGGTCCACACTCCAGGTCACACCGAAGACCACATCTGCCTTCACGACCCCGCCGAAGAGATCTTCCTGGCAGGGGATCACGTGCTCCCGACGATCACGCCTCATATCTCAGGGATGACTCGAAACCCCGATCCGCTCAAGGCGTTCTTCGAATCCCTCGACGAGGCCGCAGCGATTAAACATGTCAGCCAAGTTCTGCCGGCTCACGGTCACCCCTTCGATGACCTCGCCAAGCGATGCCATGCAATCAAGCAACATCACGAAGAACGCTTAGATCATGTCCGTGAAATCGCGCGTGATCTGGGTCCCGCCACCGTCGACGCCTTCATGCACAAACTTTTCAAGCCCCGTAGCTGGGGCGGTATGGCGGCCAGCGAGACCTATGCACACCTTGAGCATATTCGTCAGCTCGGAGGCGCCGACGCTCATCGGGACAGCGACGGTTTATTGGTTTACGAACTCTAGGACGATCGCTTGGGAAAGGTCATGCGAGCGTTCCACCATCGACGCGAATTTCCTCACCGTTGACGTGAGCAGCATCCTCCGATGCCAAGAAGGCCACCACTGCCGCGGCCGATTCCGGACCGCGAAATCGATCGAGTGCCATGATCCGCTGAAGTAGAGATTCGTCCGCTCCCTCGGGCAAGCTGAATTGCTTGTGCATGGAGGTCTTCACCGACCCCGGACAGACCGAATTCGCCCGGAGCCCCTTTCGACCATATTCCACGGCGAGGGTTCGAGTCAGCGCCAAAATTCCACCTTTGGAAGCGGAGTAAGCCGCCGTCCAAGGATGCCCTGCAAGCGCGGCCGTCGAAGACATGTTGACGATGTTCCCGCCTGTCTCAAGCAGGTGGGGCAGAGCGGTCTGACACATGAGAAACGTGCCCGTGAGATTGACCGATAGAATTTGTCTCCAAAGATCCAGAGTCAAATCGTGGGTGTTATGGAAATGAAGAATCCCCGCGATGTTGCAAAGCGAATCGAGCCGACCATAGGTCTCGATCGCGAGAGTCATGACGGACTCTACGTCGGTGGGGTCGCTGATGTCACAGCCCGCTCCAAAACCCCGTCCGCCCGCTTGAGTAATTTCGCGTGCGGTTTGTTCGACAGCGTCGCGCTGAACATCCACGCAGAAGATCCTGGCCCCCTCTTGCGCGATCCGCATGGCCGACGCCTTACCGATTCCGCCGGCAGCTCCTGTAACGAGAACAACCTTGTCTTCAAAGCGATTCATGGGCATTCCTCAGGCGACCTCAAGTGGGTCAATTCGGCGTGTACTTTCTTAGCTTGCGCTGAAGGCTCTGTCGGTGGAGACCCAGACGACGGGCCGCCTGGCTGATGTTTCCATCGCATTCGGCGAGAACGTATTCAATGTATTCCCGTTCGTGACGGTAGAGACTCTGGAACTGGTCCGGGATCGGGATCTCCTCATCGTCGCCCTCACCAAGAAAAGCTCTCTCAATCTGCTCGGCTTCCACGGGTTTCGTCAGGTACGCAGTCGCCCCTAACTTTGTGGCTCGGACAGCCGTCGCAATGCTCCCATAGCCTGTCAAAACAACGATCGAGGTATCGGGTGATCTCGCTTTGATGCTCGAAATGACGTCTAAACCGCTGTCCTGTCGCAAACGAAGATCCACCACAGCAAAGTGATATCGGGTGAGGCTCGACTTTTCTACGGCCTCGAGGCTATCTAGCCATTCTACCTCGTAACCCAGGTCACGAAATTCAGCCGCGAGGGTGTCGGCAAACCTCTGGTCGTCTTCAACGATCAGCAGCGTTTTCTGGGTTTCGGTCAAGATTCGAGCTCCGCAGAACTTGGAGCGGTGACGACCGCCGGGAGTGAAACCCGAGCCATCGCTCCGCCTCCGTGGCGGTCCTCCAGAATCAAACTCGCACCGATGGCCTCGGATAGACTGTGAACATAGTAGAGGCCTAGCCCCACCCCCCGCTCCTTCGTTGTCACAAAAGGTTCGCCCAAATGCTGGCGGACGAGGGCTGGCCAGCCATTTCCTCGGTCCGAAACCACGAGGTCTACGTGATCCCCCGCCCCCTGCACTGAAACATCCACGCCGCCTCCGCCAGGATCCGATTCGATCGCATTTTCGATGAGATTGATCAGTGCCTGTGAAAAAGCCACAGAAGGGAGGAGTGCGCGGCGGGGGCCTCGGCCGTCCCAGGTGAAAGTGATTGGCACTTCTTCATTGACCTTCGAAACACTACTGCACACCTGTCTGGCCAGGTGGGCGACGTCAACCACTTCGAGCGAAAGCCTTTCCGGATCCAATTGAGATCCCGCCATATGGCGCAAGACCTCACCGCAACGTTCGAGCTCTTCCCTCGCGGTTTTGAGGTCGGAACTCTCATTGAGCTCCGGAACACGGGCCAGTCGAGCCAAGCGAAGCTGAACCGTGTTTAACGGTGTCGCCAATTCGTGGGATAACCCCGCAGCGAGGGCACCCACCGCGCGCAATCGATCGATGCGAATTTGCCGGTCGCGAGAAAGTGAGGCGTGATGTTGAAGAGCCACTAGGGTCCGAGAAAGCCAAGCGGTGAGAATGAAGAAGACGACGGCAATCAGATACTGAGCTGGGAAAAGAATTTGTGCGGGCAAAAGAGACGGCTCGAGCCGGGGAGGGATATGGCTATTCGCCTGAATGAGGCCGAGGCAGACGATCAACAGGCCGACAAAAATGAGACCACTTCGACCGTCCAGCAACATCGCGCCGAGCACCGAATGAACAAAGAGGATTGGAACCAACGGGTTCCATGCGCCACCCGTCAAAGCAATGAGAGTGGAGAGGGCCGCAATGTCTGCGGCGAGCTGAAGTAAAATTTGACTGCGGGGCAACTCCCAGCCTTGACGCAGAGCAAACCAGGTCGCGACATTGAAGGATGCGAGCAGTCCGATGACTCCGAGGAAGGCCGGCACAAGGCTCGGCTCCAGAACATCGAATTCGAGTCCGAAAAAAATCGAGAGAATTTGCGCACCCAACGCCAGCCAACGGAGGCGGACAATCCAAGTGAGCTGCGTCGTAGACTGCGCGGGGTCGGCCGCAATCGGTGGTGCGAAGAAGGATCGCAGACTATCCCACATGATTCTCAAGCCCCCCCGCCATCAACGTACAGGCGTTGGCCGTTCACATAGCTCGAATGGCTCGAAACAAGGTGTCGCACCGCATGGGCGATATCATCGGGCTGAATCACCCGTCCGTACGGCATCGAAGCATCCACTTCGCGTAGGCTTTCGACTCCCGCTACAGCTTTCATCAGCCGTAGACCCATTTCCGTTTCAACGAGACCCGGCGCCACGACATTGACGCGAATTCCATGCCGGCGTTCTTCCTTGGCTAAGGTGAATGCGAGCGATTCCAGCGCCGACTTAGCCATGTTGTAGGGTGCTCCATTGGCGCCGTGGTGGGCCGTCGCCGCACTTGAAATCATGATAATGTCTCCGCGCTCAGCCTCTCGCATTCCAGGCAGAACAAGTCGGCACAAAGCGTGGGGGGCCAAGGCGTGGACCCTCATCACCCTTTCAAGCTCTGCAGGGTCCGTCTTGGAAACGGGCAAGCCTCGACTGGCTATGCCTGCATTGTTGACCAAGATGTCGATGGGACCCAGACGCTCCGCCGCGTCTTCGACCAAGCTGTGAAGTGACGGACCGTCTTCGAGGGAAGCCGGACCAACGAAAGCGCGCTGTCCCAGGTGCTGGACACCTCGAGCGGTCTCGTCGGCGCCCGCTCGGTCGCGGTGATAGTGGATGGCCACATCCGCGCCATCCTCCGCGAGGGCCAGCGCGATGGCCCGACCGATGCCGCGGCTCGCACCGGTCACGAGAGCAATCCGCCCTGAGAGCGACATGCCAGGACTCCTTTTCTAGTCTGGGTCTATGGAAAGTATCAAATCTTCTTGGGGTGATGCGGCAAGCGAGTCAGCGAGTATGGATTGACCAGAGGCTGCTTCGGCGAAAAGTGCGACGTGAGATGCAAGCGATGAGCGTATGCAGCAGACATGGGATCAAGCTGACCCACGGTTCAGCAGCTGATCAGGTCGATCGGTGAAATCACGCACGGTCTTGGGCAACTTCTGAATCGAGTCGAGGTTGGGCTGGTTAAAAGTATGGCACGCCCCGCCCACCACGGGAGCGAACTCGCTGGCCACCTGGATCTGGTCAAAATCATATTGACGACCCATGCCGATGAAGACACCTCGGCGGAGCACCCACGCGGCTTCGGCGAGATCTTCATCGATCGGACCGCGAGAACCTTGCATCACCGAGGTCCAAGCTGGACCTCGCAAACTGAGTTCGCTGAATCGGTCGGGGGACGAGTGGAGAATCTTCATACCCACAATCGACCACTCGATCACACGCTCGCCGTCCCGCCAAAGAGTCGGGCGACTCGATCGCTCTTGGAGGTCGGGAAGCTGCATGCGGTACGTCCTTTGCTCGTGACCCGCCGCGCAAAACCGGGTGGCCTGCATCCAGGCGAGACAGGCCAAGTCAAACCAGTGGGTGCATTGTCGCCGTGGATCGGATCGGCCCCAGGTTTCCCGGAGTGAAGCGCCCAAAGGGGTGCCGACGAGGTCGTCAAGCGGGGCCTTGGCCGACGGACATGTGGTCCAGGGCACCCGAATGCCATCGCCCTCGACTGAAAGGATTTGCCTGCCGTCATGACGAAGGCGAACGGAAAAATGATGAAAGTCGTCAGCGAGCTCGCCCCACGCTTCGGCTCGGTCCGCGAAAAGCCGAATCGAACGCCAATAGGCACCGGACCCGTAGTCAGCCCTTCTCGGCAAGCTGGAGGGGGGACGGTTTGACATCAGACCTGAAACGCCGATCCGACGCCCCGAGCCTGTCGCGGAAGGAAGCGACCCGCATGGGGGGGATTCGCTGATTGCGCCCCTGCAATCCTCCGGCGACTGCCGGAAGATCCCGACCCTCGAAGGATTCCACCCAGCGGCGAGACGCTATTCATCCAACCGGGCGGTTTCGACGCGTCCGGACTGTGGCCGGCGGTCTTCTCGACGGGCCCAAATCTGGGCTTGCCGATTCTGGTAAAAGCCGCTCCGAAGAGCAGCGTAGAAATCAATCGAACTTTCCTGAAGGGCCTTGAATTCCTCGTAGTACCTCGCCCGCTCGGTCAAACCTGAGCTCCCGCTAAAGAAGAGCACATCCGTTCCTCCCAGCAGGTAAAAGGTGGGATGAAAGATCGCATCGACACCCAGCCCTAATCCGTCTCGGACGTCCGAGGGGCCTAGGATTGGCAAAACGAGGTAAGGGCCGCTTGGCGCCCCGGCAATGGCAAGGGTCTGCCCAAAGTCAGACACATGTTTTTCAAGGCCGAAGCGCCCGGCTGGATCCATAATTCCTCCAACGCCGATCGTGCTATTGACCAAGAGACGCGCCGTTGTGATCCCTGCATCTTTCCATTCCAACTGAAAGATGTCGTTGACGAGGGTCTGCGTCGAATTGACGTTGTCAAAGACACGGTTGATCGAACGACGGACGACTTCAGGAAAAATCATTCGGTACCCGATTGTGACGGGATCGAGGATGAAACGGTCGAGAAAGCCATTGAACTTGAGCGCTCCTCGGTTGAATTTTTCAAAGGGGTCCGGAAAACCAGGCGGGGCTTCCGCCTCCAAATCAAATTCGTCGTCAAAGAGGGCATCGGCCTCTTCATCGAAGCCGTAGGGATCTTCGATCGGGGCCTCACCGTAGAAAGGATCGTTCGCAGGATCCGGAGCGGCGGCCAGCGAGCCCGATTCCGCGGCGAGTGCGAGGCCCCCCGGACAGCCAAGCAGCAAAATCGCGAGCCCCACGCCAAGGGGCGATCCGGTCCTTGTCCCTCGATCGCGAAGTGTTCTTCTCATGGCCGGCGAAATTTACAGGACTCGAGCGGGGAGCGGCTGAGGTTTTAGATCAACTTAACCTCAGGGCAACGCCATTAAGCCCCGCGGGGCAAAATCCGGCCCGAAAAGCGTGACAGTTCGAAATCCGGTGGGTTAGGCTTTTGCTCCCTCCATTGAGACCTCCGACTCGGCCAACCACCGAGTTCGACAACGAGCGGGATCTAGGTCAGACGCCACTTCGAACAGACCCAACGCCATGTGGCGAGAGCACCGAGCCAGCCGCTTGGCGGTGAGTAGGTGAGCGTAGGTGGGGCAAGAATCCCACCGAGCAGCCCGCCGGCGCTGATCCCGAAGGAAACCCGAGAGGAGACATCGTGGACGTTTTCCAAAAATGTTCTGACTACCAGATCCATAAGGAAGTCCGCGCAGCGGGCCTGTATCCGTATTACAGGAGCGTTTCGTCGCCCCAGGATCCCGTGGTCACCCTCGATGGCCAAAAGGTCATTATGCTCGGCTCGAACAACTACCTTGGACTGACCAATCATCCGGCGGTCAAGGAAGCGTCCCAGGCCGCCATTCAGCGCTACGGAACGGGCTGTGCGGGGTCTCGCCTCCTCAATGGAACCCTGGATATTCACGGCGAACTTGAAGAACGTCTCGCGGCGTTCTTGAACGCGGAGGCAGTCCTCACCTTCTCAACAGGATTTCAAGTCAATCTCGGCGTTTTGTCTTGCCTCCTGGGTCGCCACGACGTCGCGATCCTCGACTCAATGGACCATGCCTCGATCATCGATGGTGTGCGGCTCGGTTTCGGAAAATCGGTCAAGTATCGACACAATGACATGGCCGATTTGGATGCGAAGCTCTCGCGGATCTCCGACGACAAAGGAAAGCTCATCGTCGTCGATGGCGTGTTTTCCATGGAAGGGGACGTCGCCAACCTGCCCGAAATTGTGAAGCTGAAAAATCAAGCAGGCAGTCGCCTCTTCGTTGACGATGCCCATAGCGTTGGGGTGTTCGGAAGCCACGGGCGCGGCATTGCAGAGCACTTTGGCCTTGAGCACGAAGTGGATCTGGTCATGGGAACTTTCTCAAAGTCGCTTGCGACGGTCGGCGGCTACATCGCCGCTCCAACCGAAGTCATTGACTATCTGAAACATCACTCACGCTCAGGGATCTTCTCCGCCGCAATGCCGCCCTCCGCTGCCGCCGCCGCCCTGAAGGCGCTCGATATCATCGAGGCGGAACCCGAGCGTCGAAAGCACCTCTGGGAAACAACCGATTACATGAAGCGAGAGCTACAAGGACTCGGCTTCGATACCGGAACGTCCGAGTCGCCAGTGATCCCACTGATGATTGGTGACGACCTCACAGCCTTCAGTATGGCCAAGCGGCTTGAAGAAGAAGGGGTGTTCGCGAACCCTGTCGTGAGCCCTGCGGTACCGCCGGGCCATTCCATGATCCGAACCTCTTACATGGCCACGCACAATCGCGAACATCTCGATGCAGCACTCAGCGCAGTGTCAAAGATTGGTCGCGAGCTCAACATTATTTGAGAGGTCCGGGTCAAAAACGGTCAGCCCCTCCGGATTCAGCGCTGGCGAGGCGAAACTCGCTGCCTTCATCAGCCTCGCTTAGAGAGCCGGATTCGACCCATCAGAGCATTGCTGAACTGCTGAGCCGTGCGACCGGACCGGCTTCCTCGCTCTAAGGAAAAACGGAGCGCTTCGCGCTTCTGCCCTTCATCCAACGCCGGGATCCCCGCGCGGTTCAGGCAGGCGTCGATTGCCGCCAGGTAAGTTGTTTGGTCAAAAGCGTAAAAACCGATCACGAGCCCAAATCGGTCCGAAAGAGCGAGTTTTTCTTCCAGCGCCTCGCCCAGATGAAGTTCGCCCGATTCATCGACAGCCGCAGCCCGGTTATCCCGCATCGACTCGGGGACCAGATGACGCCGATTGCTGGTCGCGACAATGGCTGTTCGGGATGGGCGCGCGGTCAGCCCGCCTTGTAGGGCAGCTTTCAACTCCGCGAATCCGGGCTCCTCCGGGGAGAAAGTTAAGTCGTCGCAAAAGATGAGATACGACTGCTTCGGCGCAAAGCGGACCCAATCGAGAATGCGAGGCAGGTCCACGACGTCATGGCGATCCACCTCAATTACACGGAGGCCCTGATTGGCATATCGCTTCAACAAACCCCGGACCGCCGAAGACTTTCCAGTGCCCCGCTCTCCGTAGAGGAGCACATCATTAAAGGGAAGCCCGGCGATGAGCTGGCGGACATTCAGATCCAGCTTCTCCAACCCCGGCTCTAGCCCCATTAAGTCATTCAGGTCGAAGAGGGCCGGATGCTCGATCGGCAGCAGCTCACCTTTTCGCCATCTCGATTCCCAGCGGAAGGCCTGATGGCGCTCAAATTCGGCCGGGTCGATTTCTGCCGGCAGTGCTTTCCGGAGCACCTGCTCCGAGAGATCAAGCACCCGGGTGAGTGAGCCAAATGGCTTCCATCCCGCAGGCCGCGCCATCACTCCTCTCGATCCTGCCGCCAGCGTGCCTCATGAGAGGGGTCCCAGCGGTCGGGGAGCGGGCGTTCAATGGCGCCCATGAAGATATCTACGAATCGATAGGTCAGGCCCCAGACGACGTGGCGATACGGTTCTCCCACAAGCAAGCCTGGAAAGTCGACCTCTCTCATCGCCGGGGTTCGGTAGGGAACGTGTCGCTCGGGATCGCTGAGGCCCTGAACCGGAAACCAAAGTGCGGTCGCGACCTCTCGCTGGTCGAGGACAAAGGGAGAGGGGTCTTTCACGGAGTAAACGTGGGCGCTGACGATCAGCTTATTTTGCCGAAATCTCGGGCTGCCCTGCAGGTCGGCCAAGTGGCCCAAGTAATCGGCCCCGGCCAGCGATACGCCCACCTCTTCGAGGGTTTCGCGCTCGGCGGCGGCTCGGGTATTCGCATCCGCGGCTTCGACCCGACCGCCCGGGAAAGCCATGTGGCCCGACCAAGGGTCATCCTCCCGGGTCGAACGCTCGATGAAGAGGATTTCACTGCCCGAATCGCCTTCCCGCAGAACCACCGCCACAGCCGCCTGCTGGTGCTCTGCGGCCTCTAGGCTTACCGAATCAAATTTCTTGAGTCGCTCGCGAATGGTTTTCAGGTCGGCCACCTCCCCACCATAGCGCGGCGGCGATCAGGCCCGAGGCCGCCCGCGACCCGAGAAGCGGCACGCCTCGCCCTGGGTGTTAGTCTGCCGCCATGACGGACCGACTCAGCGCCGCCCAACGAGTTCGACCCATCCTCAAGCTGGCCCGAGAAAACCGCGCCTCCGCACGGTCACAGATGTCGGATTTGAGCCTCGATGAACAGGTCGCGGCAGTCTGCGAGGCGCCTATGGCCTGGCGGAACCGGATTCTTGAACTCTGCCCGGAGCCCGAAGCCATCGTGCCGCTTCTCCCCGAAGCCGAGCTCTGTTTTACATGCAAAGAAGTCGGCATCGATGATTCGAGCTGGCTTCTCGAACACGCGACGGAAGATCAGATCATCGCCTGCCTCGACCTCGACGCGTGGAAAGGATTGACGCCGGATCGAGCGGATCTGGACCGTTGGGTCGCCACTCTGGCCGAAGCCGGAGACCCCACCCTGATTCGGGCAGCGCGCTCAATGGACACAGAACTGCTCGCCCTCTACCTCCGCGCCCATGTGGCCGTCGACCTCAAGCCCTCCGGCGACGAAGACTGGCAACCGCCGGAAGGAGGCCAAACTCTCGACGGGCAGTTCTACTACGTCGCCCGCAAGCCGAATGAAGACCTCGCCGTCCTCACCCGTCTCCTACGCGTTCTCTTTGAAAGTGACTACTGGCTCTACTTTCGCATCCTCCAGTCGGTCGAGGAGGAACAACAAGTCGAGCTGGAAGAATGGGCCTTGCGGTGGCGAACCGGTCGCTTGGAAGATCTCGGCTTTCCCTCCTGGGACCGCGCGATGCGAATCTACGGCTACCTGCGATCTGATCGACTGGGCGACCTCCCTCCCAACGCCCAGTCTATCGAAAGCAGTGAATGGCCACTCCCCGTTTGGATCACAGACTTGCCCGCCGCAGCGGACCATCGTTTCTCTCTCTTTAGGGCGGTGGCCGAGCTCGCACCCGAGGAAAGAGCGCGCTTCTTTTACGCCTTCATCAATTTGGCCAATCAGGTCGCCGTCGCCGACCGCAGTGACCTCGCCGATGCGGAGACACTCCCGAAAGCCATCGAAAAAGCAGCTCGGATCAGTAGCCTGGGCCTTGAGCATTTGAGTCAGGAAAACGCGCTCAGCTTGAGCGAGGGGCTGCAAAGGATCGATTTACAGCACCTCTTTCGGGTGGGGGTGCATCTCTCGCCCGAGGATGTCCGGCCCGCGCCTCACCCCTCAGAATTGGAGGAAGCCTCTTCGGAGCTAGCCGAATCCGAGGTCGACTCTTGATTCTCAGGTTGCTTCGGTTGGGTATGAAGCTGCCAGCGGCCCGCTATCGAGCCCAGATGGAGCTCCATTTCGTCCCGATGAGAGACGGCGTCCGTTTAGCAACCTGGCACGTTTGGCCCGTCGGCGACGAGTCGCCCCTTGGAACTCTGCTCATCCGGACCCCCTACGGCGTTCGTGGTTCTCGGAGCTTGACCGGAATGACCGGCCGACTTTTGGCCGAGCTGGGCTACCACGTCGTCCTCCAAGATGTGCGCGGTCGTTACGCCTCCGAGGGACAATTCGTTCCCTTCGAGGCGGAACGAAATGACGGTCGCGATACGATGGACTGGGTCCTCCAGCAGCCTTGGTCTGGCGGGCAACCCATCGGCCTGCTTGGGGCCAGCTATCTTGCCTACACGGCTTGGTGTGTGTTAGCTGAAGCCCCCGAACATGTCGGCGCAATCGTCTCATGGATCGGATCCGGCGACCTTTACTCCACCTTCTACCGTGGAGGGGCGCTCGCGATGCACAATGCGCTCGAATGGGGCCTTCTGGTGGGAGACAAGGAGACCTTATCGGCCCGTCAGCTCGATCTCGAGCGCGGCTTGGCCCACAGACCTGTGCGCGAGGCCGATCGAGTCGCGCTTCGATCAGTCGATTGGATCCGAGACTGGCTCGATCATCCGCGTAAGGATGCGTACTGGGCGGCCCTCGAGGCCGAACTCCCTGAAAAGATTCCTCCGGTGCTTTCAATGGCCGGCCTGTACGATTTTTTCTTGCCGAGTCAGATGGAACAATACGACCAGCTCATCGCGGCCCACCATAATGAAAGAGCTGTCCAGCCTCGGTTGATTCTCGGTCCATGGGCCCACGGAGTTCCGGCCAAAGTCAGCTGGTGGCGAAAGGGGCTGGGCGGTGTCGCCTTGAGAGAAGCCATCGCTCATTTTGATCGCCATCTTTGCTCTCGGGATTCGATCCAGACTCCGGCACCTGTTCAATACTTTTTGCCCGGCAGCGAAGCCTGGCAAGTGTCTCAAAGCTGGCCACCCGAAAATAGCCACCGCCGCCCATGTTTTCTGGATGCCGATGCGGGCACAGGTCGACTCTCCTGGGAAGAGCCGGATGACGACTCCACCCCGCTCCGGTTTGAACACGACCCCAATGAACCGACCCCGGCCATCGGTGGACCTCTATTCGGATGGAAGGGGGGTGTGAAAGATCAGAGCGGCCTGGAGAGTCGGAATGACATTCTTCTATACGACTCCGAACCCCTTGAAAACGATTTAACGCTCACCGGGCCTGTCTGTCTCTCGATCGAGATCGAGACTGATGTCGAGGACTTTGACGTCACGGGAAAACTGATCGATGTCGCCCCCAACGGGCGCGCAGAGAATGTCTGCGAAGGGATTCAGCGGGCCCGCTGGAGAGACCTCAAGGCTGAGGGCGCCGAACCGTCTTTCCTCGAACCTGGGCAGGCGATTCGCATCCAGGCCGATCTCGGGCAAGCCGTTCGAACCTTCCGAAGGGGCCATCGAATCCGTCTGGTGGTGGGCGGGTCAAACTTTCCGAGCTTCGACCGGAATCCTTCATCCCGCCTTGAGCCCGCATGCGCCCAGACAGCAGACTTTCGGATCAGTCGTCCATCCATTCACCACGGAAAAGATCGACGATCGTGGCTCGAGCTGTGGGTCCGGGCGAGTGAGGAAGACTGAAGACGGGTGCAATGCAGGCGACCCATTCGGTTATGCCATCGGGGGCTCTCAATAGAAGAAGGCCCGCCAAGAAGGAAACCCCTCTCGGCGGGCCTGCCAACGATCATCGGAAAGCCTGTGCAAACCCCGAGCGGGGAGCACGCCTTCGCTCTCTCCGACTAAAGATCGACGGCCTTCAACGTCTTGCGCTTGTTGCCTACTGCGCGGCCTTCTGCGCCCTTGATGAGCTCTCGAACCGCACCGTCGAGTGCCTCGTAGAACTCAGAGCCTACGTTGCACTTCTTGACAGCATTCTTCACCCGGGCCTTCGAAATGATCAATTCAACGGGCTTCTTTGCGCGACGTGCCTTCTTCTTCTTAGCGGCCATGGAACTCTCCCTCTCAATTGCCGGCCCCCTCCAACTCCGCTCATCGGAGTCTTCAAAGAGCCAGTACCCCAAAACGTGCTTAAAACACGTTGATTGGGCGCGATCATAAGGGTTTCGCAACTGGAGTCAATCGAAAAACGCACTGAGAACAGCCCTGGACATCGATTTCGGCACTTTTGCTCTAAAACCGCTAGCCGCCATCGGCTTCGCCAACTCCCAAAACCCGCAAACAGAAGCTTTTGGACCGTCCGATACGGAAACCCAGCACCCTCGATTTGAACCGGGGAGGGCCCCGAATCCCGACACTCAAGCTAGCCTTCGGCCCGAATGAAAGCGGCCTCCGAAATATTCAACTCGCCTCTCACACCCGGCATCAAGCTTCATATGCTGAAGTGGGGTCCTCCCGAGACCGAGCCGGTCATCCTGCTACACGGCGGCGGCGCCAATGCGCATTGGTGGGATCATCTGGCTCCTCGCTGGGCAGACGATAACCGCCTGATTGCACTGGACTTTCGGGGTCACGGGGACAGCGATTCTCCCGACACGCTCCAAGTCGGAGCGTTCAACCTTGACCTCGAAGCACTCTGTGATCGATTGGGTGAATCGCAGGTGACGCTCATTGGGCACTCCATGGGGGCCCATGTCGCCCTCGATCATGCGTCGCGGTCTGAACGGGTGAGAGGCCTGGCCCTTGTGGATCCGGCCCGAGGCGGCCCAAAGCGATCCCGGCGAGCGGCCCGCCTGGCCCTTGCCTTGCGAAGAAACTATCCGTCGGAGAAGGAAGCCATCGAGCGATTTCGGTTTGTGCCGAGCGCGGAGCATTGCGACGAGGCCCTCAGGAGATCCATCGCGATCCAGTCTGTCCGGGCGGAAACCGGGGGTCGATTTGGCTTCAAATTCGATCCCCGTTGGTTTGGGGTGCCCGGCCGACCGCCGCCGGACTGCAGCGCGGTTCGGTGCCCGACCCTGGTCATCCGGGGCGAGGAAAGTTCAATCCTCTCCGCAGAAGGGGCTCAAGAACTCTGCACCGAGTTGCCCGAGTCCCATCTCGAAACCGTACCGGGCGCAGGTCACCACGTGCTCCTCGATCAGCCCGACGCTTTTAGCGCCATCGTGAAAGGCTGGCTCGACGGACTGCCCAGGCCGTCAGGAAAAACCGACTCCCCCCTGGGATAGGCGCTCTCGGCACCGCAGGGACACAGAGGATCCCCGAAGAAAAAGAGCGGTTGGATGAGCGGCCGCGCCTTGCCATTTGAAAGGATCCTCTCCCACTCAGACCCTAAAGCAATTCCTCGGCGATGATTTCCAGGGCGCGGGGTTGGCCACCACCCATCAGCAGCGTGTCGACGTGGCGCTTCGCCCCAGCCTCTTTCCAGGCCTGAAGCCGATCCCGAATACGATCCTCGGGACCGACCAACGCAACGTCATCCACCAGCGCATCAGGCACCGCGGCAGCGGCTTCGCTTTTTTTACCCGCCAAGAAAAGGTTTTGGATCTCAACCGCCGCCTCCTCATAGCCGAGACGCTTTGCGTAGTCGTTGTAGAAATTCTTATCCCGTGCCCCCATGCCCCCGATGTACAAAGCCATGTTTTGCTTCACGGGCATTCGGCACTGTTCAAGATCGTCACCGAGAATGGTCGTGACGAAGGGACAAATCGCGAAATGATCCAAGCTCTTGCCCCCACCCGCCTTCGCGAACCCTTCATTGAGGGAGCCTTCGAACAGATCGTAACGCTCGGGGTTCATCCAGACCGGGAAAACGCCGTCTGAGACCTCACCCGCGCACTTCATGCCGGCCGTTGAAATCGAAGCGGTATAGATCTTGAGTGCCGGATCGCCATGGAGAATGCTCTTCAGCGGCTTACCGAGGCCCGTCGCCCCTTCGCCCGTGAAAGGCATCTGATAATGAAAGCCGTCATGGACCACCCCTTCTTTTCGTTCGAGAATTTTCCGGATGATCGACACATACTCCCGGGTTCGGGTCAGAGGCCGGCCATAGGCAACTCCGTGCCAGCCTTCGACAACTTGAGGCCCCGAAGGCCCCAAGCCCAGGATGAATCGCCCGCCCGAGAGCGCGTAGAGCGTCATCGCGGTCATCGCGGTCGCGGCCGGGGTACGCGCCGGCATCTGCATGATCGCCGTACCCACATTGATTTTCTCTGTTTGGGCAAGAATCCAGGCCGCCGGTGAAACCGCGTCAGAGCCGTAAGCCTCCGCCGTCCACACAGAGCTGAAACCAAGGCTCTCGGCTCTTTTAATGAAATCGATCGGAATCGAAATATTTGCGGGGGAATAGCCGGCGATCAAACCACACTTCATCGGAGGACCTCTCTCTGGTCAGGGCATCGGGAGCGGAAAGACTACGAGTGGCAGGCCGATTCGTCCAGCGGAGGGGTGAAAACCTCAGGCCCCGTCTTCGACTGCATCCAAGGGCAGGTCGATCACGAAGGAGGCCCCATGCCCCAGCTCCGAGGAGACGAAGAATCGGCCCCCATGTCGCTCAATGATGCCGTGAGAAAGCGAGAGACCCAGGCCGGTCCCTTTACCCACCTCCTTGGTGGTGAAAAACGGGTCGAAAATCCGACTTTGAACCTCGGGTGAAATGCCCGGCCCATCATCCTTAAATTCGAGGCGAACGCCCCGATCGATTTCCCGGGTCGTGATCGTGATCGTGCCCCCACTGGCTTCAATCGCATCGCATCCATTCATCAGCAAATTGAGAAAGACCTGATTGAGTTGACCCGGGTAACAACGAACCTGGGGCAGCTCGTCAAAATTTCGAACGATCTCAACGCCACTTTTGAGGCGAGGTTCCATTAGGGCCAGAGTACGGTTGATCTCTTCGTTGAGGTCAGCCATCTGACTCTCCGCCTGGTCCATCCGTGAAAATGTTCTCAGGTCCTGGACGATTTGCTTGACGCGTTCTGTGCCTTCTCGACTCCGAGTCAGCAGCCGAGTGATGGCGTCGCGTATCTGTTCGACGTCTCCCTCTCCATGTTCTGCCCGAACCAGTTTCTCAATGAACTCGTCGAGGAGCTGAAGATTGGCGTGCACAAATCCGATCGGGTTATTGAGTTCATGAGCGACTCCCGCAACAAGTTGGCCCAGTGCACTCATTTTCTCACTTTGCATCAGCTGATTCTGAGTATCGCGCAATTCCTGGGTCCGCTCTTCGACGCGCGCCTCAAGTGATTCATTGAGCTTGGCGATTTCGTCAAAGGCCTTCGCATTTTCAATCGCGATGGAACTTTGATTGGCCAGCGTCCGCAGCAGCTCTCGATCGTCGGGCGCGAGGCGCTCCCCGGTTAGCTTTCGTCCGACAGCGATGACACCCAGCAGATCAACGCCGAAAAGAATTGGAACCAGGAGCTCGACCTCGAGCGTGTCGTAAACGTCCCAACATTGTTCGCGCCGCTCCAGGTCAGGCTCTTCGTCGAAATCTGCTCGAACCAATTCCTCTCGACGAATCCACATTTCTTTCCAGAGGGGGTGGTCGCTCGGGATCGCAATTTGGCTGCCTTCCTCGTCCCAATCCCCCCTTCGCGCCGAGGGACGCAGGACCTTATCCGTCTCGTCCAACAGAAGCACCATCGCCCGGCCGACTCCCATCGTATCTGTTACCGCAACAAGAATTCGGTCACTGATTTCGTTCAGCGAAAGCATCGAGACCATCGCTTCGGATATATCTCGAACCGCCTGCCGATACCCGGCGCGATCGCGATCAAAAAGCCGGTCCACCAGGCCTTGTAGACGTTCTCGAAGCGGATTGAAGGCCAGAATGGCCAGGAACAGAAAGCCGACTTGAACCGATCGGACATTTACGCCAATCCGAGTAATCAGTTCGTCTGAAAAAGTAATCGCAAAAGCGAACAGCGCCGTGATTGTGAAAGTCGCGACACCATAGGCCGCAGAGGAACGGGCAAGAATACGGAAATCAAAAAGATCATTTCGCAACATCCCGTACGAAACCGCCAAGGGGAAGGCCGCCACCCAGATCATCGCGAAGTACCAAGGAATATTGGCCTGTAGAAAATATTCCGCGAGCATCGCGAGAATCGCCGGAAGGAAGCTGGAGATCCCGGCCAGCAGCATTAAGTCCGCCCGGTCACCAAGCCCAGCGAGTCGAGCCGGTTTTCGCTGCGCGGCAAGGATGAAGATCGAACCGATCGACAATATCACGCCGTAAAAGAAAGCGACGCCGATCATCCACTCGCTCGTTTGCTGAAGAACGCGCTCACCGACCAGTACAGCCAGGATCGCCAAAGCACCGAGATAGGGCAGCGCGCGAAGTCGGTTGCGCTGAACCAGCCAACCCGGCTCTATCGGGTAGGTTGTGAAAAGATGAAAAGTGGTTGCGCCCAGGAGAGGAAGATTGGCAATCATCCGCCAGGCCGACCAAGGAACCAATTCGGCCCTCAGCGCGGTGGAGAGCATGACAGACATCGTCGAGCAAAAAAGCAGAAAGGCCCAAGCCGGTGCCGTGCCGGGTCGGCTCCACCAAACCGCAAGACCGACCCCCACATAGACCAAGCTCGCAATCACGAGAGCGATATGAAGAAGCGTATCCATGGGCCGAAGAAGGCCCCGAACCGGGACGGGACTCAGCGCAACAATGATTCGACTGCCATCTCGCTTCTCGATCTCGTAAGTATTGGCCACACCCAGAGAGAGGGTCGGCATCTCGCTTTGGAGCATCTCAAGGGCCGGCCGACCATCGATGGCCACAATTCGATCGCCCGGCGCAACCCCGGACTCGACGGCGGCCGGACTCGCGCTGTAGACCATGGGTGCGGCGCCTAACCAAGAGCTGCTGATCGGCATGATGGGCCCGCGGTCGTTGAGCAGGGCGAAGAAGACGGCCACAATCCCGAGAACAGCCCATAGAACGGCCAACATGCCTGTGAAGCGACGAAAGCGTTGGGTCGAAGTCGGGGTCATTCCACTCTCCGAGGACGGCCAATCCGTCTTCGGGAAGGAAAACAGTCGGCACCGGGGAGCATAGACCGGGCCGATGCATCCGACCCGCCGCGAAGACTCCGGTGTTTCTCAGGCTGAAATCAAAGAGGGCGGGGATTCAAATGCCCGATCCGCCTTCCTGGTCATCCGGGAGATGCAGACCGCATTCACGGGTGTCATCACTTTCCCACCACCAGCGTCCTGAGCGCGGATCTTCCCCGGGGCGGACCGCCCGGGTGCAAGGCGCACAGCCGACCGATGGAAAACCCTCTCGATGGAGTCGGTTAATCGGCACTCGGTGCTCCGCCACGTAGTCCATCACTCGATCCCGAGTCCAGTCGGCGATTGGATTCAACTTGACGAGCTCGCCATGCCCAACATCAAGCTCGATTTTCGGCGTATCGCGCCGGTTGAGATTCTGATCGCGGCGAAGACCACTCACATACGCGTCCAGCTGGGTCAGGTAACGCCTCATCGGCTCGACCTTACGAATGCGACAGCAGAG
This sequence comes from bacterium TMED88, assembly GCA_002171515.1. Taxonomy (GTDB): domain Bacteria; phylum Myxococcota_A; class UBA9160; order UBA9160; family UBA4427; genus TMED88. The sequence continues at coordinate 6,339 of NHEP01000018.1, read as the reverse complement.
CTGGCGATTTTCTTGCGACTCGTAGAACAAGTTCATGCCTCGTTCCCGCACGAGGGTTTCCACGCGGCTGGCCTCGGGAAAGATGACCTCGACAGACTTTCCGTAACGATCACGAACCCGGTCGATCAGGTCGTAGGTCGCGGAATGCAGGCGCCCAGTATCGAGGACAAAGACGCGGCTCTCGGGCTCGATGCGATGCATCATGTCGAGGAGCGCCATGCCCTCGGGCGCGCCGAATGACGCCGACAAGGCCAAGCGTGGGTGATAATTCTTGATTGCCCAAGTCAATAATTGCTCGGCGGACCAAGATTCCATTTCAAGGCCGTCGAAGCTCTTCAAAGTTCTAATCGTATTGGCTTTTTTAGAAGTTTCCACAGGAAGCGCACTGGCCATTGCTGAAGAACCCTCAGTCGACATCAAGTGATATCGCCGTGTTTGTCTTGATTCTTTAGTACAGGAGTCGGAATAGCAGTGCAAATTCCTTACTCTAGAAGTAGTTAATTCCCTGCGGTCGGCCCCAGAACGGGAGGGCCCTCTACGAGCCCCTCCGCGGACCAGCGGGCGGAGGCGGACCAGGGCCGAACGGAGCCCGGAACCAATGGGCAGGCCGAGAGCAATTCGGCCACGGTGCGGGCACTCCCCGGTGGACGGAGTTCGGGAGCGAGTTCGTTCAGAGGGGCGAGAACAAACGGGCGCTCGCCAAGCCGGGGATGCGGAACCTCTAGACCGGGCTGACAAATTTGTTCCGACCCCAGGAGAAGAAGGTCGAGATCAATCAGGCGAGGGCCCCACCGCAGAGCGCTTGGCTCTCGACGCCGCCCCAGGGCTCGCTCGAGATCCAGAAGCAGCTCAAGCAATGCGGCGGCGGCCAGGCGGCAGTCCAATCCGAGCACCGCGTTGAGATACGGACCCTGGCCTGGAGGGCCTACGGGTTCCGTCTCCCAGAGCCGCGAAGCGGCTTGAAAAGACATCGCATGGTGGGCCGTGAGCCGCGCACGAGCACGCTCGAGGGCCTGTAAGCGGTCGCCCAAATTTGACCCCAACGCGATCCAAGCTCGCCTCGGCTTGTCCATTTCTCTACCCCCGGGTCAGCCTCCGTCACCCTCGTCCGCCGGCGGATGGCTGCCCCCGACGCACCCTAGCGTGAACACGCGCGGCGTTCTCACCCTGAGGCGTGTGCGATCACGCGAGTTCTTCAACCACACGGCTACACTGCTGCCCTCATGACCGCCGAACACTCACCCTTCAATGATTGGCTGCCCGAAGTGACGGGAACCGTTCCTGGGCCGGCCTCCCGAGCCCTGGCAGGTCGACTGGGTGCCGTCGAAAATCGCAATGTCACATGCCTCGAACCCGAAGCCCCCATCTTTTGGGAACGGGCGGCCGGCGCCAACGTGTGGGATGTGGATGGCAATCGCTACATCGATTTCACCGGGGCTTTCGGCGTCGCAAGTGTCGGTCACGCCCATCCGCATGTTGTGACCGCCATCGCGAGCCAAGCCGAGAACCTGCTGCACGGAATGGGCGACGTTCATCCACCGCGCGTCAAAGTCGAGCTGCTTGAGGCCCTGGCTTCCCGCTACCCCGGAGCGGTCCGTGCAAAGGGCCTGCTGGGATGCTCCGGCGCAGACGCCGTTGAGACCGCGCTGAAGACGGCCCTGATCGCGACTGGGAGACCGGGAATCGTGGCCTTCGAGGGGGGCTACCACGGACTCTCGATGGGGGCCCTCGACACGACAGCTCGGGCTGACTTTCGACAGCCGTTTACCGAGCGGCTCGCTCATGCGACCGGTTTCGCTCCCTTCGGCGATCTCCAGGGGGTTCTCCGAACCGCGGAGGAGCTCGAAGCGTGTGGCCAGGCTGTCGGAGCGGTAATCGTTGAGCCCATTCAGGGAAGAGGCGGAGAGCGGGTTCCGCCAAAGGGTTTTTTGCGAGGTCTGCGTGAGGCCTGCGACCGCGCGGGTTGGCTACTCATCGCCGACGAGATCTACACGGGCTGCGGTCGCACGGGTCGATTCTTCGCCTGCGAGCACGAAAGCGTGGTCCCGGATTTGCTCTGTTTGGGCAAAGGCCTTTCAGCGGGGATGCCCATTTCGGCGTGTATGGGAAGAGCTGAGGTCATGGACTGCTGGCCTGCATCTCAGGGCGAGGCCCTCCACACTCAGACTTTTCTCGGACACCCCGCGAGTTGTGCCGCCGCCTTGGCCGCCCTACAGACGATTGATCGGGAAGGGCTCGTCGAGCGAGCTGAGCGGTGCGGGTTGGCACTGCTCGAACGACTGCAGAAAGCCTGTCGCTCTTTGAGCGGCGTCGCCGAGGTTCGCGGATTGGGGATGATGATCGGGATCGAATGCACAACCCCAAAACTCGCTCAACGAGTGACCCGCCGCGCACTCGAAAGAGGGGTGATTGTACTGCCCTCGGGCCCAGGGGGCCGTGTTGTCTCGTTGACGCCGCCCCTCTGCATTGGCCCCGAACAGCTCGACCTCGGAGCCATGGTTCTGATCGAGGAACTCGCTGGCGAAGAAGCGGCTTCGTCGTGATGCAGACTCACAGTGCCCCGCCTTCGCGACAGTCACTCGACCGTCAGGTTCTTGACTGGATGGCCGAACCCCTGTGGCGCTTCGACGAAGAGCGCTTTGATTCGCTCGCCCGAAGGCTCTTTGCGTTTCAATTCGAGCATTGCCCGGCGTATGGTCGATTCTGCGAGGGCCGTGGATTCAACCCAGACAATGTCTCTCATTGGACGCAAATTCCTCCAGTTCCGACGGGGGCGTTCAAAGAGGTCGAGCTTCGTTGTTTCCCGGCCAACCGAACCGTTCGCACGTTTCGCACCAGCGGAACCAGTGGCCAAAAGCGCGGTGCTTTGCCCCTCGATACTTTGGATGTCTATGAGGCATCGCTGATCCCCACCCTCGAGCATTTGCTCTTCCCCGACTTCAAGACCGACTCGATCGAGCCCTGGCGACTCCCCATGTGCATCCTCGCTCCAACCGGTCATGAGAATCCGGATTCCTCTCTCTCACACATGTTCGATCAACTCGTCCAAGCACACGGGTCGATGGAAACCCGGTATGTCGTTCATCAGGGCGCCCTCGATCTTGAAACCGTCCAACAAACCCAAGACCGCATTCGCGCATCCGGAGATCCTTGGGTTCTTCTGGGTACGGCGTTCTCTTTCGTCCATCTCCTCGAAGACATGACGCGTCAAGGGGAGAGTTGGAACTGCCCGCCGGGCTCGCGCGTCATGGAAACGGGCGGGTTTAAGGGCCAAGCCCGCGAAATCCCCCGTGCGGAGCTCCATGGATGGATCTCGGAGCAAATGGGCATCCCCTCTTCCCGGATCATCAACCAATACGGCATGACGGAACTCGGTAGCCAGTTCTACGATTCGACCTTGGTCGACCCCGATGGGCCGCGTCGAAAGCTTGGCCCGCCTTGGGTGCGGGTGCGAATTCTAGACCCCGCAAGCCTTCGCGAAGTCCCGCCGGGCGACGTCGGGATGGTGGTCATTCATGATCTCGCCAACACGGGAAGCATTGCGGCCATCGAAACCGCGGACTTGGGTCGCCATATTCTCGATCCACAAGGCCGCCCCATCGGTTTTGAAATTCTGGGGCGCGAGCCCGATGCCGAACAACGGGGCTGCTCAATCGCGGCGGACGAAATGCTCGGACGACAGAACAGACCGCGCTAACAGGTTGTGCCCGGTGGGAAAAGCAGGCGTGAATCACGCCTCGACGGCAAGAGGGAAAGCCTTTGAAAATCCAATGGCCCGATGAAAACCAAGAGCGTCTGAACGCTGCGCGCGGACGTCTTGAAGTGGCCCGAGAGATCCTTCTGAATCGCGGCACTCAATCGGTCTTGGCTGTGCTGGCACAGGTTCTCGATGATTGGCAGCAAGCCGGTTCACCGTGGAGAGCTCGCCTCGCCCAAGAACTCGACGGTGCGGGCGGGTTCCCGGCTGACCTCACGCGGGCAGGTTTGAAGCTGGGCCTGGAAACATGGTCAGGGGATGCTCTGCGGGAAACCATTGAACGAGAACAGAGCGCCCTGCTCTCCGGGTCAGGCCGGCGATGGGTCTCGTTCTCCAGTACGCATATCGTGCTGGCCGGCGCGATCCCCATGCCCTCTCTTCTTCAGCCTATCCTCTCGCTCGCGTGCCTTTCACCCGTTCTCGTCAAACCATCCTCCCGCGACCCGATCACAGCTCCGCTCCTCGCCGAGTCCATTCGCGCCGTTGACGAAGAGATCGGCACAGCACTGGAGGTTGTCTCGTTCCCCAGTCACGACGATGCAGGTCTGAATCTATTTCTCGAGGCCCCGTGCATTGTGGCCAGCGGTCACGACGCCACGATTCGTTCGCTCGCCACCCGGCTTCAAAGCACCGCGCGCCTCGTCCCATACGGACACCGTCTCTCGATTGAAGTCATCGACAGCGAATCTCTGACGGATGACGTGTCGGGCCTTGCCCAGGATATTGCCTTCGACGTTGTGCTCTGGGACCAGCAAGGTTGCCTGTCCCCCGCCGGCCTGTACGTGGTGGGACCCGGCGCGGCCGAGGGCGTTGCCCGCTTGGGCCCAGCGATCGCGGCGGCCCTGGAAGACCTCGGCGAGACCCTCCCCCCCGGCGCGGTCGAAACTGAGGCCGCCACGCAAATTGTGCATGAACGAGATCAAGCCACGCTCCGCTCCGCCGCCGGCGACCCGCCCGCCGTCCTGGCCGGAGCAAACACGTCTTGGACTGTCGTGCTCGAGGGGGACAGCACATGGCGGCCGTGTCCAGGCCACCGATTTCTGCGCCTCTACCCGGTTGAGGAAACCCGCGAATTGGAAAACGCCCTCGCCCCGATTGGGCCCCACCTTTCGAGTGCGGCCTTGGTGGCGCTCCCCGAGAGACGGGCGGCGTTTGCCGATCGGCTGCTCGCGCTGGGCGCCACGCGAATCTGCCGTCCGGGGCGCATGCAGGCGCCCCCCCTGGATTGGCCCCATGATGGTCAATCCCTGCTTGCCCCCTTAGTGCGCATCACCCAGCAAGAGCCCGACCCGGCCCTCTAAGAGAGACCCGCCCCCTCCCTTGGGCCCCGCGGGGTAGCTTCGAGAAAGGCCAACGCGGGCTGGGGTTTGGAATCCGGACCAAAGTGGTACTCTACTTACGGAACCGGATTGGTCCCCTATTCTCCGGCCATCCCCAAAACCCCCCTCCAGCGAGACTTCATGTTCCGACTCAGCAAAATCGCCGACTACGGCATCATCCTTCTTGCCCACTTTGCCCAACAGGCCGAGGGCGGGGAGTCTGGCGAGGACCACGAGGTTGGCCGGCCCCTGACCGCCCGTGAGGTCGCCGAGCAGGTTAACCTGCCCCTTCCCATGGTGAGCAAAGTGCTCAAAACCCTCACCCGGGCCGGCGTGCTGACCTCGCATCGAGGCGTGAAGGGCGGCTACTTACTCGCCCGGCGGCCGGCTGAGCTGTCCGTCGCTGACATGATCACCGCCCTCGACGGCCCTTTGGCTTTAACCCAGTGCAATTTGGGCCCAGACCGCTGTGATCTTGAGAGTAACTGCGCGGTCAAAAGCCCGTGGCTGGTGATCAACCACGTCGTCCACAACGCGCTCGCAAGTGTCACCCTGGCGGACCTCACCAACCCGGCCTTCGCAAATGAACACCGCCCCCTTGTGGGCCTCGTCGGATGGGCCGCCGCCGGTGAGCTGAGCCCCCCTGCGGTTGAAGAGGTGAACTAAATGCCTGAGAAAAATGAAGCGCTGAAGCAGCTCGCCAATCAAGAGTACCAGTACGGCTTTGTCACGGACGTCGAAGAAGATCGACTCCCGCCGGGCCTCAACGAGCAAGTCGTTCGCGCGATCTCCGCGAAGAAGAACGAACCGGCATGGCTCCTCGACTTTCGCCTGAAAGCCCTGGGTCGATTTCTCGAGATGCTGGAGGAAAAGAACGAACCCACATGGGCCCAGGTCGACTATCCCGAGATTGATTATCAAGACATCATCTATTACTCCGCCCCCAAGGCACCGGTTGAACTCGAAAGTCTGGACGAGGTGGACCCGGAACTCCTTCGGACTTACGAGAAGCTGGGCATCTCATTGGAAGAGCAGAAGCGACTCTCGGGCGTCAAGGTGGCCGTGGATGCTGTCTTCGACAGCGTCTCTGTGGCCACCACGTTCAAATCTGAACTCGAAAAGAAAGGCATCATCTTCTGCTCGTTCTCCGAGGCAGTCGAAACCCATCCTGATCTCATTCGAGAGTATCTCGGCAGCGTGGTCCCCTATTCGGACAATTTCTTCGCCTGCCTGAATTCAGCGGTCTTCAGCGACGGCTCCTTC
>NHEP01000017.1 GCA_002171515.1 bacterium TMED88 | reverse complement strand
TGGGCCCCGTGGTACCGTTTGCAGCGATTCAAAAGGGCCATCTCGAGGGATGATGGCCCGATAGGTGGGCCGTACCGGGACGGTGGGGGGCGTTCGGGATGCGACAGGGCTACAGCTTTCTGAGCGCCAGAGAATCTCGTCGCCCCAGGGCGGACGGGTCATGGTCGCGTGTTTTAGCGACGGTTCAGGTTGAGCCGCCGGGCAAGCGTAGTGATGTCGCAAGCGCGTCGCGGCAAAAAGATCCCCATGGTGGCCCGTTTTATTCTGGATGGCTTCCATCCGGAGATCAATGTCAGCGGGCGAAGCCTTCAGGTCGCAAGACATGGAGGATCGGTTGACAATGGGGCGGGGTCTCCGGGACGGCCGATCGAGGGAGTGAGCGATATGGAAATCAAGACCATCGGATTTGATCTAAACCGCGCCAATCGAAGGAGCGGCCGAGCCTTGGCGGTACTCACCGCCATCGCGTCTTTCCTCGGCGGGTCGGCGACGGCGTCCGAGGTTGTGGACCTGCGGATTGGAGCCCATCCCGATTTCACCCGAATCGTATTTGAGCTCGACCGACCCACTGGGTACCGGATTGAGCGAGCCCAGGGAGTGGACGGCGGCCCAGAGTTGGTGGTCTCACTGGACGCCGATTCCATTCCGCGAAAGGTTCAGTCTCAGAAATCATTGATTGGCCTGATTCGGATCACCCCGGAAGGGCAGGGTTCAGTGGCCCACATTTCGCTGAATCGCGAGGGTCTCAAGTTGAAGGAGATGATTCTCGCCAACCCACCGCGGATTGTGCTCGACGTGCTTGGTTCGAACACTGCTGCGGTAGCGAGTCCGCCGGCTGTCGTTGCGAAACCGCGTGCCCCGAAGCCGCCGAAGACCTCGACGGTTACGAGGCCGAAGGTGGCGGCGGCTAAAAAACTGAATCCGCCTCAAAGGGCTTCTTCGGTTGAATCCGGGTTCGCTCGCAAAGCCATCCCGGCTCCGCTCAAAGCATCGAGCGGGTCCGTAGCGCCCGCTGGCACCGCGAAGGCAAGTCCGGTGGTTTCTTCGACGAAGATCGTGGACGCCGTCATCATCGAGGAGCCCAGCGAGGGCGGATTGCCCGGGATGGGGGCTTCGATGCGGGGCGATCTCGAGGAAGCCTCAGAGGGCGGCTTGACCACGCGATCCGCAGCCGAGCGCTTGGCACGCTTTGACGATGGCCGTGTGTCCCCGCTTGGACCGCCGGTGGAAGAAGAAGATGGAATTGGGACTGGGATGGCGGCTTTCCTTGTGGCCTTGGTGATTCTGGTGGCGGCGGGGGTTGTCTACCTGCGCCGGCGCGGTCAAATCGAGACAGCGGAGACTGGATCGGACGATTCCCAGAGTCCGGGGCCGTCGGCCAATCCGTTTTCCGAAGTCACCGAGACGGAGGCGCTAGGCGAACAGGTCAGCGTTTCCGAGTCTTCGACGCCCCTCGGTGCCGCCGGCTTCGGGGATGAAGAGCCGGCTTCGTCGGCTCGATCCTTCGATATGTCTGATCCGGATCCCGACTACGAAGACGACGACAAGCCGGTCGAGCCCGTGGACGAGCCGCTGATTGGCTATAGCCTCGGCCAAAGCTTGGCGGAGAGCGGGTCCGCCCTCCCCGGGGAGTCCTTGTCCCAAGAAGTGGCGATCGCTGAGGGCTTGACTTCAGCGCCTTCAGCTGGGGTCGCAATGTCCCCAGACTTTGAAGCGCGAGTGGCCGACTTGGAAGCGCGGCTAGAAGAATCGCGCGATGCGCGGGAGCGCCTCGAACGTCAAGTTGCGGCTCAGACAGAGGAGCTACGGGTTCAAAGGGCCGCGATTGCGCGCACCCAGAGAGCTGTACGCAACTTGAACCGCAACGGCGAAGAGGCTCCGACGGAACCGGCTCTGCGCGACCCGCAGTAGGGAGTGCGCGGGGTACTCATGAGGCTGAATGGCTGAGTGCCCCGATGGCACCCGCGTAGCCCCCGCGGTCTAGCAGGATCGCTTCAAAACCGAGAGCAGTTGTGATGCCGGCGAGAAGACCTTGGAGATGGGGGTGACCTTCGAGGCTCGACCCGCCGAAGACGATTCGTTGCGCGGACGTTTTTTCAGCCAAGGCCGCTGTCAGAAGCGCGACATTTTCACCGACGAGCTGAGTGACCGCCGCGGCGAGGGGGGCGGACTGATCATAGCGGGAGTCTTTTCCCATTTGGCTCGCCATCCGGGCCAAACCGCCGAAGGAGGCAGCCGTGGCCTCGCCGGGAAGTTCGATTTCGTCGGGGGGATAGATGTCCTGGACCAGCAGGTCGACCTCTCCGCGTCCGCCCTGCTCGGCGAGAGAGCAGAACTCGCTGTGGCTCTGACATCCGGTGAGTGCAAAACCCAATCCGAGCAGCGTGCCTCCACCGAGGGCCGTGCCGCCGAGGCGGCGGACTTCGTCGCCCACCACGAGCAACATCGAGGTGCCGGTGCCCACGGAGACCAAAACGTAGGGGCTGTCTGGGTTGACGCCCTGCCTGTCGAGGAGTTCCCGAGAACCGGAGGCCCAAGCTTCAAACTCGACGATTGTCTGAGGCGTGGGTGAGAGATGGGGCTTGAGACGGTGGGCTCCGCAGCCCGTGAGCCCCACGCCCTCGGGTGTGAGGGCCCTGACCCGGTCTGCCAAGATTTCGGTCTCGGTGGAGGGCCAAAACGAACACTCAAGGTTGCCATCCGGTCCTCGAACAGCAAGCTTTGCGAGGGTCGCGCCGACATCAATTCCGATTACGGTTCGGTTCATCCGAGAAGGGGCTCCGGGGGCGATCGGTTACACTGCCCGTTGGGTCAGACCGCATGTATACAGCTTTCTACGGGCTTCGCGAGAAGCCCTTCTCACTGACACCCAATCCGCGCTTCCTTTATCTGGCCGACGCTCACCGTGAGGCCATGGCCCACCTATTGTACGGGCTTGAGGAGGGCGAGGGTTTCATCGTCGTTACAGGCGAAGTGGGAACGGGCAAAACCACACTATGCCGAAGTCTGCTTGAACGGATCGAAGGCGAGCATGAGATTGCGATTCTGTTCAATCCGAGTCGGACGGCCAACGAACTCCTGCAGTCGATCAACGAAGAATTTGGTTTGCCCTTCGAGGAGCAGACACGCCGGCAGCTTCTGTCTTCCCTCAATCGGTTTCTTCTTGAGCGGCATCGCCAAAGCAAGCGAGTCGTTCTCATCATTGACGAAGCGCAGAATCTTTCCCCGGGCACCCTAGAGCAGGTCCGCCTGCTCTCCAATCTTGAAACCGAATCGTCAAAGCTCATTCAGATCATTCTCCTGGGCCAGCCAGAGCTCGATGAAAAACTCGATTCGGAGTCGCTGCGTCAGCTGCGACAGCGCATTAGTGTCCGCTGGCGACTCGCCCCCCTTCCACAGGCCGATGCCATGGCGTATGTGCGTCATCGACTGACCGTCGCGGCGGGTGCAGATCGTGAAATCTTGAGTGACGGCGCGCTGCGCGAAGTCTATCGGTTGACGGGGGGTGTCCCACGTTTGATCAATGTGCTCGCGGACCGAACGCTCTTGGCGGGCTATGCCGCATCGGCCCATCGTGTCGGGCCTCGTGTGGTCCGGCGGGCCGCCCGCGAAGTGCCCGGGACGGTTCGTGCCTACGGTGAACGCCGTCGTCAGCTCACCCTGACCGCTACGTTGGCCGGAGGGTTTTTTCTGCTCGCGGCGGCGACCGCTTTCTGGGTTGGTTCGGGTGGACTGTTTTCTTTTCAGCGAGACACGTCAGGCCAGGTCGCCCAGACCTCTTCTCCCCGTGTTCCTGTGTCTGCACCGGCGGCGGTGAGCAGCACGATTACCGCTGATCCTAGCCCGGCGGCCGCGGCCGCCGTTGTCGTCATGTCGCCCCCCCGGCCCACTCCGCTGCGGAACGAAGAAGCCTGGGTCGGGATGCCCGATGGCTCGGCGCCTCTGGTTAGACCCATCCTACCCTTGAACTCGGTGGCGGATGACGCAGAAGGTCAGGGGCTCTTTCTCGCAGCGCTGCTCTCTACTGCGGATCCGGACCGTTCTCGATCTCAGGCAACGGCTGAAATCTTAGCGCTCTTCGACCGCCCGCCGATGGCAGATACGCCGGCGTCCTTCGAGGAGTTGCTGGACGCTTTTGCAAGGCGGGGTTTGATGTTGTCTGTCTTGCCCGAGCCCGATTTAGAACTCTTGTTGGATCTTGATTACCCAGCATTGGTGCCGCTTCGCTCATCGACCGGGGCCCTGCATATTGTCGCCCTTGTGGGAATCGAGTCGGGTGTGGCTGAGTTGATTGGCGCGGGCCCGAGTGGTTCGCTCCACGTTCCGGTTTCGGCTGTCGAGGATCAGTGGATCGGTGATGCTTGGATGGTTTGGCGTCCCTATCTGGATGTGCCCCGGATGATCGGCTGGGGCGACCAAGGGGCCGGTGTGCTCTGGGTCCAAGAGGCGCTTCAGCGATTGGGAGACTACCGGGGGGATATCACGGGTGAGTATGACGGTCCCACTGCGGTCGGGGTCCGTAATTTTCAGCGGAGACATGGATTGGTTCCGGATGGCGTGGCGGGCCCGATCACGCAAATGCAGCTTTACGGCGAACTCGATGAATACTCCCCGCCTCGGCTAGGAAGCCCCGCCGGATGAGCACGATTTTAGAAGCTCTGCGTCGGCTTGAAAAAGATAAGCGCTCCGAATCCGCAGCGCCGCTAGAGAGTCGGATCCTCGAACCGCAGGCCCCGTCTCCAGCCTCGGGACAATCAATTCTCCCTTGGGCGGTCGCGATCTTGGCCGTCCTCGCAGCGGGCGGCGTATTTTTCCTCTCCAACCGGCCATCGGTTGAGCCGCTGGCCGCCCGAACGCCTCTCGAAGCTGTTCAGCCTGCTCAGATTCCCGTCATGCCGCCACCATCTCCCCCGCAGCGCGAGAGAGACCAAACGCCCCGTTCCGAGGCGCCGTCGAAACCGGGGTTTTTCGCTTCGCCGAGCCGCGAGCGCCCGATCCCTGCGCCTCAAAAGGTTCAACCCGCGCCGAAAAGCCAGCTGGACCCACCGCGAGACGGCCTCGCGAAACGCGCCGCTCCGCCTGCAGCCAGCGCGCCGCAAGCCATACCGGCTCTTCAAGGCGCAGTCGCCCCGTCCGCTCAACGTGTGGCATCAAAATCGGTCGCAAAGAAGGCCCCGCCGCCGCTCTCTGCTGAGTCGAAGACGGCCCCGTCCGTTTCGCCGCCTCGCGCGATTCAGTCTGAAGCGCCTCCGCCAACGAAGGCAGTGCGCGTTGTGCCTCGAGGGCCAGAATTCGTTGTGCTCAAGACGATTTGGCATCCCAGCGCCGAACGTCGGTCGGCGCGCCTAGAGTTCGAGGGCGGCGGCGCTGCGCGGGAGGTCCGAGAGGGGCAATGGGTTGAGGGTTTTGAGGTCCGCGAGATTCGGCTTTCCGGGGTCGTGCTTGAAAAAGAGGGCGTTCTGCGCGAATACCGAGTCGGCCGTCGCCCTTGAGATTTCCTGCCGGTGTCGGGGCTTCAGCGCAATGAGATGGCGCCGTTGGACGTGCGGAGCTTAATCGGACAACCGCCTCGGCCCAATTGTCCCTTGAGCCTGCCGTTTTTTTCCCGCATGGAAACTTGAGCAGAGAGTTCGTTACGGATGACTCCGTTGTCGACTCGGATATCGAGGTCGGCATGAGTTTGTTCGGGCAATTCAAGAATGATCCGCCCGTTGCTGGTTGAAAGTTTCAGCCCAGAGTCATCCAGTTCGATGATTTGAGCGCGGATCAATCCATTCGACGTCTCCGCGTTGAGAGCGCCTCGGTGCCCATCGACATCAATCTTTCCATTGCTGGATCGCGCTACGAGCTGGCCCACGGTGTTCGCGCAGCAGATCTTGGCATTGGCCGTGATGAGCTCAATGGGACCCATGATGTCTTCAAGCCGAATCGAGCCATTGCTGGATCGCGCACGTACGCCATGGCGTAGACCTTCAAGGCAGACCTTGCCGTTCGAGCAGGTGACACTCACTTCCGTGTCCTGGGGGACACGGACTTCCAGATCGATGCTGCCGTGTCGGTTCCAGCTTCGCGGGATCTCACATTCAAAGACCAAAACACCACTGGCGGTTTCAGCGGCGACCAAATCAATGGTCTCGATCAGCCGTTGGGCGGCCGAGGCGCTTTCCGCCCGGGCCTGCTTTTGGCCCCGGATCAGCACATCCTTTCGATCTTCGCCAACCACACGTGTTCTGCCGTTGGTATTTGTGAGCTCGACTCGGCCGGCCAGAGGGTTGTTTAATGTTTTTTCGAAGTCGCGCGTTGCCTTCTCGCTCCATGGGATGCCGGACAAGAGGCTGCGGAGGAAACCGCCGACTCCCTTGCTCTCGGCGGGCTCGGCCTGGGGCCTTGAGAGGCCCGGCTCAGTCGGGAAGCGACTTCGGTCCCGCTTCGACACCTCCATCGGTTCAGTCGCCGCGTTTGAGTCCTCGAATTCGAGGAGTTCGTCTGCAGGGCGAGCGTTGGTGGCGCTGTTTCGGTCCATGGGGGGGCCCTCAGTGGTAACGGGGCCGGTCGTCGTCGTCGTGACGGTCCCGGCTGCGACGGTCTTCCTGATGCAAGGCGCGAATCTTCTGCCGCATCCGGTATCGCTTCCACTTGTGTTTCAGCGAATCAAGGGTCGGAGCGCCGGGCGTGCGTCCTTCCCGAATGAGATAAATCCAACCGACAAAGAGTCCGCCGAGATGGCCGACATGGCTCACATTGGAGGGGCCGCTGGTGAACTCGATGACCAGAATGACGGGGATGAGCCAGATCGATTTGATCGGCATCGGGGGAAAAATCAACATGATGGTGCGGTCCGGCCAAGTGAACGTATAGGCGAGGACGACCCCCATTACGGCGCCTGACGCCCCAAGGGTCGGCAGGTAGAGCTCGGGATTATTGGTTCCCATCAGACCGGCCAAAACCGCGAGCCACGGAACCGTGGCAATTAACACGCCGGCGCCGACTCCGCAGACCAGGTAGTAGCGGAGGAAGCGTTGCTCGCCCCAGAAAAGGGCGAGAGGAGAGCCGAACATCCAGAGTGCAAACATGTTAAAGAGGATGTGAAAAATGGAGCCTGGCGAGTGGAGCCACATGTAGGTGAAGGGGCGCCAGAATTGAAAGCCCAGCCAAACCTCGGCTGGGGCTACGGTGCCGAGGTACGTGACGGCCGGCGCCACAAGCTGCAGGATGAACACGACCCCGTTGGCGATCAGCAGACTTTTAATGATCTGGGGGGTGGCCTGCGGCCCGAAGCCCATTTGTGATCCGCGCCCGTACACGTTCGAGTGACTCCTTCGGGGCAGTGAAAGCCCTTCTGTTCATGGCCAACTGCCGGAAGAGTGAGAGGGGAAGCGAGGCTTTCCTCACCGAGTGAGGTTTTCGTGCCCAAGGGTCCTTTGCGGCCTGACGTTTCGGTTTGGATCCACTGAGCGCTGGAACTGCAGATGGTCTTCTGGTCGGCGGAGAGGACGGAAACGGTTCAAGTTGCGCGCCGACTCCCGCTCTCACGGAGGGTAGAGACGTCCCCTTGGCCAGTCAATCAGATCACCGGACGCCCCCTCATCCCCGAAGGGAGGCCGTTAAAGGGTAGAGATCACAGGACGCCGCGTTGCCGGGCTGCGTGAATCAGGGCAAGCGCCGTCTTCCCATCCTCGATCTTCCCATTCCAGACGAGATCGAGGGCATCTCGAAAGGCCATCGGAACGAGTTCGATGACCTCATCGTCCTGCAGATTTTGTTGGGCGGGCCTAAGTCCACTGGCCATGAAGAGATGAATTCGCTCGTCGGTGAAACCTGGCGTCGTCAACAGCGTGGTCAGTCGTTCGCAGGTCTCCGCTCGCCATCCGGTTTCTTCCTCCAGCTCGCGACGCGCGCAGGTTTCAGGGGATTCGCCGGGATCGAGTTTGCCCGCCGGGACTTCCAGGATGTACCCCCCCGCCGCATGTCGATACTGGCGAATCAGCAGCACCTCTTCGCTGGACAGGAAAGGCACTACGGCGGCGGCGCCGGGGTGCCGAATCAGGTCGAGTCGGGCTGAACGGCCTTCGGGGAGGTCGACGTCTTCGGTGACGACCTCAATCACTGCCCCGCGATAAATCTGCCGATTCGACATCGCAGAAATGTAAGGCACAGGTCGTGGGTTGCCATCTTGTTTGGCCCGCTGACAGTCAGTGAATTCCGCGTCACGGCATTGCGTTGAGCACGAATGATCGATGTACTTCCACCATGGCTCGTGCCTTCGAAAGACCGGCAACGCTCCCCCTACCCGACCACGTGGGCGTAGGACAGGTCTTGGACGGGCTTTTGGTACCCGTTCCCGGTGCGAAGGCTTCGGCCGTGATTGCACCCCCCCACCCGCAAATGGGCGGCAGCATGGCTTCACCTGTGGTGAGTGAAGTGGCCTGGGCGAGTGAGAGGGCGGGCCTAGCGAGCCTTCGTTTCGACTGGCGGGGTGTGGGGGCCAGCAGCGGCGAGGCTTCCGGAGATGCTCGACAGGCCGATATCGACTTGGCCTGCGCGGCGGCATTTTTGTCCGGGACCTTCGACGGGCCTCTGGTGGCTTGTGGTTACTCCTTCGGCGCGATTGCGGCGCTTCGATTCGGTTGCGTGACGAATTCCGTCAAGGGGATGGTGCTGGTTGCTCCGCCGACCGGCATGATGAATCCAGAGACGCTTCTCACTTTTGAGGGCCCGCTTCTCGTCGTGGCGGGTCAGACCGATTCATGGGTCGACTTTCGAGCGCTCGGGGAGGCGACCCTGGAGGCTCCGGACGTTCAGGTCGAGGTTCTTCCGGACTGCGATCATTTTTTTATGACGCAGCTCGGTCCGCTCTCTCGCTGCATCGAGGCCTGGCTGATCGACGCGGCCATCGAGGGTTGATCCATGGGATCGCTGGACGCAGAGTGGCGGTTGCGGATCAGCGTGACGGGTCCGGTGCATGGACCGGCAATCGAAGTCGAAGAGACGCGCCGCCCTGCGGCGATTCGCCGGCCTCGATTGTTCCGCCCGAGGCCCGCGCGAGGCGCTGAGAAATAGACAGACCGAGTCCCCCCGGTCGGTCGGAACGCGTCGAATGAAAATGTTCGAAGATCCGTTTCCGATCTTGGGCGGGAATCCCCGGGCCGTCATCCTCGATGCGAATCTCGACCTCATCGCGGTCGGGATTGGCTGCGGCCGTCATCTCGATTCGGCCGCCAGAGGGAACGGCATCCAGTGCGTTGAGGACGAGGTTTAAAACGATTTGGTCCAGGGCATCGGACGGAAGATCGACCGCCGGGAAAGAGGGAGGCACTGTGTGTTCGATCTGAATCTCCCGTTCGCGTGCGCGGTGGAAGACCAGTCGGCGAATTCGGTCGAAGGTGTCCCTAACGTGGATCGGGTCCGCAGCGGGCTCGTTGCTCCGAGGGCGCGCCTGTTGGAGGACGGTGTCCACCAACCTCTCCAACCGGGCGACCTCGCCGATCACAACCTCTCGAAAGTCTTGGACAAAGTCGGCTTCGTTGAGGCGGTCGGGAAGTAACTCCAGAAATGTCTTGACCGACACCAGCGGGTTTCGCACCTCATGGACGATCTCAGTGATGAGTTCTCCGAGAGCTGCTCGTCGATTGAGATCATCGATCGTCTCGTTGAGGGAAGAGAGGCGATCCTGAGCACCCCGTTCGTCGAGCCCCGTCTGCAATTTGGCTTGGGCTTCCGCGAGAGCCGCCAGGGTTCTGGGGCGCACGGCGCCGGGTGCATCGTCCGGCCCCCCGATGGCGAGAACGAGAATTCCGGCATGGCCCCGCTCCGACGAGTCCTCGGTCGTTTTGAGGGCCACCGCCGCAGAACATCCCGATCTCTTTGCGAAAAGAAGTAACTCGGGGTCCGAAGAGCGTGCACCCAGATCCGAGGGTTGAGAGAGCTCCGCCAGCGCAGCAAAGAGCTCGGCTCCAAGGATCTCAATGGGATCGGAACCGGGCCTTTGTGAGATCAAACACTCAGGGGCCCCCGAGCCGACGTGTCGCCACCACACGCCGAAGCTTGATCCGCCGACTCGCCGAGATAACTCCTGAATCGCCCCTTCGACGAAGTGGGAAAGATCCGGCGGCTCGGAACTGGGGGCACCCATCGGGGTTGAGCGGTCCGATTGCCCGCCGCGCCTCTTTGAGCGAGAGAGGGCATGAGGCCCGTTTTCAATTTCTCCGCCCATCGGCTTCGGACTCCTCGGCCTTTCCCGTCGTTGCGGTTTGCTTCCCCTCACCGCCCCTCGTGTGTCGCCACGAGCTGTCTAGAAAATATCATCCCGGAGTGCGCGCGCAGCGTCTGAGATCGATTCTCTTTGACCGACTGTGCGCTCAGGAGCGGTTCCTTCTACAAAAGGCTGAAAGTAGGCCTCTCGACTTGTGGTATCGGCGAGCAGGCCGGTCTTCCGATCGATTCTGGCAAACACGATGTTTTCAGACGGAACGTCGAAATCACGGACCGGGCGGGAAGCGAGGGCCACTTCCATGAAATCGGTCCAGATGGGGAGAGCCGCCCCGGCCCCGGTTTCGCCGAACCCGAGCACGCTATTGTCGTCGTGTCCGACCCAAACGCCGGTGGTGATGTCCGGTGAGAAGCCCATGAACCAGGCATCCCCCTGTTCGTTGGTTGTCCCCGTCTTGCCTGCAACGGGACGCCCAAGGCGCCGCGCTTTTCGGCCTGTGCCTTCTTGAACAACCGCTTTCAACAGGTCACACATCAAATAGGCGGAAGCCTCGGAGATCACGCGGTCGGCCTCTTCGGCGGATTCCGGCTGAACGGCTTCTGGATTGGGATCGACACCTTGGGCCACGGCTTCCAGCTCCGCCGACTCAAACACTGGATTTGCTTCTGTTCCTGGGCCGAGGGAAACCCGCTCAAGCAAGATGCGACCCTCCGCAGTCGTGACCTGATTGATGAAATGGGGCACGACCCGGCGGCCTTGATGGGGAAAGACGGCATAAGCCTGAGTCAGTTCAAGAAGGGTGACCGAGCTTGAACCCAGGGCGAGGGAAAGGTCGGGGGAAAGAGGAGATTGGATTCCGAGACGCTCGGAAAAGTCGATCACAAAATTTACGCCGATATCCCTGAACAGGTGAACCGTTGCGTTGTTAATCGATTTCTTAAGGGCATTGCGCAGGGGCATGGGGCCGTAAAACTTCCGGCCGTAGTTCTTGGGGGCCCACACGAACCCTGAAACGGGATCGGTGTAAACCACTGGGCGGTCAACGACCTCGCTGACAGGCGTATACCCTTTTTCAAGGGCCGCCCCATAAATAAAAGGTTTAAAGGCAGACCCGGGCTGACGTTTGGCTTGAACGGCGCGATTAAATTCACTCTGGGCGTAGTCATATCCGCCGACGAGCGCCAGCACATCTCCGGTTTGGTTATCGAGTGAAAGCAGCGCGCCCTGAACAATTGGCTCCTGATAGAGAGTGAGCCGGACTTCGCTGTTGGTTTCGTTGGGTCCGGAATCGGCGGTTGGCGTGGCCACCCGCACAAAACGAGCGACATCGCCCGGGGAAAAAATGGAGTCGATTTTCTGGACAGCTCGGATCCGTCGCTTTGGATCGGGCTCTCCGGCCCAGGTGACGTCCTCGAGGTGAACGACCCCGGTGACGTCGGGTGCGAAGGCGACTCGAGCAACTTGATCTTTTGGGTCGATCTCGATCACGAGCCCTTCGAGATTGGTTTCCAAAGGGAGGATGGCCGGAGGGGAGGGCAGTGACGGTTCTGCTTCAAGTTGCGCGTTCTCCTCCGTATCCGCGGCTGTGAAGAGTTCCGCATTCCGCTCACCGAGAGACGCGATTTGCTCGTCGAACTGATCGGGCTCGACGGTTCGCAGGGGCCCCCGGTATCCCTGCCGCTTGTCATGGGCTTCGAGGCCGGCGCGGAGAGCATCCACGGCAGCGTGTTGAAGCTCCAAGTCCAGCGTTGTATGGATGATTAAGCCTCCTCGAAGAACCTCCTCGCTTCCGATGGCTTCAAAGAGGTGGCGTCGCACCAATTCAACAAAATGGGCCGCCGGCTTAAGGTTCTCATCCTCGGCGGGTCCACCAATCTCGGGCGGATTGGCCAGGGCCTCTTCGTAGCTCTCTTGGTCGATGAAGCCATCCAACCACATCCTCTCCAAGACGTACTGCCGTCGTCGCTCGGCGGCTGCCGGATCGCGATAGGGAGAGTAAGCCGAGGGGCGTTGCGGCAGGCCGGCGAGGAGGGCCGATTCGGAGAGGGTGAGGTCGGGCACTTCCTTCCCAAAGTACGCCCGGGCAGCTTGGCCGATTCCCCAGGCCCCGTGACCAAAGTAGATCTGGTTCACATAGAGATAGAGGATCTCGTCTTTGGTGAAATGTTCCTCGATTCGGCGGGCCAGAATCATTTCGCGGATCTTGCGACGGAAAGTGCGCTCCGGTGTGAGTAGAAGGCTTTTCACCATCTGCTGGGTGATCGTGGAGGCCCCCTGCCGAATGCCGCCGCCGCGAAGATTCGCCAAGGCGGCCCGGGCGATCGAACTGTAATCGAGCCCCTCGTGCTCGAAGAAGGACTTGTCCTCGGCGGCGACGAAGGCGAGTTGGACATGTCTGGGGATTTCGCCGATGGGAACCAGCCGCCGCTGTTCTTCGTAAAATTCGCCAATCGGTCGCCCATTGCGGTCGAGCACGAGGCTCGTGAGCGCTGGGCTGTAGTCCTCGATTCGGCGTAAGTCGGGCAGGTCGCGCAAAAACTGGTCGTAGAACCAGTAGCCACCGGCTCCCCCGGCCATGAGAGCGATGACGCCCAGGATCAGTAGACTTCGCCCGGTTCGGGACTGGAGAAAAGACATTCCGTCACCAGTAGTTGAAACCACCTAGCCGAGGGCTCTCCGCCTCTGCTACGGCTAGGTGGGTTAATTGCGCTTTGCGGGGGAGAGAATGCGATACTAGCAGCCCACCGGCGGGTTGCTGGCGGCATTCCTGCCCGATTTCGAGAGATGTTTGCGTGGCCCACAACCGACATAAACTGGCTTTTGTGATGGATCCCATTGAGGCGGAGAGTTTCGCGGCCTCGACGACCTTAGTTTTGATGCACGAGGCCCAGAAGCGCGGTCATGAAGTGCTTTACATCGACCCCGGGGAGCTGTGCATCGCAGGCGGCCGGGCGGCTGCGTGGGGGACCCCTGTCCGTCTCAATTGGAAGAACGAGCAGGTCGAGAAAGGAGACCCCCGTTTTCTCGTACTCGATGAGGAGGTCGATGCTGTTTTTCAGCGAAAAGACCCTCCGGTGGACTCTGACTACGTGGTGGCCACACAAATCTTGGGCAGCTGTCGCCGAAGCCTGGTCTTCAACCGACCCGCCAGCGTCTTGGCCTATAACGAAAAGCTCTTCGCCCTCCATTTTAGGGAATGGATGCCCGAGACCATTGTGACTCGCTCGCTAGACCAACTCCGAGCCTTTATGAAAGGCATGGGGGGGCAAATGATCGTCAAGCCTCTCGATGGGAAGGGCGGTGAGGGCATCTTTCATTTAGTCGAAGGCGAACGAAATGTGTCGTCGATTCTTGAGCAAGCCACGGCCTTCCAGACTCGGCATGCGATGGCCCAGCGTTATTTGCCCGAAGTCCGAGAGGGAGATAAACGAATTCTCTTGTTGGAGGGCGAACCCATCGGGGCCTTGATGCGAGTGCCGGCCCCTTCAGAGGTCCGCGCCAACCTGCACGTAGGCGGGCAGGCGCGGCAAGTCGGTTTGGATGATCGGGACCGCGAAATTCTGGAAGCGGTTTCGCCGGTGATGGCCCGCGAAGGCTTGTTCTTCGTCGGGATCGATGTGATCGGTGGATATCTCACCGAGGTCAATGTGACGAGCCCTACGGGCGTGCAGGAGATCAACGCCTTGGAGGGCGTCCACCTTGAAGCGGCGATTTTGGAGCGTGTGGAGAAGCGGCTTGACGAGCGGACGGTCTCGGAGTGACTTGACGCCTCGGTCCGAAGGGACCGAAGGATCGGCTACTCTGGCGGGATCATGACCGAGATAGAAGGTGCGCGACCAGAAGGTGATCGGGCCCAATATGGGGTCCTCGTGGTCGATGACGAGGAGGCCATTCTCGAATCCATCGAGATGACGCTCGGCACTGAGTACCGGATTTTTACGGCGACTAACGGTGAAGCGGCGCTCGAAATATTGGACCACGAGTCGATCGCGCTCGTCATCTCCGACCAAGTGATGCCGGGAATGACGGGTGTGGAGTTTTTAGAGCGAGTCGTCGAAAAGAATCCCAAAGCGATTCGCATGATGCTCACTGGGTATGCTGATATGTCCTCGCTGATTCGAGCAATTAATGACGGGCGAATCTATCGGTATATCAGTAAGCCCTGGGAACCCGACGCGCTAAGAGTTGATGTTCGTCGAGCCCTCGACGCGTATGCACTGGCGGCTCGGAATGTGGAGCTGGCTGCCGATTTGGAAGTCGCCAACGAACGCCTGCGAGCAGAAAATTTGTATCTGCGGAGAGAGGTCGAGGGGCGCTACTCGTTCTCGGAAATTATTGGCGACAGCGCAGCCATGCAGAAAGTTTTCGACATCACCCATAAGGTGGCAGAGACGGACGCGACCGTCTTGATCACCGGAGAGACGGGAACAGGAAAGGATCTCATCGCCCGGGCCCTCCACTACACGGGGCCTCGGAAGGAGGCCCGGTTTGTTGCTCAGAATTGTGCGGCTCTGCCGGAAACACTCCTGGAAAGCGAATTATTTGGGCATCGGAGAGGCGCTTTTACAGGTGCCCATGCTGACAAAAAAGGCCTGTTTGAGCTCGCCAATGGCGGGACGATCTTTCTGGATGAAATCGGAGAAACCGATCCAAGTATGCAAGTTCGCTTGCTGCGGGTTCTCCAGGATGGAGAGGTCCGCCCTCTCGGCTCTTCGGAAACGGTTCAGTGTTCGGTCCGTGTGGTGGCGGCAACCCATCGCGAAATTCGGCGAGAAGTTGACGAGGGTCGTTTTCGCGAAGACCTTTACTATCGAATGCGCGTCGTCGAAATTCGGATCCCACCTCTTCGCGAACGCCGGGAGGACGTACCCGCCCTGGCTCATCACTTTCTCGACAAAGTCAGTCCTCGCATGGGCCGGAAACTGACAGGTTTTACAAACGCCGCGATGGATCGACTGATCGCGTACGAATGGCCGGGCAACGTCCGCGAGCTCGAAAATGAAATCGAGCGAATCTCGGCTTTGGCGGGGCATGACGACGAAGCGATTGGAATCGAGATGTTGTCGGAGCACATCCGAGGGCCGGGCCCTGGCTCGGCCATCGGTCTTTCGCCCCCTTCCGCTGTCCCCGAGCGGGACATGAATCGAGCCGTGGACGAACTCAAGCGCGACATGATCATTGAATCGATGCGATTCAGCGGAAGCAAAACCCGGGCCGCGGAGCGACTGGGCATCCCCCGCCAATCGCTGCAGAAAATGATCAAAAGGCTCGAGATCACACAAGCCGAACTCGCCCCGGTCGAAAAGTAGCCTTCCGGCGAATGGGGGCTGCTAGAGTGGAGGCGTCTTGAAGAACCCGACGCTCATGACAGCCCGCTTCGAAAGCCCGATAGGACGGATGTCTGTGACGTCCAGCGACCAGGGCTTGTGCTACGTCGGTTTGCCGAGAGCCAATGGCCGGGGCCTCGAAGGTTGGCGTCGGCGCCACGCCATCGAGGAGAGCCACACCGTGGGCGGGGACTCGAATCGCGAGGCGATCGAGCAAATCGTAAGCTTTCTTGACGGCCGACGAGAGCGCTTCGATCTTGCTCTTGATCTTCGCGGGACGCCTTTTCAGATCGAAGTCTACGAAGCCGTGGCGTCGATTCCGTATGGCGAACGGCTCAGCTACGGCGCGATCGCTGACTGTATCGGTCGCCCAGCAGCTGTTAGAGCGGTCGGTATGGCGAATGGTGCGAATCCACTCCCGCTGATCATTCCGTGCCACCGCGTGGTGGGCAAAGATGGACAGCTGCAAGGCTATTCGGGTGGACTGGGCCTGAAGCGCAAGCTGTTGGCAATGGAGAGTGCTTCGGTCACTCGACAGGGCGCTTTTCTTTAGTCACATAGGCGATCCGTCGCCGGATCTCCTCGCCGAAATCAAGCATCGTTTCGTCATGTACTTCATTTCGGGTGGCATTCCGTTCTTCCCATTGCTCGGGTGTTTTGGGACGCTGCGGGCCGTGGCTACTCCGTTCCATGCTCTCTTCGAGAGACTTCGTGTAGTAGTGGCAGATCCACATATCCCGCACCTCGCTCCAGTCGACTCGCTGTGCTCCGCGACTCCAGCGATAACTCCAATGGTGCGCGCTGTTTGCCCAGTTGTTGTTGCTGAGAAAATTGGTATTAGCGAGTTCCTTATAATTGGAAGGTTGCGTTTCTCGCTGGAGGTAGCTCTGGGTGACCAGCCCCGGTGGCCGAGCCCGATGGCCGGAGTGTCCAAAGTCGATTCGTGGTATTCGGATTCCCTTAATTCGATCGCGATCGTAGCCTTCTAAGATTTCCGAGATCTGGTTGCCTTTGTGAGGAAGTAGGAATTCGTCGATGTCGATTTTGAGCAGCCATCGGCATTCGTTCCGGTGCTCCTTGGCGGCATGGCCGAACGCCATATGGTTCTTGTCGCGTCCCACGCGCTTTGGCCGGTCGTATCGAGTTCCATCGAGATGCAGCCAATTCTGTCGGCTTACGATCCCGGCTCTTTCATAGGGTTCCAATAGGTTGCGCGCTTCCGAGCCTCCGTCGTTGTCGTAAAGGAAGAAATGATCGACCCCCACGATTCGATGAAACTCGATCCATTCCTGTATGTAGGCATTCTCATCCTTGAAAATACCAGCGATCGCTAGATTGAATTTCAACGAGCTCTCCCCTTGAGTTCGGTTTTATAATGCCGTGCTGCTTAGGGCCTTATTAAAAAAGATCCGATCGACGCCGCAACGGCGAGGCCCTTCCGATTAGACATTGGAGAGGGCTTGGTCCATGTCTGAAATGAGGTCATCGGTTGACTCGATGCCACAGGCCAACCGCACCAGGGAATCGGTGATTCCCCAGCTCTGACGCTGTTCCGGGGTGTAGTCCCAATACGACATCGTCACGGGCAGTTCGATCAGTGATTCGACGCCGCCTAGGCTGGGGGCCTGGTAGGGAATTTTCGTGTGATCGATAAAGCGAATCGCGCCGTCTAGATTGGTCTCGATTTCAAAGGTGACGACGCCCCCGAAGCCGCGCATCAGATTCGATGCAGTCTGATGGTCTGAATGTGACTCCAGGCCGGGATACCAGACTTGGCGGATCTTGGGATGACTTTCGAGGAAGCGGGCCATGGCCATTCCATTTTCGTTGTGCCGCTGCATGCGAAGCTCGAGGGTCTTCAGCCCGCGAAGCAGTAACCACGCTCCGTGGCTATCGATAATCCCACCCAGGACGCCAAGAGCTTTTCTAATCGGCTCAACGAGCTCTGCTGGGCCGGAAATCGTGCCAGCCAGGAGATCATTATGCCCACCGAGGTATTTGGTTGCACTGTGGAGGACTAGGTCGGCGCCGTCTTCCAGGGGCTTATGGTTGACGGGCGTAGCGAACGTGGAGTCGATGATGACCCGGACGCCTTGGGCATGGGCACGTTCGCAAAAGCGTGGGACGTCCGTGACGCGGAGGTACGGATTGGTCGGCGATTCCGTAAAGAAAAGCCGAGTCTGATCCGTGAGGGCGGCCTCAAACTCATCAAAGTTTCCCGGCTCGATGACACTCACTTCGACACCCATTCGAACGAGGTATTCCTCGATGAATTGTCGGGTTCGTCGATAGCAGTCGCTGGTCACGATGAGGTGGCTGCCGGGATCCAGCAGAGCTAGAAAAGTGGTCGTCGCTGCACACATCCCTGAGGCGAATAGGACGGTTTCTTCGCCGCCTTCGAGCTCAGAGAGCTTACGTTCGACAGCCCGCCAAGTCGGGTTGCCGTATCGACCGTACTCTTCCCGTTTCGTCTTTCCTTCTTGATAGTCGATGACCTCTCTCGAATTCTGAAACCAGAAAGTCGAGGTCTGGTAAATCGGCGTCGTGATGGCGTTCGCTTCTTGTTGGCGCAGTTCTCCGCCGTGAACAGAGGCGGTGGCCGCACCTCGCTTCGAGGATTTTTCTTCCATGCGTTCTGGTCCCGAATCC
>NHEP01000016.1 GCA_002171515.1 bacterium TMED88 | reverse complement strand
TTCGATAACCCGCTCGCAACTCAAGCATCGCGGCTTCTCGGGTCTCGCCCTCTGAGTTGCCCGCCGATTGCGTTGCCTTTGAAGCCTTTCGACGGGTCCCGGTCTTTTGTGTCCGCCCGGATGCCTTTGTGGCGTCCGCAGCACCCTCAAGGGCTTTCGCGAGGCCCAACTCCCTCAGCCTCTGCCGAGCCCCCGCAATCGTATACCGCTCGTCATAGAGCAACCGCTTAATCAGCAGGATCGTTTCAATGTCCTTACGCCGGTAAAGCCTCTGCCGCGATCTCGATTTGGGCGGAGCCATCCAGCGGAATTCCGTCTCCCAGTACCGCAGGACATGGGGTTTGACGTGGGTAATTTTCGCCACCTCCCCAATGCGGTAATACAACTTGCCCTCAGGAAGCAACGCGTCGATCTCGGACGGCTGCGCCGACTCGACGGCGACCGCCTCGGGAGCACGGGACTTCGAAGAAGTCCGCTTGGCTGACGTCTTGCGTGTCGCCTTCTTACGAACAGCAGCCTTTTTGGCCGACTTCTTCGGGCGGCGCGCACCAGCTTTCGTCATCGATGCTCCCAATCTGTTGACGGACGGTCCCCCGACCCAGAGTCCCGGGATGGAGATCGGTCGTTCCAGGCGCGGCAGCGACGCTTACTCCTCGTTGCCTGCCTCGCCCTGCTCCGACTCATTCAACAGATTTTTTAGCACGAGACTCGGCTTAAAGGTGAGAACCTTCCGCTCCTCAAGAAGGATTTCTTGTCCGGTCTGCGGATTCCGTCCCTTCCGCGCGTTCTTATGTCGAACGACGAAATTCCCGAAGCCCGAGATCTTGACCTTTTCGCCTTCCGACAGGGTGTCCTTGATAATTTCAAAGACTTTTTCGACCAGCTCAGCTGCCTCTTTCTTCGAGAAGCCAACCCGCTCGTAGATCTGCTCCACGATCTCTGCCTTGGTCATACCCCCTCCAAACCGGACTGAAAATGGTAAATCCTTCTTTGGAATCGATATGTTACACCCTTCCCGGGCGACGCGATAGCGCATTTCAGCGCACCGAACTCGACTCCTCACCGCTGAACCAACAGAGCGGCTCCGCCCGGGGGGCGCCGACCGGGCTACGCGGCTCCAGCGGTCGCTCGAGCAAGAGTCACTAGCTCTTCGAACGCCTTCGGCTCATCAAGTGCCATTTGAGCCAGCACTTTTCGATCGATTTCAACTCCGGCCTTATTCAGACCATCCATCAGCCGGCTATACGAAAGACCATGCTCGCGGGCCGCTGCGTTGATCCGGGCAATCCAGAGAGACCGAAATTCCCGCTTTCGTTGCTTGCGCCCTCGATAGGCATACAGGTCCGCCTTTTCGACCGCTTCCATCGCAACGCTATAAAGCTTGCTCCGGCCTCCGTAGAAGCCTTTCGCTCGCTTCATCACCGCTTTTCGGCGCTTCTGCGCCGGCACGCCTCGCTTCACTCTCGACATCGTAATCCTTCCTTGCCGCGATCACTCAACGGCACTCAAAACTCAAACGGTCGATGGATCCGACCTGTCAAACGAACTAAAGGTAAGGGAGCAGTCGCTCCAGACGCGGGACATCCTGCTCCGCGACCTCAGCCGGGCGCCGAAGCTGACGCTTCCTCTTGGTGGTCTTCGTAGTCAGAATGTGACTCTTGTTGGCTCGATTGCGCTTGATCTTGCCCGAGCCTGTTCTCGAGAAGCGCTTTGCACTTCCCCGATGTGATTTCATTTTGGGCATCTTCTTGACTCCGTTTTAAATGGACCCACCAGACTTTCCCCATCAACGGGCTTGGCTGGATCCTCTCGCCTTCACGGCCCAACCAGTGGGCCTTAAAAAGAAGTTACTCCGCAGCTTGCGGGATCTCTTCCTCAGATTCTGTCGGCTCCGATGCAGGGGGCGCTGATCCCTCAATTTCCTGAGAAACCTTTTCTTCATTTTCCGGCTTTTCGGCTCTCTGCTCGTTCTCTTCGATTCGCTTGGCCTCCGCGATCGATTCTCGATCGCCGATCACAATCATCGACAGAAAACGCCCTTCCATGCGGGGCGGATTCTCCATCTTCGCGATCGGCCCAAGCTGCTTCATGACTTCCTGAAGTTGGTCGCGACCTCGGCTCGTATGCACCATCTCACGACCGCGAAACATCACCGTGATCTTGACTTTGTCCCCCTCCATCAGGAAGCGGCGGGCATTGTTGAGCTTGAAGTTCAAATCGTGCTGATCTGTACCCGGCCGGAGCTTCACTTCTTTCAACGTCGCCGAGTGAGCCTGCTTGCTCGATTTCTTCTTCTTTTGCTCATATTTATACTTGCCGTAGTCCATGATTCGGCACACGGGCGGACGTGAGTTGGCGGCCACTTCGACCAGATCGAGGCCCTCCTCTCGTGCCAAGACCAGAGCATCCTCCGGCGTCATGACACCCAACTGCTCGCTATCGGCGCCAATCACGCGAATCTCTCTGACTCGAATCCGCTCGTTGATGCGCGTCGTGTCCTTCTCAGGAGCAACAACTCTGAATTTTGACCTACCTCTGCCAGGAATGGAGCCTTCCTCCCGAAGCGTAGAGGCTGACCTCTCGCTCCCTGCGCCGCCCGACCCTTACTCGAACGGTCTCAATCTTCGATCAGCAGATGCCTCTGCCAACCGCGGGACGAGGACGTCCATCGCCATCGCCTCTATTTTTTCTTTTGACTTTCGAAGCCGTGGGGACACGGTTCCCTGCTGCTCTTCCTGCTCCCCAACCACCAGGGTCAGGGGCACCTTCATCTTCTCCGCCTCGCGAATCTTGAACCCCAAGGTCTCACTCCGGTGATCGACCTCAACCCGTAGCCCGCGGGATCGTAGCGCCTCTACCACCTGATCCGCATAGCCCGCCAGACGATCCGAGATGGGCAGCACCACGGCTTGGGTGGGGGATAGCCAAAAAGGGAAGTCCCCGCCGGTATGCTCGATGTAGATGCCGATGAAACGCTCGATCGACCCGAGAACCGCCCGGTGGAGCATAGCGGGCTGGTGGAGTTCTCCATCCCGCCCCACGTAACCGAGGCCAAAGCGGCCTGGCATCGCCATATCGATCTGGACCGTCCCGAGGGTCCAAGCGCGGCCGAGGACATCCCGAAAGTCGGCTTCCACCTTCGGGGCATAGAAAGCAGCGTCGCCCGCCTTAATCCGACAGGGAAATCCAGCTCGCTCGACCGCTTCAATCAGTGCCTTCTCAGCGACATCCCAGTCCGCCGGCTCCCCCAGAAACTCCTCCGGACGGGTGGAAACCGCCATTTCGACGCCCTCGAGGCCGAGCTTGCCGTAGACCTCTGCGACCATCTGGAAAAAAGCGTCCACTTCCTCCGGAACTTGATCGGGCTCGCAGTAGATGTGTCCATCGTCCTGAGCAAAGCTCCTGACCCGAGTCAGGCCCGTCAGGGTGCCACTGCGCTCGTTTCGATGAAGCCGTGTGAACTCTGCCCAGCGGATCGGAAGCTCCCGATACGACCTTTTGCCCGTCGAGAAGAGATGGCAGTGGCCTGGGCAATTCATCGCCTTGATGCCGAGCTCCTCGCCCTCATCCTCGCCAGAGAACCAGTACATGTCACCATAAAACTTGTCGTAATGACCCGATCGCTTAAAGAGCTCCGAACGAAACAGCTGAGGGGTCAGAACCTCCTGATACCCATAACGGGGATAGAGGTCTCGGACAAAGTCGCAAAGCCCGTTATAGAGCGCGACGCCTTTGGGAAGATAAAACGGCGCCCCGGGAGAAATCGCCGGATCCAGTACAAAAAGACCCAGCTCGACGCCGACCCTCCGATGGTCTCTTTTCTTGGCCTCTTCAATTCGGTGGAGATAGGCCTTGAGTTCCTTCTTGTTCGCGAACGCCGTCCCATAAATTCGCTGAAGTTTCGGCCCGTTTTCATCCCCCCGGAAATACGAACCCGAGACCTCGAGAAGCGTTGTGGCCCCAATCTGTGATGCATTTTGGACATGGGGCCCTCGGCAAAGATCCGCGAACTGACCATGCCGGAAAAGAGTGATTTCTTCTCCCTCAGGAATATCGGCGAGTCTCTGTAGCTTGAGATCTTCACCGAGCTCGCGAAAAAGGGCAGCCGCCTCTTCGCGAGTGACGACCTGCCTCACGAAAGGGGACTTTTCAGAGATGATGGTTCTCATCTCTTTTTCGATTCGCTCTACGTCTTCTGGCGTGAAAGGGGAATCGACTAAAAAGTCGTACTGAAACTTCTCACTGTGATCCGCTCGCCCTGCGTCCACTTGAGCCGTGGGAAACAGTCGTTTTACCGCATCGGCCATCACGTGCTCAGCGGAGTGCCGAATGACCGCCGCACCGGTCTCGTCTTTGGCCGTAACAATTTCGAGGCGGATATTCCCCGTCAAAGGGGTCCGGAGATCAACGAGCTGGCCATCGACGCGCCCCGCCAAAGCCGCTTTGGCCAAGCCAGGACCAATGGCTTCCGCAACCTCGAGGCTTGTCGCGCCGCCCTCGAACGACAAAGTACGGTCGTCGGGCAATTGGACGTGAAGCGCTTCACTCATCGGTCGCGTGATTCATCGGTGGGGTTTGCGGCCTCCGCCGCTCTCCTTGCCTTCTCAATTGATCAAGTCGGTTCAAAACCGCCGTAATACACAACTCTCGACGCGCGAGACGCTCAAACGAGCAGCGGCCCCATGCCGTTGACCGGGTTCCCCAAAATAGATCGCCGGCCCTCACTAGGCGCTGGTAGGCACGGGCGGATTTGAACCGCCGACCCCCACCGTGTCAAGGTGGTGCTCTAGCCCCTGAGCTACGTGCCTAAAAACCAGACCCTCATACCGGCGCCACGCGGGCTCCGCCCTAAGGAGGCGGAATGATTACCGATTTCCGCGCTGCGTGTCAATTGCGACTCAAAAAATGGCTTCCGCCGCCCAAGCGCGGCCCCCCAGCCCGCCTGGCGCCACCGAACCAAGTCGCCGGAACGCACCGGCCGGCCCCTAACGACGCGCTCCGGACGCCTCTGGGGAGCCCCGCTCCTGAGCGAGGGGCCTCCAGACCATTTCGATCCGAACAATCTCTTTCCGCGGCGATTCGACTACGGAACTCATATCCGAAAGCGGGGCCACCCCCGAAACGACGCCGACTTCATCCGCCGCTTGCCCAGGTCTCTCTTCTGGCGAATCATCGCCACGAATCTCGAGGTTGCTCGGCGCCGCAGCGCGCAACCTTTCCAGTAGCGTCGCCGGGTCAAAATCAGCCTCCACCAGAACGGTCAGGCCCTCAGAACCCATTGCCCTCGGCGTGACCATCTTTACACCGACGCTTTCGCTCTCCAGCAACTCGATCAAAGCCAGATAGCCTCGATAGTGGCTCAGTCCCTTGACGTGGAGTTCGTACCCTCGGACAACGCCCTGCCCCTCGTCGACCAGGAGACCGGAGCGAATCAGCTGCTCGCGAATGCGCTCGGTTTCGACCTCGACAGAAACCACCACCACGTATTCAGTGGCGGCGTCGGGGTGCTCGGTAAACAAAACGGGCCGTTCTCCCTGATCCTCGACGATTCGAAAGGAGCGGGTATACGGCACCATGTCAGGGCCTAGCGCCGACCGAAGGCGGTCCCTTTGATCCGGAACCGGCGGCACGGCCGGATCGGCCTCGATCAAGAACTCCTCTGCGACGCGAGAAACCCCTTCGAGCAGCGCCTCATCGATCGCCTGCTCTTTGGGCATCTTGAATCGAGAGCCGGAATCCGAGACAGGCACCGCACCCACGACCTCAAGCACCCGAAGCTCGGCCTGCGCGGGAAGCACCCAGAGCCCGCACAGGACCAAAGCCCTCCCGGCCCTGCTTCGCCAGCTCAGCGCGCGTCGCGTCCTGCTCACAACGCCCTCTCTGTCACCGGCCGCCCAAACAGCGCATCCACAGCCCGCTCGAGTTCCTCGCTGGGCTCCACACCCCGAAGCCCGCCGACGGACAAAATCGTTTCGCTTTCCCCGAAAATGGTCACATGGACAAAGACGCCGCAGTCACCCGGGCGCGACTCCAGCAAATTCCGCAGCGCCACCATGCGATCCCGGGTTACATCGGGCTCGCCCACGCGGATCCTTAGATGGGCCGTCAGACGCTCCTCAGCTTCCTCGAGACGCATAATGTCCCGAACGAGCACTTTCGGAGGATCTCCCTCCTCCAAAGTTCCAAACACCAAGAGTGGAATCGGCCCACTGGCGCTTCCTTCGCCCCCATCCTTCGCCTCTCTGAGCATCTCGACGTGAAGATTAAAGGGCTCGGAAAAGATCACCAGTTCAAAGCTGCCCTCGAGATCCTCGAGGGTCCCGAACCCCATCCGCTGGCCACGCTTCGTCCGGGTTTCGCGCAAGCCGGTCAGCAACCCTCCAATCCGCACCTCTCGACCGGCTCGCCCAGCCACCGTGGTGGCCGTGGTATCCGCGTAACGGGCCAGCTTCTCGGCAACCGCGCCCAGCGGATGCCCACTCACATAAAAACCGAGCAGTTCCTTTTCGTGGGCCAGGCGTTCCCGATCATTCCAGGATGGCGCATCAAGCAGACTGGGCTCATCGATGATCTGCGCTCCCCCTTCCCCCCCGAACAAGCTCTCCTGCCCCACGGCCCGATCACGCTGCTCAGACGAAGCCCGCTCGAGGGCGGATTCCAACGATACGTAAACCGACGCTCGGTTCTCGTGAAGAGAATCAAAAGCCCCGCAGCGAGCCAGCGCCTCGAAGACCCGGCGATTGACCTTTCGACCATCGACTCTTCGAGCCATGTCAAAAAGACTGAGGAACGGGCCCTCTTCCTGCCGCGTCAACAAGATGGCTTCAATCGCGCCATCACCCACGTTCTTAATGCCCGCAAAACCAAACCGAATCGCACCGCCCGCCACGCCAAAATTTCGACTCGACTCATTCACGTCCGGGGGCAAAATTTCGATCCCGCTCTCACGAACGTGGGCGATGTAGCGCGCCATTTTATCGTGATTGCTCGATTCGATCGTAAGCGTTGCCGCTAAATACTCCGCGCGGTGATTCGCCTTCAAAAAGGCAGTTTGATAGGTGATATACGCGTAGGCCGTTGAGTGCGCCTTGGGGAACCCGTAGCCCGCAAACTCAGTGATCAGGTCAAAAACCTCTGCTGCCTCCCTGGACGCAATCCCATTGCTTTCGCACCCGTCCACAAAGCGGGCGCGTTGCTTCTCCATTTCCTCGGGTTTTTTCTTCCCCATCGCGCGCCGAAGCAAATCCGCTTCGCCGAGACTGTACCCGGCCATCTTCTGAGCAATCTGCAGAACCTGGTCTTGGTAGACAATGACGCCCAAAGTCTCGTCGGTGAGTTCGGCGATCGAAGGATGGAGCGCTTCGATGCGAGTCAACCCCTGCTTCCGATTGACGAAGTCATCCACCATCCCCGACTGAAGCGGACCCGGCCTATAGAGTGCGACCAGCGGAATCACTTCTCGAAAAGTTCGGGGCCGCAGCTTCGTCACGAGCTCGGTCATCCCGGAGGACTCCACCTGAAAAACGGCTTCGGTGTCACCCCGGCAGAGCAAGTCGTAGCTGGGCTCATCATCCATCGGGATTTGCTCGACATCGAAGTCCTCAAAACCCTCTTTGCGACGAATCATTTCTTGCGCATCCGCCAGCAGGGTCAGGGTCTTCAGTCCCAGAAAATCGAACTTGATCAGTCCCACTTTCTCAACGCAATTCATATTGAATTGCGACATCACATCACCGGATTTCGGGTCCCGGTAGAGCGGGACCATTTCCAGTAGCGGGCGAGTTCCGATGACCACCCCGGCGGCATGCTTACTTGCGTGTCGCGTCAACCCCTCCAGCTTCCGCCCTGTTTCCAATAGCTGAGTGACCTGCCCGTCTGCGTCCATGAGAGACCGCAATTCCGGACTCTGGTCAATGGCTTCATCGAGGGTGATGCCCAGTACTTCCGGTACCATTTTGGCAATCCGGTCCACATCCCCGTAGCTCATCCCCATCACTCGACCGACGTCGCGAATGGCCGCACGGGCCTGCAAGGTTCCAAAGGTGACGATCTGGGCCACCTTCATCGCATCAAACCGCCCGCCGCCGTCATCATCTTCTTGGACTTCGCCATCATACTTGTCAGCGACGTACCGAATCACCTGCTCGCGGCCACGCATGCAAAAATCAACGTCGATATCCGGCATCGAGATTCGTTCTGGATTCAAAAACCGTTCGAAAATAATGTCGTACTCGATCGGGTCGACATTTGTAATGTTCATCCCATAAGCGACCAGACTTCCCGCCGAACTTCCGCGGCCGGGTCCAACGGGAATGCCACTTCGCTTGGCCCAGTTGATGAAGTCGGCCACGATCAGGAAATATCCGGGGAAACCCATCTGACCGATCACGCCGAGCTCATGATTCATGCGTTCGATGTAGGGCTTCTGGTTTGGCTGATCGAAGGGCTCGTCCGGGGCCATCCCCAGCTTCGTACGCAAGCCGGCCCAAGCCTGATCCGCCATCACCTCTTCGAGATCCTTGCCCGCCGGGACCTGATATTCGGGCATATGGTACTCACCCATCGGGATCTCGACATTGCATCGCTCCGCGATGACAAGCGTATTCTCGACGGCGTCCAGGTGGTCATGGAAGACCTCCCGCATCTCGTCGCCATCCTTCACGAAGAAGCCCCGCCCATCAAACCGAAATCGTTTGTCGTCCGACAGGTTCGCGGCTGTCCCGATGCACAAAAGCGCGTCATGGTGCTCGTGATCGTCATCCTCGAGGTAGTGCGCGTCGTTGGTCGCGACCAACGGGATATCCATATCGCTGGACATCTTGAACAGCTCTTCGTTCACGCGATCCTGGTCTGGAATCCCGTGGCGCTGGACTTCCAAGTAGTACCGATCGCCAAACTGCCCCCGAAAGCGTTCGGCAATCTCCCAAGCCGTACGCGTCTCGCCGTGGGTGATCGCTCTCGGGACGGGCGCAGACAAACAGCCAGAAGTGCAAATTAACCCTTCGTGGTGTTGCTCAAGCAAGCTCCAGTCGATCCTGGGCTTGTAGTAAAAACCCTCGAGGTAGGCCTTAGAGACCAGCGTCATCAGATTGCGATAGCCGGTATCGTTCATGGCCAGTAACAGCAGGTGATGAATCGCATCATACCCGCTCTCGTCCCGCTCACGCCGCTCGCGCTCAAAACGTGATCCGCCCGCAAAGTAGACTTCGCACCCAATGATCGGCTTAACGTCGTTGGCCCTCGCCTTTTCGTAGAACTCGACCGATCCAAAAAGATTGCCGTGATCGGTCTGTGCAACCGCTGGCATATTGACCATGCGAGCCCGCTCAAAAAGGGGGTTGTGCTTAATCGCACCGTCCAGCAACGAGTACTGAGTATGGAGGTGCAGGTGGACGAAGGGCTTCGGCACGCCCTACTCCCACTCAATCGTGGCGGCCGGCTTCGACGAAATGTCGTAGACCACGCGGTTAATGCCCTTGACCTCATTGATAATTCGATTTGAAATCTTGCCCAGTACTTCCCATGGCACTTGCGCGAAGTCGGCGGTCATCGCATCCACCGAGGTGACGCAGCGCACCGCCACTGCGTTTTCGTACGTCCGCGCATCGCCCATCACCCCGACACTGTTCACCGGGAGGAAAACAACCAGCGCTTGCCAGATCTCGTCATACAGACCGGCGAGGCGAATCTCTTCGTTCATGATCGCATCGGCCCGACGCAAAGCCACCAAGCGGTCCGGCGTTACCGCCCCCATAATTCGTATCGCAAGTCCGGGTCCAGGGAAGGGATGTCGCCCCACGGCCCGCTCCGGGAGCCCAAGGCCTCGGCCCACTTCGCGAACCTCATCCTTGAAGAGCTCTCGAAGGGGCTCCACCAGTTCCAACCGCATCTCTTCGGGCAAGCCGCCCACATTGTGGTGCGTCTTAATGGTGACCGAAGCCCCTTTCACTGAAACGCTCTCGATGACATCGGGATAAAGCGTCCCTTGCACGAGAAAACGGGCATCCCCCACTTTCTCCGCTTCCTCTTCGAATACCTCGATAAAAAGCCGACCGATTTCGCGGCGCTTCGTCTCCGGATCCGAGACGCCCTCGAGTGCCTTCAAAAACCTTTCCGATGCGTCCACCGAGACCAAATCGATCCCGAGAGACTCTCGAAAAGTTTCTTCAACCTCTGCTCGCTCATTCTCCCGCATCAAACCGTGGTCAACGAAAATGCAGGTCAGCTGGTCGCCGACCGCTCGGTGAACCAAGGCCGCGGCGACAGAGGAATCGACCCCTCCCGACAATCCACAAATCACACGACCTTTGCCCACTTGGGCCCGGATCGATTCGACGTGCTCGTCGATGAAGGCACTCATCGTCCAATCGGGTGAGCAAGCGCAAATTTCGCGGACAAAATTGTGAAGGATCTGTTGTCCACCGTCAGTGTGAACGACTTCCGGATGGAACTGCAGGCCCCAGATTGAATCTTCTCGATGTCGAATCGCAGCGAATGGTGACCCTCCGCTGCGGGCCAAGACGTCAAAGTTTTCGGGCAAGGACAGAACCCGATCACCGTGACTCATCCAGACCACATGATTGCCTTGAACCGACAGCCCTTTCAGCAGGGGATCTTCTCGCTCGATGCTCATCTCGGCCCGACCGTACTCGCGATCATCGGAAGCTTCGATTTCACCACCCAACCGCGCAACCAACAGCTGTAGCCCGTAACAGATTCCGAGAACCGGAACCCCCAGGCCGAACACGCCAGTCTCCACGTCCGGAGAATCCGGATCCAACACGCTGGCGGGGCCTCCGGAAAGCACCACGCCGCTTGGAGAAAAAGCCTTGATGGAAGCGAGGTCGAGGTGTCCGGGGTGTATTTCGCAATACACATTGAGTTCGCGAATTCGCCGGGCGATCAGCTGCGTGTATTGCGAACCAAAGTCGAGAATCAGGATCCGGCTTTCGGTCGAGCGGGGCTGGGCAGTGGAAATCGGCATCGGGGGTAAGGTTCTCTCAGTTTTG
>NHEP01000015.1 GCA_002171515.1 bacterium TMED88 | reverse complement strand
TCGAAATGACATTGGAGGACGGAACTGTGGTGTGTTCAGGTGAACTGTCCGGCATGGGGGTTCGAAAATGACGCGCCGCGTAGTCATCACCGGCATGGGCGTGGTCGCGCCCAATGGCGTCGGTCTCGCCGCCTACGAAGAAGCTCTGCGCAAGGGCCAATCGGGGATTCGGCATGTCGAGCAGATGGCGGAGAGTAAATTTGGCTGCACGGTCGCGGGTGTCCCGCAGGGCGTGGAGGAGCGGGTCGGCGAAGCTTTTGAAGCGGACGAATTGCTCGCCATGAATATGAGCCATCGATACGCGAGCCTGGCGTGTCTTGAGGCTTGGCTCGATGCGGGGCTCGACCGGCCGGCCCGCGACGGGGATTTAGTCGATTGGGACACGGGCGCGATTGTCGGGACGGGCATCGGCGGGATGGACACCATCGGGGCCAAAGTGATTCCCCTCACGGATTCTGGAAAGGCACGGCGTCTGGGATCCACCGCCGTCGAGCAGGTCATGGCGAGTGGGATTTCTGCCCGGATTTCGGGTCAGTTTGCTCTCGGGAATCAAGTCACGACCAACTCGAGTGCCTGTAGCACGGGGACAGAGGCGATCTCGATGGGGCTTGAGCGGATTCGAATGGGGCGCGCCGAGCGAATGCTCTGCGGGGGGGCCGAAGCGGCGAGCCACTACATCTGGGCGGGATTTGACTCGATGCGCGTCCTGAATCGGGGCTCCAATGATGCTCCGGAAAAGGCCTCTCGGCCGATGAGTGCCTCAGCGGGCGGATTCATTCCGGGCTCTGGGGCGGGCGTCCTGCTGTTGGAGAGCGAGGATTCGGCCCGGAAGCGGGGTGCTCGGATCTACGCCGAGGTGGCTGGCCAGGCCATCAATTGTGGGGGCCATCGAATGGGCGGGAGCATGACGGCGCCCAATCCCGAGAGTGTTCGCCGCTGTATTCAAGTGGCTCTTGAGGATGCGGCGATCTCGCCGGATGAGGTGGATGCCATCAACGGTCACCTGACGGCAACCGGAGCGGATCCGAAGGAAGTCGGTTCTTGGGCGGCGGCGTTGGGGCGGGGCCCCGGCGAGTTGCCCCCCATTACGTCCACCAAATCCATGATCGGACATGCCCTGGGTGCAGCCGGGGCCGTTGAATCCGTCGCGTCGGTCTTGATGGTTCGAGGGGGCTATGTTCACCCCTCAATTAATTGCGAAGATGTTCATCCAGAAATTGAGGCCCATTCGCCCTCGATTCCCCATACTCTGCGAGAGGTTCCTAATCTCCAGGTGCTCGTGAAGGCCGGGTTTGGGTTTGGGGACGTCAACGCTTGCCTCGTTTTCAAACGGTGGCACGATTGAGCGGCCGCGCACTTGGCTGACTTTGAGAGCGTCCTGATAGGACGGAAACGGAGGATGAGAAATGGACCAAGCCCAGATTCAAGAGAGTGTCGTCAAGATCCTCACCCCCTGGGTCAAAAACGAGGAGGCCCTCAAAGCCGTCTCGGCCGAAACGAACATCCTAGATGACCTGAAGGTCAACTCGGCCAGATTGGTGGATGTTGTCATCGCCTTCGAGGACGAATTCGACATTGAAATCGAGGATGAAGACGTCGATTCGGTCAACACCGTCGGCGATGCGGTTTCTTTGATTTCGTCCAAGCTCGGTTGAACGGCGTACGCGCCCTCGGCAATTAAGCTCTTGCCCAGGGCGCAGTGGCCTGACCCTAAGACGGCGTGTCCAAATCGGATTCCAGCGCTGGCGCCCGTGTCGTGCCGGCCCGCATCAGAAGACAGCACGCCTGGCAGCGTGCTGTCGGCTGGCTCGTCGCGCCGATTTGGGTTCCCGCAGCGGCAATTGTTTTACGTCTCGGTTTTGGATACCGGATTCACGATGTGGCGGAAGCTCGCCGAAGCTTTGCTCGACTGCGATCCGACTCAAGCGGACCCTTGCTGATTTGTGCCAATCACCTGACGCTCATCGATTCCTTTCTCATTGCATGGGCGCTTTCTCCAACGTGGCGGTATGTGTTTCAGTACGATTTGTTGCCATGGAACACCCCAGAAGAGACAAACTTTGCTCGGACACCGCTCGCGCGCCTTCTGGTGTTCCTCGCTAAATGCATTCCGATTCGCCGAGGTGGGAGTCGGGAAGATGTGGCTGAAGTTTTGGACCGGGTGACCTACCTCCTCGGCCGTGGAGAGACGGCCTTGCTTTTTCCCGAGGGAGGTCGAAGCCGAACGGGGAAAATCTGTGACGAGAAAGCGGCGTGGGGTGTTGGGCGGATCGTCGGAGCCATCGACGGCTGCCAAGTGGTGTGTGTCTATTTGAGAGGGGAGAATCAATCGACCTGGAGCCGCTACCCGGCCCGAGGTGACCGACTGCATGTTTCTCTCTCCCTCATTGAGCCGAAATCCGACGCACGAGGCGTTCGGCGATCTCGGGATTTGACCCTTCAAATTTTGACTCAACTGGAGCGGATGGAGGCGCTTCATTTCGATCCGGGCGGGAGCACGTTGAGTTCGAACAACGCGGAGGCTCGCGATGGTGGGTAACGACGTAGTCGATCTGACGGACTTTGAAGTCGAGCCCCCGGCGGCTCGAGCCCGTTTCGACGCCCGGGTTTTTCGCTCCGCTGAGCAAGAGGCGATTCGCCAGGCGATGAACCCCTCGCGTGAGCGCTGGTGCCATTGGGCCGCCAAGGAGGCTGCCTACAAACTTTTCAAGAAGCAGTCACCCGCGACGATTTTCTCACCCGTTCGGTTTGAAGTTGACCTGTTGGCTGAACCGGAGAGCTGGAGGCTTGGGGTCAACGAGCCCGAAGTGCGTCAGGGTTCTGTGAGCTTTGGCGGTTCCCGCCGTGCCCTCGCGATTGAATGGGTGGGGCAAAGCGCGGTTCACGCGCGGTCCACCCCGCTCCGAGAAAGCGAAGAGAATCTCGTGTTCGGTCACGAATGGATCGATCCGAGTTCGCAGTCATCCTTAGCGCCTGCGGGCCTGAGCCAAGCGGTCCGGCGACTTGCTTGTGAGCGGATCGGGAAACGAATGGGCGTGGAACCGTCTACGCTTTCCATTACTCAGCGCGAGAGAATTCCCGAACTTCGTCAACAGGGTTCTCTTTTTGGCGCCGACCTATCGCTTTCCCATCATGGCCGTGTCATCGCGTTTGCATGCCGGCTCCCCTGCTCCTTATCTACCGAGAGGCTTGCATCTTGACTCAATCTCGCCCGATCCAAAAACTCGCCATCGTCAATCGTGGAGAGCCGGCTTTGCGGTGTATTCGAGCCGTTAAGTCACTGAGATCGGTCGAAGGCAGCGACATGGAGGTCGTCGCTCTTTATACCCGGCCCGACAGAGATGCCCCCTTTGTTCGGCATGCGGATCGCGCCGTTGAATTGCCGAGTGAGGGCGGAGCAGTGGCCGCTTACCTCGACCATGATCGGCTCCTTGCTGCATTACGCGAAGTTTCGGCGGATGCGGTTTGGCCCGGTTGGGGCTTCGTGGCCGAGGACCCGTCATTCGTAGATCGCTTGACGGCCGAAGGAATTCGTTTCCTCGGTCCCTCCGCTGAGGCGATGAGGAAGCTCGGCGACAAGATTACTTCCAAGCGATTGGCCGAGGAGGCAGGTGTGCCCGTCACCCCGTGGAGCGGTGGGGCCGTGGACACCTTGGAGGAGGCCCACGAGCAGGCGCCTCGAATCGGGTTTCCCTTGGTGGTGAAAGCCACCGCAGGGGGCGGAGGCCGAGGAATTCGAATCGTTCGAGAGCAGGCTGAGCTCGACGAAGCCTTTCGTTCGGCGTCCGCTGAGGCGAAGGCCGCTTTTGGCAACGGCGATCTTTTTATGGAGCAGATGGTCATTGGGGGGCGACACATCGAAGTCCAGATTGCCGCCGACCAGCATGGCCACGTGATTGCCGTAGGGAGTCGAGACTGCTCGGTTCAGCGCCGTCATCAAAAAGTGATTGAAGAGGCGCCGCCTCCCGGGCTCGACCGAGCGACTCGATCGGCGCTGGAGCAATCCGCAGTCGAAATGGCGACCCAGGTGGGGTACGTCGGTGTCGGCACGGTCGAATTCTTGCTGGGCGGAACAGAATTTTTCTTCCTTGAGGTCAATCCGAGACTTCAGGTCGAACATGGAATCACTGAGGAAATCACGGGTTTGGACCTGGTCCAGACTCAAATTCGGATTGCCCGGGGCGAGTCCTTGGCCGATTTGAATCTCGAAGAGCGAGGCGTCGCCATCGAAGCCCGGGTCTGTGCCGAAGATCCCGACCAAGGTTTTCTTCCGTCCCCAGGCTTTATTGCGCGCTTCGATCCTGCTTTGGGTCCGCGGGTTCGAATTGATTCGGGGGTGACTTCGGGGACCGATGTCTCTTCCGACTTTGATTCATTAATCGCCAAAGTGATTGCCATTGGAGATGATCGAGATGAGGCGCGCGCTCGCTTAGAGTGCGCGCTTCGAGACTTCGAATTGGTCGTGGAGGGGGGCGCGAGCAACAAGGGTTATCTGATTGAATTGCTGCGCTCTCCGGATTACCGGGCTGGCCCCGTGGATACGACTTGGCTGGATCGGTGGAACGCGGACCGCGAAGAGAGCCGATCACGCGATTTACCACAGGCTCAGGACGCCTTTGTGGCGGCGGCGATCATTGCCTACCAGAAAGCGCGTGCCGCGGCGCGGGATGCCTTTTATGCGGATCCCTCCGCTCACTCTCGAGAGTCACTGCCCCCCGCTGAAGGGCAAAAAATCGACTTGACCCACGACCGGGAAAGCTATGAGCTGACCGTGTATGCCGTCGGATCTTGGCGCTATCGCGTGCACCTCGAAGGATCGGTTGTGGCCGCCGAAATGCGGGAGGAAGGTCACCACCAGGCTCGGCTGATTTTGGACGATCGGGTCCGTCGTATCGAGTACGACGCTTCAGAGCTCGGCCTTCGATTAGAGGTCGACGGCGCTCCGTATACCTACGGGCTCCAGACAGCGGGCCAAGTCCGATCCGGGACACCCGCCATGGTGGTCGCGGTTCATGTTTCGGTAGGCGAGAAAGTTGAAGCGGGCCAATCTCTGGGCCTCCTTGAGGCAATGAAAATGGAGATCGGATTCCAGGCTCCGATTTCAGGTGTTGTGCGAGAAGTCAGTGTGCATAGCGGGCAACAGGTTGCGGCTGGAGAGCCTCTGCTGGTCATCGATCCAGAAGTGGCGGATGGCGGCGACTCCCAGGGTTCCCGCCGGCTCTCGCTTCCCGAGCAGGCCGACCCACTCGAACTGCTTTTTGGTGACGCAGGGGGTGTCCTTGAAGACATCCCCAATTTGTCTCGGGTATCCGCGGCCGCTCCGGAAGCGCGGAGCGCGGCGCTTGAGAGTGTTCGCGGAGAAGTCCAAAGAGTGATTTTGGGATACGACGCGAATCCCGCCCGGGGCGCGAGGCTCGTCGATTTTCTCGAAGCGTCGGTTCCGGACACGTTGCCCGAGGACTTCCTCAAGCAGCTGGCCGAGATCCGCGCTGAGATCGGGACCTTTATCGACCTCGAGGAGGTCTTCATTCGTTCGCCTCGTGCGTCGGTCTCGGGTGAAAGCGGGCCGTCCAACGACGCACGCTTTCGAATGTACATACGGCGCGTTCGAGCCGAGGGAAGCGGAATCGAACCCGCCTATCTCGATATCGTCCGTCGGGCCTTGGCTCGTTACGGGGTTCCCGATCTTCAGCCGAGCGACGGCCTGCTCCGGGCGATCTTGCGAATGTTTTCGGCGCAGAGAGAGACTGAGCTTCGTTACAGGCTCGTCCTCGCCCTCCTGCGCCGTTTGCAGGAGTTGGCGAAGGTCGGCGTGGACCTTTCGGAAGACCGAGCTCTGTCTGACGCGTTGGCGCGCATTGCGCGCTTGCGTCCGCAGGTCAGCGATACCATCGCCGATGCGGCCTTGGAAGTTACTTACTTGGCTTTCCTCAAACCGGGCATCGAGCGGAGGGCGGCTCGGGTCTCGGGCGAGGTTCAGCGCTGGATTGCCTCAGTGGAGCAAGAGCCAACTGTTCCCGCTGCCCACATCTTGCTCGAGGTGGCGGCGGCCCCGCGAAGCGTATTTGATCGTGTGGGCCAGTGGATCAGCTCAGACGACGCTGCTCGCTGCGAGATTGCCTTGGCGGCTCACACCCAGAGGCGTTACTCCCCTCGGATCCCGATTCGGTATCGCACGATTCTGGTGGATGAACAACGCGTCCATTGTGTTGAATATCCGGAGCGGGGTTTTGTCCTCGTGGCTTCTGCGCGAGCGCACAACCTGATGGCGAAGACAAAGAGCCTTTTGTCTGCCGCTCAGCGGATTGCCGAACAGGAAGCGGCGACGCCCCTTTGCGCGGTGGAGGCCGTTCTGCCCCCGAGTGAAGAGCTGGACTTTGAGGCTTTGAGGGCGGAGCTAGAGCCGCTGCTCGGACGTGAATTACCAGCGGGTCGCTTTACCCTGGGCCTACTCGGAAAATCCGGCGGAATCGATCATGTCTTCAAGACTTGGGAGCGAGTCTCAGGGGGCGTCGTTCTGCGTAATCACTACGACCTGCATCCAGAAACCGCGGAGCGAATCGATTTGGCCCGCTACGCGAATTTCGAGTTGGAGCGTATCCCGGCCGAGGAGGGGGTCTACTCTTTTCACGGCCAGGCCATCGACATGCCGGCGGACGAACGGATTTTTGTTCTGGCTGATGCTCGCGACCGGGCTTCGGAAGCAGGGCCAGAACTCTCAAATCACCTTCCAGGCTTCGAGCGCGTTTTCTATCGGGCCACCCGAAGTCTGCGTCGAATTCTCCAGGTACGGGATGCGCGCCGCCGTCTGCAGTGGAATCGGATCGCGATCTTTGTGGCACCCGCCGTCTATCTCGATCAAGAATCGATCGAAGAAGTGTCCCGTCGGCTGGCTCCCGCGACCCGCCACCTGGGTCTCGACAAAGTGATTGCGCGCTTGAATCTACTCGACCCCAAGAATCCCTCGTCACCGCCCCAGACCCGCGAAATCGAAATTGTTGACTTGGGCGGGCAAATGGAAATCGCAATCCGAGATCCTCATCGCGATGCGCTTGTACCCGCTGGAGACTATGAGCGACGAGTGATGACTTCCCGGCGCAACAATCAGCCCTATCCGTATGAAGTCATCAAGATGCTGACAACGGGAGACCGCGACCTCATCGATCGAACAGACGAGCGTGGCGTGAATCCGCTGCCGGATGGGACTTTTGAGGAGTACGATCTCGACCAAGAAGGGAACTCGCCTGCTGCCATCAGCGTGGCGGGGCGTCCATATGGGGAGAATCATTCGGGCGTGGTCCTCGGTGTCATTTCGAACCCCACCACAAAGGTGCCGGAGGGCCTCCGCCGCGTCCTGGTTCTTTCAGACCCGACTCGCGGAATGGGGGCACTGTCTGCGCCCGAATGCGATCGCCTAGTGGCTGCCTTCGATCTCGCAGAAAGATTGCAAGTCCCCTTGGAGTGGGTTGCGGTCTCCAGTGGCGCTCGGATCGCGATGGATAGTGGGACTGAGAATCTTGACTCGACTGCTCGGGTCGTTCGGCGGATCGTCACCTTTACCCAAGCGGGCGGCGAAGTGAACTTGATCGTTGCAGGGGTGAATATTGGCGCCCAGGCCTACTTCGATGCGCTGGCTACAATGCTGATGCACACCCGCGGTACGCTGATCATGACACAAGAAGCCTCAATGGTTTTGACTGGGCGTCGTGCGCTTGAGGCGGCTGGTTCTGTTTCTGCCGAGGACGAACTTGCGATTGGCGGTTACGAGCGAATTATGGGTCCGAATGGTCAGGCCCAGCACTACGCGGGAACCGTTGCTGATGCCTACCGGATCCTCTACGAC
Source organism: bacterium TMED88 (assembly GCA_002171515.1). Taxonomy (GTDB): domain Bacteria; phylum Myxococcota_A; class UBA9160; order UBA9160; family UBA4427; genus TMED88. Next base: position 17,168 of record NHEP01000015.1, on the reverse strand, counting down.
CATTATCGCTACAGCTATGTGGTGCCTGGCGAGACGGGCCCTCGTCGCATGGAGTCACAGGACGAGGCTTCTCGATCGATCTGCGATTTTGAAACTCCGAACGATGAATTTGGCTTCGCGACGGTTGGCGAAATCTTTGACGACCAAACCAACCCGGGTCGGAAGCGGCCCTTTGCGATGCGCAATGTCATGTCTGCTGTGATTGACCAAGACGGGGGTCGATTGGAGCGTTGGAAGGCGCTGGTGGGTGGGGAAACCGCCATCGTATGGGATGCCCATGTTGGGGGCATACCCGTCGAGTTGATCGGAATCGAAAGCCATACTCTGCCCCGTGAGGGCTACCGACCCTATGACGGTCCGGAAGCTTGGAATGGGGGGACTCTCTTTCCCAATTCCTCCAAGAAGGTGGCGAGGGCAATCAACGCGGCGAGTGGAATTCGGCCGGTCATCGTTCTCGCCAATTTGTCCGGCTTCGATGGATCTCCAGAATCTTTGAGGCGGCTCCAATTGGAATATGGCGCCGAAATTGCGAGAGCGGTCGTCAACTTCTCGGGCCCCATTTTGTTCAGCGTTGTTTCCCGTTACCACGGCGGGGCATACGTGGTCTTTTCGCAGGAATTGAATCCGGATCTTGAGGCCACCGCGCTTTCGGGTTCATTTGCCTCGGTGATTGGAGGCGGGCCCGCAGCGTCCGTCGTTTTCGCGCGAGAGGTCCGGGCTCAGGCGGTCCGCGATCCCCGGATTGTTGAGCAGGAGGGAGTGATGGGTCGAGCGGAATTCGACGCCTTGCTGCATGAAGTCCGCATGGAGAAGCAACGGGAAGTCGCGACGGAGTTCGATCGGGTCCACAGCGTCGAGCGTGCCCAGGAGGTGGGCTCACTCTCGGACATTGTGGCTCCGGAAGATCTGCGGAGTCGTCTGATCGCATCGCTCAAAAAGGCGTTGGATCAGTGAGAAAAGCCCGGATCTTCACAAGGCGGGAAGTCATATGACCAAAGCGAGGCGGCTGGGCGCCCGCCCTGCTGAAGCCCAGGATGAGATTCTGATCCAGGGGATTCGGATTCCATGCGCGCTCGGCGTGACCGCGACCGAGCGCAAAATGCGCCGACCCGTCCTGGTCGATCTAGAACTGGGACTCGACTTGGAGAGAGCAGGCATCACAGATCGACTCTCGGATACCGTCGATTACGGCGCGGTCTATCAGGTCGTCGAAGAAGTCGCGAACCAGCGCGACTACCGCTTAGTTGAGAGCCTATGTGAAGAAATCATCGAGGCTATCTTTGATGCGTTTCCAGTGGATGAAATTCAAATCACCGCTCGTAAGTTTGCGCCGTTGGCCGGCTCGGTCGAACATACGGGCGTTCGGCTACGCCGCTATCGGTCCGTATGAGTTCGCCGATCTCGCCTAGTCATTCCCGCTCCCGAGCATCCGGCGAATTGGGTTTTTGGCCGATCGATGCGATTCGTAAGGGCGTCGGTCGACTCGAACCCGATCGAGCTCGCGCCTTGGGGGCAAGGTGGGGTCGTCGTGCTTCCTTTATAGGGGGCGCGGTGACGGACCTGTCACGCATCAACTTACAGTTGGCGTTTCCGGAAAAGTCCGTCGCGTTTCGGCAGAGTGTTCTGGAAGAGTCTTTTCAGAATCTAGGAATGGGTGTCGCGGAGTTGGCGCTTCTGCAGGGTCCCCATCGAGAGCATGTACTGGACGGTGTTTGCCTGGAGGGCGAAGAGAATCTCGCCCGCCCAGGGGGTGGCCCGTCAGAGAACGGGGCGCTGATTGTGACCGCGCATTTTGGGACTTGGGATCTATACGCCGCAGCGATTGCTCGGCGTTATCCGTTGACCGTGATTCATCGTGGCTTTAGGAACGCGAGAATCACTGAAATGATGACGCGGGTGAGACACTCCGGGGGAGGCGATCTCGAAGAGGTTAGAATGGGACCGAGAGCCGTGACGGGACTTCTGGGCGCACTGCGCCGCGGTCGCTACTGCATTCTTTTGATGGATCAAAATGCGAGAAGTGAGGAAGGGGTCTTTGCACCCTTCTTTTCACGTTTGGCATGCACTCGTTCGGCGCCCGCGGTGGTGGCCATGCGGCGCGGCGTTCCCGTCTATCCCGTTTTTGGCCATCGGGAAGGTTGGAGTGGTCGCCATCGGGTTTGCATCGGTGAGCCGCTGGCGATTGAATCAGTTGCGCCGGAAGATGGAATGGAGCGCTTCGAATCGGCCCTCAAGCGAAATGTGGGGAGGATGACTTCAGCCATCGAAGAGGCCATCCGCAGCCATCCGGATCAATGGGTCTGGTCACAACGTCGGTGGAAGACGCGTCCCGATCGCCCAGAGGTCGAGGCGGCGCCTGTCTATCCAAGTCGCTCAGGCTGGGGGCGCTCTCTGCGCCGTCGATGGAGATCGATGCGCTAAGTCGGGTTCTTCGAGTTGGTTCGGCGAATGCCCGTCGTCTCTATGCTAGGGTCCGCGGCTCGTGAATTTCTGGGATTAAATCGCCACCGCGTGACGGCCCCGACCCACTCTTCCGAATCTAATCCCGAGCGTTTGCCGATTGCAATTCGCATTTTCTATGGCATTGGTTCGATCTCGGAGGGCATCAAGAACTTTACGTTTAATGTCTTTCTGTTGTTCTTTTACAACAACGTTCTGGGCCTCTCGGGTTCTTTAGCTGGCTTGGCGATCTTCATTGCACTGTGTGTTGATGCGGTCACCGACCCTCTGGTCGGCTCCATCTCGGACAGTTTTCGTTCACGATGGGGTCGTCGTCACCCCTTCATGTACGCTTCTGCGCTTCCGATGGCGGTGTGCTTCGTCCTACTCTTTTCTCCACCTGAGCTTTCCGAAACCGGACTTTTTGCTTGGCTGTGCTGCTTTGCCGTTGGAGTTCGGGCGTCGATGACTTTTTACTCGATTCCGAGCTCGGCGATGTTGCCCGAGATGACCTCGAACTATGACGAGCGCACCTCTCTCGTGAGTTGGCGCTACCTCCTGGGTTGGCTGGGAGGAATCGGAATGACTTTCGTTGCCTATCGATACTTTCTAGTTCCCACCCCGGCATATCCAGATGGCCGGCTCAACCCAGAAGCCTATTCGAGTTATGCCACACTGGGGGCCGTCGTGATCTTTGGGGCGATCATAATTTGCGCACTGGGAACACATCGGTTGATCGCCCAGATGCGGAAGACATCCGGTTCGACCGAGCCTTTCTCTGTAGGACGTTTGCTCGGTGAATTAAAAGAGACTTTCAGCAACCGATCTTATTTGATGGTCGTGCTGGCGTTGATGTCCGCTTCGATCGCGGGCGGGTTCAACGATGTGGTCGGGCTATATGTCAATACGTATTTTTGGGAATTTACGACGAACCAACTCAGTCTCCTCCTTCTCACCCCGATCCTTTCGATTGTTGTGGCTTTTGGGGGGACTCGGAAGCTGACCGAGAAATTCGACAAACGAGAAGCGGCCCTGGGTCTTACGACCTTTGCGGTCTTCGTGGGTCCGCTTCCGATCTTTTTGCGGCTCGCGGGCTGGATGCCCGCGAATGGAGACCCGCTGCTGTTTTGGATCATCATGGTCCATACCGGTTTGGTGATCGCGCCCGTCGTGGCGATCAGCATCATCGCTTCGTCGATGGTGGCCGACACCGTGGATCAGAGTGAGCTGTCGACCGGGCATCGAAGAGAGGGAATGTTCTCCTCGGCGATCGCCTTTTCCCTCAAGGCTGCTTCGGGGGTCGGGACTCTTGCAGCGGGCGTGGCCTTGGACTGGATTGCCTTCCCGACCGGTGCCGAAGTGGGGGCCATTGCTCAGGGTAAGCTTGTCGCGCTGGGGTTCGCTGTCGGACCGGGCTTGCTCTTCTTTTACTTCCTGACTCTGTTCTTCCTGTCCCGGTACCGGATGACCCGCGCCGAGCATCAAGAGATCCTCAACGCCCTCGCACTGCGGCGGCCACCTGCTGCGGATCTTTGACCCCCCGCCGGGGATCCGCTGGCCCCCGAGGGTGTTGCGTGTCTCTGCGGGCCGGAGTGGTTGCCGGCGTTGCCAGGGGTATATTCCCGCTTCGCCCGCAGCTTGAAAGCTATGCCTGCCTGTGACTCTCTTCCACACCAGCGAAACGCTCTCCGCGACTGAAGCCTCCCGCATCGTGAACGACGCGTTGGACTCGGGTCGCTTGGCTGGGCGGGAAGCGCTCCGGCTCTCCAGCGGCTTTCGAGACCCCTCGATCTTGTCGGTTCTCACTCAAGCGGCGTTTGAAAGCAAGCGGTCCGCCAAGGGCGACGTTGTGACCGTCTCGCGGAATGTCTTTATCCCGCTGACGAACCTCTGCCGCAATCGCTGCACGTACTGCAGTTACGCCAAACCGGCGGATTCGCCTGAAGCCCACACCTACTCGCTTGAAGAGGTGGCGGATGTGGTGCGCGGCGGTGTGGCCACGCGCTGCACCGAGGCCCTTTTGTGCTTGGGAGATAAGCCCGAAATCGCTTACCGAAGCTACCGCGAATGGCTCAGCGAGCGCGGCTTTCGCGATACCTCGGAGCTGGTTCTCGAGGCCTGCAAGGTGGCCTTTGAAGGCGGCATGCTGCCCCACACCAATGCAGGCATCTTGTCCGCGGAAGAAATGACCGCCCTGCGTCCGTGGAACGCTTCGATGGGTCTGATGATGGAGACGACAAGCCAGCGCCTCCGAGGCCGAGGAATGCCGCATTTTCATGCTCCAGATAAAGACCCGGCGGTGCGCCTTCGCATGCACGAAGAGGCGGGGGAGTTGAAAATCCCCTTCACGACGGGCCTTCTGCTCGGGATCGGCGAGAACAACGAAGAGCGAGTCGAGACGCTCGAAGCCATTCGCGATCTGGCCGATCGCTACGGTCATATTCAGGAAGTCATCGTTCAGCCCTTCCACCCGAAGCCAGACACCCCCATGCGGGCGGTGGCGCCGATCCGAGACGATGAGGTCATCGGTTGGGTTGCTGTGACGCGTCTGATGATGGGCTCCGAAATGAACGTTCAGGCTCCGCCGAATTTGGCCCCGGAGATGCTCGAGCGCCTCGCCCAATCGGGCTTGAATGATTGGGGGGGTGTTTCGCCGATTACGGTCGATTTCATTAATCCCGAGGCCCCCTGGCCCGCGATCCAAAAATTGCAGGAGTTGACCGAGCGCAGCGGACAGAAACTGCGCGACCGAGGCCCGGTGTACCCCGACTGGGTTTTGAACCGGACCGACTTTTTTGATCCACGAATAATTGATGCCATGCCGCGTTTTGCTACCGACGAGGGCTATGCGCGGCGTCCTTCCGACCAGTCCAAAGAGGAGGCTGCATGATGTTTCAAGCCATGATGAAAACCGTTGATTCCGAGGTGGCTCGGACCCTAGAAGCCTGCCTCGAAGGCCAAGAGCTATCGGAGGCCAATGCAGAGCGCCTGTTGGCCGCGGAGGGGGGCGATCTGCATGCCCTGATGTGGGCCGCTGATACGGTACGCCGGGAGGACGTGGGCGACGATGTGACGTATGTCGTCTGTCGAAACGTCAATTTTACGAACATTTGTTACGTCGGTTGTTCATTTTGCGGTTTTGCACGGCATAAGCATCAGTCCGACGCCTACGACCACGATATGACGACGGTTTTGGACAAGTGCGCCGAAGCCATCGATCGAGGCGCCACAGAGATCTGCATGCAGGGTGGGATTCACCCCCAGAAGAACCACGAGGACTACCGCCGAGTTGTCCTCGCCATCAAGGAGCGGTTTCCCGATCTCCACCTCCACGCTTTCTCGCCCGAGGAGATCGACTGGGGTCATCGAAAGAGTGGGATGGAGCTCAGTGATTATCTGCAATGGTTGATGGATGCCGGCGTGGGAAGTCTGCCGGGCACAGCAGCTGAAATTCTCGATGATGAAATCCGAAACATTCTCTCTCCTCGGAAGATCAAGACTCAACGCTGGGTTGAGATCATCCGAGCGGCCCATCGCCTCGGTTTACCGACCACCTCTACGCTGATGTACGGGCACATCGAGCAGCCTCGGCATGTGGCGGCCCATCTGGGTTTGATTCGTGAAATTCAGAAGGAGACGGGTGGATTCACGGAATTCGTTCCGCTCGGGTACATCCATGAAATGAATGATCTCTACAACGTGCTGGGTTCCCGCCCCGGTTCGACGGCTTTTGAAGACCTTCGTTTGATTGCGGTCTCGCGCCTTTTCATGCGATCCCACATTCAGAACATCCAAGTCAGCTGGGTCAAAATGGGACATAAGTTGGGCCAGATTGCGCTGAGTGCTGGAGCCAATGACTTCGGGGGCACCTTGATGGAGGAGTCGATTAGCCGAGAATCGGGCTCCCAGTTCGGCGAAAACACGTCGCCTGAAGATTTTCGGCGGTTGATTCGAGAAATGGGTCGCACGCCGGTTGAGCGTTCCACGCTCTATCGACCGCTGCGGCGGTTCGATGACCCTGCCCTCGACCCTGCCCCTGCGGCTTCAGGGCAAGACGCTTCTCTGGATCAGGGCTCTCCCGAAGGCTCTCCGCTGTCGGTGGCCCTCTAGTCTGAAAGCGCGGCCTAGCGGGTTTTGACGGGAGGCTGTTCGATCCGTTCGACTAAGGCCTCAATCTGATAGCGGAGCTTGGGCTTTTCGAGAATTCCACGTTCGATCTTCTGAATCGCGTTGCGGACGGCGGGGTGATCTCGGCCCAGGCTTCGAGCAATTTCAGCCGTCGAGGCATCGGTGTAACGGTGCGCGAGATACATAGTGACCTGCCGCGGAATCAAAACCTGATGGGCTCGGGATCGCCCCCTGAGCCGATCGGGACTGGTTTTGAAGAACGCGGAAACCAGCTCGATGATCTCGGCCAACTTGATGCCCTGGGTCGAAAAGGGCCGCGCGGCACTTTTTTGAGCGATTGCCGTTTCGGTCAGCTCTAAATCAATCGGCTTCTTCAGCAGTGCAGCGGTGGTGACGAGTTGAATGAGGATCCCTTCGAGGTCGCGAACGCTCCCTCGGGTGTCCTCAACGAGTCGATCAAGGCAGTCCGGCGGGAGTCGCCATCCCCCGTGGGCTGCTTTGGCTCGAAAAAGGGAACGGCGAACTTGGGCATCCGGCGCCTCCAACTCAGCGACAAAGCCGCCCATGAGTTGTGACCGCAGCCGGGGCGCGAGCTGGGCCATCTGGGCTGGCATTCGGTCCCCGGTGATCACGACCTGCCCACCGGTGTCGAGCACATGCGTCAGTGTGTGAAAAAACTCTAGCTGTGTGGCGTCCTTGCGTTCGAGGAACTGAACGTCCTCCACCACGAGGAGTTGGTTGCGGCCCCGGTATCGCTTCTTGAAGTCGCCGGTCCTGTTGGAGCGAAGAGAGGACAAAAATTGGTTGGTAAATCCCTCGGCGGACACGTATTGAACTGCCCGGGACCCAATTCGAGAAGCCTCTGCTGCCACGGCCCGGGCCAGGTGGGTTTTCCCCATGCCTGAATCGGCACACAGGTACAGTTGCGCGAGGTTCTGCTGCTGCTGATGCGCCATCGCGAAGGCGGCTTCTCGAGCGAGAGCATTGCAGGGGCCGACCACAAAGTTTTCGAACGTGTAGGCGGGCCCGGTTTCAAGTAATGCCTGTTTCGGGGAAACCCGGTCGGGCCGAGCCGCGGCGATGGCCGAGCCCGGTTTCGCGGGCAAACACCTTTCTTGCGCCTGCAGCGATGGTGCGGGAGGCGCGCCGGGCTGACTCGGGCCCTGGGGGGTGAGAGTCAAGGTGGCGCGTCGAGCCGTGATTGAACCGGAGCGGTCCTCGTCAGCCGTCTCTTGATCCAGATCGGACCGCAACACGGACTCGGCTCGACGCGCCCTCACCCCCAGCTGAATTTCAAGCGCCTCGGCGCCGTCTAACTCTTGGATCGAAGAGGCTTCTTTTTCCAAACAGGCCTTTAAAATGTCCAGGTACTGTTGGCGGATCCTCTCCCGATGAAAAGACGAGGGGCAAATGATGGATAGGGTGCCGCCGTCCAACCGCGCATCCAACGGTTCGATCCACGCCTCAAAGGAAAAGGGCGGCAATTCATCTTGAAGACGGTGAAGAACACCGTTCCAGACCTTGGGGGTGAAGGTCATTGGCTCCGTGCGGGGATAAACGGGGAAAGGATGCGGTTGTTTTGGGGGCGTGTTCAGTGGTTCAGAATATTCTCGCGTTGCAAGAGTGTCTTTCGTTCTGAACGAGGCCGAGTAAACCACAGGCCCCGTCACTTTCGCAAAGTCGAAATTCTCGATCGCGTCGTTGCCCACATCGAGAAGCTGTGGTCGAGCGAGCGAAGTTTGACTCTGTTCCAAAACGCATTTTGTAAACGAGAATTGTGTGGCAATCCGCTGAAGTTTCGTTCAGCCTTGAAGCGAATTGGGCGAACACATAAAAGCGTTTATCGCTCTAGGGGAGCGATTTTTGCGGTTTTAAAATCTCAACGAAACGAAGAATTTCGGGAATTTTCGAGAAAATTCGATTCTGTGCGTTTTATTGGATTTGGTCGATCCCTGGACTACTGAGGGTTTCGATTTCGGCGATTCGAAACTGCAACAAATCGCTCAGTATTGTCGCTCGAGTTTTGAGTCCGCCGGCTTCAAGGAGTCGTTGCTTCTCCAAAACGCCAAAGTCCAAGCCCTGTGCGAGCGAACAAACAAGGGTTGGATCGTCCAACTCGCTTAGCTTTTCAAGAGTGGGCTGAACTTCGCCCGCTGGGGTCATCCGGCGCAAGATTTCTTCGAGCCGCGCGCAAATGTCCGAGCGGAGTTCCGCGAGGGGTTGATCGGTCTCTTTTTCTTCGAGGTACTGGACTTGTGCGGTTCGATAGCCACGGTCTGCGGGCCGAGGGGGCTCCGCAACGACTCTAAAGCGCTGGGTTGCGGTGAGAAGGAGATTCCAAGTTCCATCGGGCTGCTCTTCCGCTTGGGAGATCATGCCCGCGCAGCCAATGGGAAAGAGTTCGGGGTCTTCGGACATCTGAGATCGTTGCTCTGGCCTGACCGCGATCATTCCAATTTTTCGATCAGATTGAATGGCTGCTTGGGTCATCTCCCGATACCGCGGCTCGAAGATGTGAAGCGGGACATGAGTCCCTGGAAATAGAACGACGTTCCCGAGCGGAAAGATCGGAATGGTTTCGGGCGTTTGTTCGCGCATGGCTCGTCCTTGCTTTCGAGAGTCTGAAGAAGTGTACCGGGCCTCCCATTCAGGGGTCCCGACTTGACTTGGCCGGCCCGGGCGAACAAAATCCGTTGGGAAATGGATCGAAAAATCGCCCGCGAATTGATCGGTCGACTGCGAGAGGATGCAAACCGCATCTGCGAACGCTTTGGATTGCGCTACGCAGCTCTGGAAGCCGAGCGGGCTAATGTCAAGCGCCGTTATGGCATTTGCTACGCCGACGGAACGATCAAAATTCGACTCCGCCACGTCGCGAGCGGGCGTCCCCTGAAGTATTCGAGCCTCGTCAACACCCTCTGTCACGAGCTCGCCCACTTGAGGCATTTCAACCACGGACCGCAGTTCCGAGCCTTCTACCAGGAGCTGTTGGAGTGGGCTCGAGCGGAGGGGATCTACAGACCGAGGGCTCCGCGACGGATTGAGGCTCATGTCGGAGAGCAAGGTCGGGTCTCCGCATCCAAGGATCGCGGAGCAGCGCCCCGCCAGCTCAGCCTGTTTTAGAAAACACCAGAAAAGAAAATCCGGGGCTTTCCTACACCGCCATGCGGTCCTTCTGCTCGTCGTACTCTTCGAGGTTGTTCGGACCCTCGACCACCTTGCATACGATTTCATCGCAGGCGATCGACTTGTCGAGCACTTCAGCGATCAGACCTTCGACGGTCAACTCGTCGAATTCTGCAAGAGCCTCCTCGAGGCCCTGTTCTGAGACAGAAAACTCCACGCTCATCTTGATCTTCACGTCCATGATCTGTCGCCTCCTTCGCGTTCGTTTTCCGAAGCTTGCTGGGGCCCGCTCGGGGCCCGCCTTGGCTGGGCCACTTTGGAGAAACGAATCGCGGCGATCCTTGTCGAAGTGCTGCGCCTCATCATTCAAAAGGACCGTGCGGGCCCTCTGACGCGTGAGACGGTGCAAAGTTTCTAAGAGTTCTGATCTTTCTCCGCGGGCTTCAGTGATCCTTCGGGGATCCCGAGTGCCCTAACGGCTGTCATTGTCGGACAACAAAACACCCCGACTGCGAACCGCCTAGCCAGCCCCCTGAGGAGCCCGCCGCGCACTTGCAGCAATGGGGCCAAATTCGTAAGTGCTTGAATTAGCTTAAACTATTGCGAGCGCGGCGAATCATACACCAGTCGCAGGCCAGCGGCTACGCGATTTCGACGCATTTTCAGGAGTTTGGCGGGGTTCTCTGCGGAGCGAGCAGAGGGCATCCCCTACGGAAGCGGAGCCTGAAGCGGGTCCGCGATGACCTCGTCGGGGGTATCCCCCAGGGTTTTCTCCTTCTGGATTGCTTGTGCATCTTCGCCGTCTCGGATCTCGCTATGGCAGGCCGCCCGTCCCCCCTCGTTGGCCATCGCGGAACGGGTCTTACTTGCCAGGCGGTGTAGTTCCTCGGGATCCAGCACTCCTCGGGTCTGGAGGATTCGCTTTTGATCCTCAGAAAGCGCCTCCGAGATGCGCGGCTTGTCCCAGGCGTACTCGGCATCCTTGCCGGAAACGAAAGAGGTGATCTCCTTGCTGATTCGCACTGCGCACCAGTCATGGCCGCACATCGCGCAGAAATCCGTGTCGACATCCATGTCTTCGTCATGGAGTGCGCGGGCCGTGTCGGTATCGAAGGCGAGGTTGAAATGCTTTTCCCAATTGAGCGCGGCCCGAGCCTTGGTCAGCTCGTCATCCCAGTCCCGTGTGCCTGGAATCCCGAGAGCGATATCCGCAGAATGGGCGGCGATCCGGTACGCGACGCAGCCTTGTTTGACGTCCTCGCGTTTGGGAAGCCCGAGGTGCTCCTTCGGGGTGACGTAACACAGCATGCTGGCGCCATGGTACGCCGCTGAGGTGGCGCCAATTGCACTGGTAATGTGGTCGTACCCCGGGAAGACGTCGGTCACCAAGGGACCCAGCACGTAGAAGGGCGCGCCGTGGCAGACTTGGCGTTGCAGCTTCATGTTGTATTCGATCTGGTCGAAGGGAACATGGCCCGGGCCCTCGATCATCACTTGGACGCCATGGCGCCAGGCCTGCTCGGTCAGCTCCCCCAGCGCAGAGAGTTCTCCGAGTTGCGCCGCGTCGGTCGCGTCCGCAAGCCCCCCGGGTCGAAGCCCATCACCAATTGAGAAAGTCACGTCATACCGACGCATCACCTCGCAGATGTCGTCCCAGATTTCGGCCATTAGATTCTCGCGGCCGTGGTGGAGCATCCATTTGGCCAGCAGGGACCCGCCTCGGCTCACAATTCCGATCAGTCGCTGAGCAACGCCTTCGAGATGTGCGCGGCGCACACCGGCGTGAATCGTGAAATAGTCGACGCCCTGCTGGGCTTGGTGCTCGAGCACCGTCAGGACAGTCTCCCGGTCAAGATCTTCGATTTTCTTGTCGAGGATCATGGAGTAGATGGGCACGGTCCCAATCGGCGCCGTCGAGGCCTCGATGATCGCCTTTCGGGTGGCATCCAAATCTCCCCCTGTGGAGAGATCCATGACGGTGTCGGCGCCCCATCGAAGCGCCCAGTCCAGCTTGTCGACCTCTTCTCCGGTACCGCTTGAAACCGGAGAGGCCCCCATGTTGGCGTTGATTTTGGTGCGCGTTGCGCGTCCGATCGCCATGGGGTCGAGCTTCATTCCGAGATGCATCCGGTTTGCAGGAATCACCAAGCGCCCGGCGGCCACCTCGTCCCGGATTTGCTCCGCGCTCAGATGGGGCTCACGTTCCGCGACCCGTTGCATTTCGGGGGTTGTGATCCCCAGTCGGGCGAACTCGAGCTGCGTCACAGGCTCAAAGCCCTCAGGGGCATGCCAGCGTCCGTCCAGGCGCCGCCAGTCTTCGGGCATGAAGTCCCACGCGGTCCGTCCCGAAGGCTCCGGCATGCCGGGTGTGTCGGGTGAGGAATACGCCCGGGGCCCCCCGATGTCGGGTGCGTTGGCAAAGCTGCCAGGATTGGTGCCCTGGACTCGACTCGAAGGGTTTCCCCCGATGTGCGGCAGTGGTCGGTGGATGGATTCAGACACGAGCTCCCCTTCCTTCTTTCGCGGATTGACGAGCGACCTCGGAACTCGCAGGCAGGAACCGCCGGTCGAGCCTGCCCTGCGCTTCCGAATCCACACGCCCAAAATAATTCACCCGTCGAGACGAGTGTTTTCGTTGGCAATCCGGACAGTTCAGGTTCAAAGGGTGTGTTTTCAGGTCTTTTCCGACTCGCGGAAGCGACCCCCTAGGCTCCGTCTTAACTCGGAAGGCTAACACTTGTCTCGGGCAGTGGCGCCCCGACCTGCGTATTTCGCTGAGTTCCTTTCCAACGGGTTGGCGCACGGGCAAGCGGGGCGGTTTACTCCTGCCACAGGTCCTGAACGGATCGGCCCTGAACCCTCGAGGAATTGAATTGAGACGCTTCGGATTCATGATCTTGTTCTTCTGGACCCTCGGAATGACGGCCGCCGGTTGTGACCGCAACATTGCGCCCTATCAGCCGGGGGAGACTCCTCAGCCACCGGATTTGGCCAGGATTTTCCCCGCCCCTGAAGCGCCCGTCGTACCCGAGGGTGAGCCCGCCCGGCCCGCAGCCAGCGGGCGAAGCGGGGCCCTGGTGCGCGGGACTGTTTTTGTGGAGGGCGAAGCGTCCGATGTGCCCGGAGCGGTGCTCTTCATCATCGCGCGTCCGGCCGGGGCTGCTGGGGGTCCACCTCTGGCTGTCGTTCGGATCCCGTCTGCGGAGTTCCCATTTGACTTCGAGATTGGGCCAAAGGATGTGATGATTCCGTCGATGACCTTCGAAGGTCCGATTGAATTGACCGCTCGCCTGGATGGAGACGGGAACGCCAGCACGCGGACGGCTGGAGATCGGGCGACCGGTCAGCCGGTGGCGGTCGCGCCGGGGGATGCCGGGGTGACGCTCAGGCTGCAGTGACGCGCCTCACTTGAGAGAGGATCTACCTGTCATGAAATTACCGGGGGCTTGGCATCATGGGCCCGTTGAACAACTCAGCGACTGCCGGGTTTTCACGGTGGGCGCTTCGGCCGCGATTTCCCCCACAACGGGTCGAGAGCACACCTTCTACCGAATTGACTCAGCGGACTGGGTCAATGTGATCCCGGTGACGTCTTCGGGCGAGATCGTTATGGTCCGCCAGTACCGACACGGCAAGCGTAACCTCACCCTCGAAATACCGGGCGGGATGGTGGATCCGGGCGAAGATCCGGCCACCGCCGCCGCCCGCGAGCTGCTTGAGGAAACCGGTTATCGCGGGGGCCCGCCCGAACCCTTTGGCCAAGTCAATCCCAATCCCGCTCTATTTGGGAACGTTTGTCATACCTTTGTGATCCCCGAAGTCGAACAGGTTGCTGACATCCAGAACGGTCCGACGGAAGAGACGGTGGTTGAGCAGATCCCGATGGATCGTCTCCAGGGTCTCTTGGCCGCGGGGGAAATTGATCACGCTCTGGTTCATGTCGCGTTGTACCGCTTTCTGCTCGAGCGTGGACGGTCCGACCCGAACTGATTCCCCGAACCTTGATCAGGGGGCCATCAACGCATCGACTCGATCGAGCACGATGCCGACCAGCCCATCGTGTTCCCCGAGATGAGGCGTGACCCGGATTGTGATTTGGGGGTGTTGCCGCCGAGCCGCTTCGACCAACTCGGGGATGGTCTCGGTCAGATGGCGACCGTCGGCCAAGAAGAAAGGCTGCACGATAATTTCCTGGGCCCCGCCCGCGACGCAATCGGCGATGACATCGGGGACGAAGGGCGGCGCAATTTCCATGTGGGCCCAGCGCACCGTGAGGTCGGGGCGACGCGTCTGCACAGCCGCCGCCACCCGGCCGATCGCTTCGTTGGCCTCGGGACGTCGACTGCCGTGGTCGACAATCAAGATGACACGTTCAACCGCCATGCAGGCCTACCAGTACGAGGTCGTGACCGTGATATTGGCCGAGATGCCTGTTCGGCAAGCGAGTCGCAACTCGTCTTCGACACGGTTCCGTGCCTTGACGCGTCTCTCTGAGTCGGTCTCGGGGGCCAAGTTCATCTCCCGGTTCACGATTCGCATTCCGCAGCGCCCGCAGGCCCCCTCCCCGGAGCAAGACGACGCCAACGGAAGGCCGGCTCTTCGGGCTGCTTCAAGCAAGGTCGTGCCCGCCGGCACCTGGACGGTCTGGTCGGCGGGGAGAAAACGGACGAGGGGATCCATGCCGGAAGCATAGGTGAACCCTCGAGGCCCGGCAGCCGGCACCGATTAGCCGCGGGCTCCGGCCTTGGATACGCTCCTCGAATGCCGACCGCCGGGCTGCTCATCATTGGAAATGAAATTCTCTCCGGGAAAGTCGTCGATACGAACTCGCCGTATCTCGCAGGTGAGTTGCGTCGCCTCGGTGTGGATCTCGAGCGGATCCTGACAATTCCGGACGAAATTGATGTGATTGCTCGCGAGGTCCGCTCGATGAGCGACCAATACGACCACGTCTTTACATCCGGGGGAATTGGGCCGACCCATGATGACGTGACGATTGATTCGATCGCGCAAGCCTTCGGTCGAGAAGTGGTGTGCAGCGAATCTCTTTTGAAACGAATTGAGCAGGGGCAGAATAAGCCCCTGAACGAGGCCATGCGAAAAATGGCTCTGCTGCCGGAAGGCGCGACCATGATCGATGCAGGAGACCTTTGGTTTCCAGTGATCTGCGTCGAGAACGTTTATATCTTCCCGGGGATCCCCGAACTGTTTCGGAAAAAGTTCGATTCGATTCGTGAACGGTTTAGTGGAGTCCCGGTCCAGCTGACGCGGTTCTTTGTCACCCGTTACGAAAGCGAGATTGCGGAGGATCTCCACGCGCTCCTCAGACAGTTTCCGGAGCTGATGCTCGGATCGTACCCTCGCATCAGCGAGCCCGACTTCCGGGTGATGCTGACCTTGGAGAGCCGAGATCCGGAGTATCTGCAGCGGGCCGTCGACGCGCTGCGAAGCATGCTGCCTGCGGACGTGATCCGCAGGGTCGAGTAGCCCCTGGACCCCGCCGGCCACGATCCGCTCATCAAGTGGATGGCCTATGGGCACCCGATCGTGATGACCGGCGCGCTCTGCTTGGTGGGATTGGCCTTCTCTCGGGGCCTCGCTCTGAGAAAGCGTCGGCTGACAGGCCTGCCGCGGCCCCGGGCCTTGCGGCAGGCCCATCTGTCGGTCGCCCGTTGGGGCGTTGCCTTGGTGGTTTTGGGTTCAATCAGCGGCCCGTTGTCCGCTTTTTTTCTCAGGGGCTGGTCGCCTCTGGGTACCCTTCACGGTTGGCTGGGCTTGGTCGCGGCGATGCTGTTTGCGTTGACGGGGTGGTGGGGTTGGCGCCTGGAACAGGGCATCTCAAGCTCATTCTCCGCCCATGGATGGAGCGCGCTGCTTGCGGTGGCGGTTGCCGCCCTGACTGCGGCCGCGGGCATGGTGTTACTGCCCTGAACCACCTTGGACTTGGTTCTGGATCGCGGGGACAGACTTCAGATACTGTGCGATGGCCCCGCGGTCTGAACGCGACAAGTCCGAAAAGCCGTGCTCGATCAATTCCGCCATCAGTCCCTGGGTGTCGTCACCATCGGGCTTGAATCCCGTTTCGAGGTACCAGACCAAGTCCGCGGTTGACCAATCCCCGATGCCCGTTTCATCGTCCGGCGTGATGTTGGGCGCGAGTTCGCCCTCGGGTCCTTCTGCAGAGCCAGCCAGCCAGAGCCCACGATCTAGGCCTCCGCTCAGGGTTCGGGGCGTATGGCATTCGCCGCAGTGACCGGGGCCGTTCACCAAGTATGCTCCGCGATTCCAAGCGGCACTTTGGGTCGGGTCTGGAACTTGACGGCCCGGCTTGAAGTTCAACCACTTCCAAGCGGTGATCGT
The DNA here is from genome assembly GCA_002171515.1 of bacterium TMED88. Taxonomy (GTDB): domain Bacteria; phylum Myxococcota_A; class UBA9160; order UBA9160; family UBA4427; genus TMED88. Next base: position 1,115 of record NHEP01000015.1, on the reverse strand, counting down.
CCAACGCCAGGAGAAAGGAGGCGGGGCATCCGGGGCTTGGTTCGACCGTTCGATCGCCGGCACGGTTTTCAGAAACGCGTAAAGGTCTTCGAGGTCGCTGTCAGACATCTTTGTGAAAGCCGTATAGGGAAAGATCGGGAAGTAGTTGTGCCCTTCCGGTGAGAGTCCTTCTTGCATGGCTCGCAAAAAGTCATCCTGGCTGAACCCTCCGAGGCCCGTGGTCGGGTCGGGGGTGATGTTGCTGCTGTAATAGACACCAAAAGGAGTCGATAAGCCTCGTCCGCCGGCGAGCCAGGGCGCATCGGTGCCTTCTTCCGGGTAGTTTGTGTGGCAGGTGCAGCCCCCTGCTGACTCAAAGACCCGCTGACCTCGCTGAACAGCAGTCAGGTCACCCTCGGCTCCCGCCGCGGGGGCGATCAGCCACGCCAGCAGAATGGCAAAAATCGCCGACGGGCCGATCGACCCGCCGGCGACTCGTTTTTGCTTTGGGAACCCCAACCGCGTCACTTGTTCTTGTACGAGTCTTTCTTGGGTTTCCGGAAGGCCTTGTGACAGCTGCCGCAGCTCTTGCCCAAGGTTTTGACCCGGGGTCCAATCTGGGCATCGTTGCCTTCGGCCACGGCCGCCGCCAATTGTTCGGCCGCCTCCCTCATCTCATCCGTTGCCTCGGCGAAGGCATCGGTCTTTTGCCAAATGTCGGGCAGGGCATCGGTCTGGCCATTTTCGGCCCGCTGGCTGAACGCCGAGGCGACCAGTCGTGCATTCGTCGCAATGGCCGTGGCGTGGAACTCGATGTTTTTCGTGAGAGGGAGTCCATTCTTGAGAATGTCTCCGATCCCCGCCATGTCGGCGCCGATGGCTGACATCACGGTTTGGCGATATTCGATCCAAGCCTCGTCATCCGCCGCCTGCGCGGTCTGCACACCGAGGATTGCCCAGGCGCTGATCAGCACCAGTCCTGTCATCCAAGGGCGGCGATTCATGAGCCGGTTTTTCTTCGTCGAAACGATGCAAAGTGACAACTCTTCTCTCCTGTGATGGGCGATTCACTGTGCTGCCATGTGGGCGCATGACCGGGAGGCCCCCAGTCACCGCCTCGAATCCTACCGTGCCCC
>NHEP01000014.1 GCA_002171515.1 bacterium TMED88 | reverse complement strand
GCTGGGCAATTCATTGAGGATCTCGACGACCCGAGTCGGGTCCGCACCATCGGCCACTTTCCAAAGAAATATATGACGGACCATCCACGCTCCTCTGCCTTGAACCGAATCCGAGCCAGAGAATAGCCAGCATTTTCGACCGCCCACACAACACACGACCCAAGCCAGTCCATTAGCTCAATATTCCAGGACACACTCATTCTCATCCTCAGTCACTGAAGCGAAATCATGCCCCACACACTGAGCCACGTGGTGGTCTCCAGAGCGCTACGCTCTTCATCCATGATGCCTCGGCTGATTGCATTCCTCAGGCTGGAGCTCGCCCTAACGCCCGAACGCTGGCGAGCGATCGGGCGCATTGTGATTGCCTGCGCGATCTCGATCACAATGGTTATGACACTGCGCATTCCGGAAGGCACATGGGTTCTTCTTTCGGCACTCATCGTATCAATGCCCGGAACAGACGTCTCCCTCGCACGATGCATCCATCGCCTGCTCGCCATTGCGGTCGGTTGCGCGGTTTCCATCGGCATCGTGATCATGTTTCCGCAGGCGCCATGGATTCAACTGCCCATGATTGCATTGGTGATGGGCGGGGGCATCTATATGAGTCGAACCAGTGCAGCCCCATCGGTTCCCTTACTCGGGGCCTTGACGATGATCCTGTCCATTCCCGGCGTCGTCGACGTAGGGTCTCCCGAAAGCATCCACCGGGCGCTTTGGAGGCTGGTGGAAATCGGGGCAGGAAACATCATCGGCACGGCCTGCCAAGCTTTTATCTGGCCCGAACGTCCCAACGAACTGCTCATGAAGGGACTGTCCACGAGCTTGCGTTATTCGAAGCAGAGGATAAATCAAGCGCTCCTCCCCATCAGCCAAGTTACGACCGACCCTCAAATCCTTGCCACCAACGAAGAACGCATCATGAATTCGCTGGCACTTTGGACAAACTGGCTCGACCACGCGACTCACTCTTCCAGAGAGATTCGGTCTCACCAAGATGGCTTAATGAACCTAATCGGGGCAACCAATCAGATCGCAGTGGCCTCCCAGCAGGTGGCTCGCATTACTGCCGCGATTGCCCAGCGCGGCCATGCCCTCGACATGCCATCTGATATTGCCGAACTCATGCTTCAGGTCGAAGAACGCTGCGAGCTCTACGCCACGGCGATCGAATCTCAACATTGGTCCAGCGCAATCGACAACCTGCCCCCCTTAGCGAATGCTCTCATTCAGCACATCTCCGACGACCAGGGCGCCGTACCCACCGAGAAAGACTCCGAGCGGATCGAAAACGCTCAGGCTTCAATCCTTTCCTCAACGATTAGCGTGGCCCAAGCGCTTGACTCGATGCATGATGACGTCGATTTCCTACGGCCAGAAGCGAATCGAACCGGCGTCAGAACCCGAAGCCCCGGCTTCCTTCGAGAAGAAACCACATTTCGGACAGCCTCCTTTACTCAAATCAGACGGGTTGATCTCGTCTCTTCTTCCAAAGGGGCACTGGCGGGGATCTTGGCCTACATCTACCTCAACGCGATCGACTGGCCCGGCGGAATCACGGCCGTCGTTACGGCCGTTCTTGTTTGCCTCGATAACTACGGCGCCATGATCCTCAAGAGCGCGCTTCGAATCATTGGCGCCTTTATCGGCGGATTCCTCAGCCTGCTGGTGATCCTTTTCGTTATACCCCAAATTACCACCCTCCCCGCTTTCCTGGTCGCCACCGGCCTCGTGTTCGGGCTTGGAGCTTGGGCCCAAACCGGCAGTGCTCGAATCTCCTACGCGGGGTTTCAGGTCTGCTTCGCCGCGACCCTGTGCCTGATCGTCAGCCATTCCCCCAGCGTTGATTTACTCCCCTTCCGAGATCGGATGCTTGGCATCTTTACCGGACTGACCTTCGTCGTCGTGGTTTACGGAATATTTGGTGAAATCCGCGCAAGAGTCTGGGCCGTCGACAACTGTGCCGAAACGCTTCGCTTGCTGTCGCGCGCCGCCACTCTGGGCTTTCGAGATATGGAGCCCTCTCGACAAGAGACCCCGCCCATGGGCTTTCGTTACGAGTTGTTTCGCCGAATAGCTTTTGGGTACAAATTGCTCACAGAATCCAGTTACGAAGACTGGTTTGCGCAAGACAAGCAGAAAACCGCGGAAGAGAGCGAAGGGCTCCGCCTCATTCTCGATCGGATTCGGGCGATCCATCGTGTGACGCTTTCGCTGCTATGGAACCGACTCGACTTCCAGAGGCGCACCCGTCTCGACCGACCCGGGCGCCCTGAAGTCGAGGATGTAGGCCGAATCGTTCCTGCCACTTTCCGCGCATTTGCCACTCGGGTGGACCAAGTCAATCAAGCCGACTCAACAGCCCGCCCAGCGCTGGACAGCTTTTCAGCCAAGCTCCGAATGGCGGAATCCACCCTGAAGAACAATCCGCTCGCCGAAAACGCCTCGGAGGAGGACAAAGAAACACACCGACTCCTCCACTCACAGGTCGGGTTTTACCGCCAGCTCGAAATACTCCTCGGCCAATTGGAGGACGATGCGGATCGCCTCCAAATCGGCACCGATCGCTTTTCCATCCTGGCGCGTCTTCGAGGAACCCGGCGCCAACCCGACGCCCCGCATATTCGCCCAGTCTAGAAAGAGGGTTCTCCAGCGAGTCGACCGGAGGAGTCACCCTTGATGGTCACCACCGCTGTGTTGCCCATGCGATAGGGCTGATTCCGATCCGGGGGCTCCAGAATAATCCGAACAGGAAAGCGCTGAGCGAGCCGGACCCAATTAAGGCTGGGCTCAACATCCGGCAGACCCCGCACGGTACTTCCATTTTTCTGCCAAAGCGCCCAACCAATGCCTTGAACGACTCCCTTAAAGGGGCGCCCGGGATAAGTCATCAGGTAGACCTCGGCTTCCATACCGGGCCGGATTTGATCGAGGAAGACTTCCCGAAAATTGGCAAGGACGAACCAAGTTCGATTATCTACCAGCGCGAAAACTTCCTGCCCCTGGTTCGCGTACTCTCCGACGGCGATATTGAGGTTTGTCACATACCCATCAAAAGGCGATCGGACCGTGCAATACCCCAGATTCAGCTCAGCGTTGTACACTTTCGCTTCGGCGGCTTGGCGTCGCGCGTTCATGCCTCCGTACTCACCAAGGTCTTTCTTCGCCTGTTCAAGTTCGAAGCGCGCGCGCTCAACCGAAGCTTGACTCGCCGCCAGGTTGGTCTCGGCTTCAAAGACCTGATTGGCAGTCACAAACTGATCCGCAAGAAGTGGGCGAATTCGCTCGAGATACTGATCCGCATAGGCGGCTTCGGCCTGGCGATGCTCCAACTCAGCCTCCGCAGCCAGCACGCCCCTCGCAAGACCCTCGATTTCCAAGTTCGTCAAAATCAGCTCGGCCTGAGCTTCTTCCAATGCAGCCTCGTACGGCCTTGGGTCGATCACAAAAAGGATCTGCGCCTCTTCGACCGGCTGATTGTCAACCAAAGGCAACGAAACGATCGGGCCACTGACGTGGGGAGCAATCCCGACCGTATTCGCCCTCACATAGGCATCATCGGTCCGCGGATGAAAAACGAGGTCGGAATACACCCAGTAGGCCAGAATGATGGTCGACACGACGATGGCCGTACCCAGAAGACGGCCAATCAAACGCCGAGAACGGCGCGGAGCCTCCGTCGGTTCGTTTTCATCCGATAAGATTGCTGAGTTCTTGTCTTCGTCCACGGAGTCTTCCAGCTCAAGTGCGAAAGAAAATCAGCCACGTTGCGAGAGTGAATAGGAGCGCGAGACAGGGATAAATCAGCACAGGCGGGCCAATCTCCTCCTCGATCTCCCAGCGCACGAAAACCGGGTGAGCTGCAAAAGCAAGTCCGATCCCAATGATCAAACACAGCATCCAGCCCGGAAAAAAGGCCCCGTCGATGCTGAGGACCGGATCGCAACCCAGCCAGACCGGGAGGCAAACAATCCACCCCAATCGAACCCACGATCTACCCACCCGACATTCGGTCACGACTCCCGGCCCTTTCTGGCTGTGCGCTTGCCACATTAGCCCGTTCGCAGGATTATAGAGGAAATGGCCGTAAATCCGACAGCATCCTCACAGCGCCCGCTCGAATGGGTCACTGTCTTCTTCGTCGTCCTCACGATATCGTGCGCGTCATTTCGAGAAAGCCCGGAGTGGAATCCTGCGGCCAGCGCGCCTGAATCGCCACAAGAAACTTGGATCCCTCCCCAGAAAGACAAGGCGACGCCTCGATCGCTCGATGACCTACTCACGCTGCCGCCTTTGGATCGGGAAACAACACCAGAGGCTGACCGCCCCAGTCCGCAATCCGCCAATGCGGTCCTTCAAAAGCTCGAGGCCGAAGCGCCAACCTCGACGACCCGCGAACCGCTCGATCTTCCGCAACTGATCGAGATTGCCCTCGAGCTCAACCCCACAACTCGAGCCTCTTGGCAAAGCGCCAAGGCCGCAGCCGCCCGCCTTGGAGAAACCATGGCCCCCTACTACCCCGAGGTCGACTTTGCGGGAGCCGGGGGAGCCACGAAGGACGTGGAGCCCTTCCCCGAAAAGAGGGTCATCGTTCGCGAGACCCTCGTAGTCCCCGAGCTTCAAGTCAGCTACACGCTCCTCGATTTCGGCCGGCGAACCGCAAAGGCGGAAGAGGCGCGGAGGCTGCTGGCTGCCGCCAATTTCTCATTTAATCGCGCCATTCAACGCGTCATCTATGAAGTCGAAGCCAGCTTCTACAGTTACGATGCCGCGCGGGCACTTGAAGCGGCTGCTCGGCTCAATTTGCAACTTGCTCAGTCGGTGCAATCAGACGTCCAAAAACGGGTTGATGTTGGGCTTTCTACCCGACCGCAGTACCTCCTCGCAAAACAAGTCGAAGCTCGTGCGGTCTACGATCTTGAGAGCTCAAAAGTTGGGGTCAATAACTCAAGGGCGAAACTTGCACTCGCGATGGGCCTCCCCGCCAACACGCCTCTTCATGCGATCGAGCTCTTCGAACAACCCATTCCAGAAGAGCTTGACCAGCGCGTTGAGCAGATGATCGATATCGCCCTCGGCGAACGACCGGACCTGCAAGCTCAGGTCGCTCATTTGCGGGCCAGTGAAGCGCGCCTCGTCAAAGCCAAAGCCGACTTTTTCCCCGTGATCGGACTAGAGGGGTCTTATGGCGGCCGATGGTGGGACTACCGCCTTTCGGGGGGACCCGGGCAGCTCATCCAAGGCGGCACGACAATCCAAAGCCTCGACTCTGTTTACGAAGCGCTCGTCGTCATTGAGTGGCCCATCTTTGAAGGCTTTTCGCGCATGAACCGAGTCAAAAAGGCACGCGCTGAGCGAGAACGGGAGCGAGCCAAACTGCGGGCTTTAGAGCTTGAAGCTACCAATGAAGTCTGGAGTGTCTACTATGACTATAAAGCGGCTTACCGAAAGTACGACTACGGCATCGCACTGCTGGATGCTTCAAACGAAGCATATCAGGCTACCCTTGAGGCTTTCGACGCAGGCCTAAGCACAATTGATGATCTCTTGCGGGCGGAGAGTGATCTCGCAGCAGCACGCTACACCTTGATCGGCACTCGATCTGAACTCTTAGCCACGTCAGCCCGCCTTGGCTTCGCACTGGGCAATATCCAAACCCAATCGGGAAAGACTCGCTAGCTCACTCTCATGAGTGAGCGTTCAACTGCTTCCACAATCGATAGACATCAAGAGACTTCGGGTGCGGGCAGTGTTCGACCGGCAAAGCACTCTGATCGATGATGAACTCAGTCGCTGCGGTCAGCGTCTCCATCGCGAAATGTCGCCGGTCATCTCGATAGAACTCGGCATACTCCTGGCGAGTGGTGGCGTAAATCAATCGATCCGGACCGCTGTACTCCATAGCCGTCATACACATCGTGCAGGGAACGGTCAGGATATAGAAGCTATAGCCGACCATGTCCTCACCAGCTGCACCATTGCTTCCGTCAACCTTTCGATTCTGATCTCGAAGCTTTCGACTGGCCTCCCGAATGGCAATCATTTCTGCATGGGCGGTCGGATCGCCGGTTTGCGAGACTTGGTTGGCTGCCTCAGCCAAAACCTCTCCCGTGCCCGTCCGGGCAATCACGCAGGCGAATGGGCGGCCTCCCTCGCGTACATTTCGCTCTGCGAGGTCGACAACGCGTTGGATAAGGTCAAGATCATCCACGGTGCGTTTATCCTCTTTCCGACAGTCCAACAATGAGGAGAGCCTAACCGCTCGCGCTGTCCTCCCACCGACGGGCCAACTCTACTTCAGGTTGCTTTGGCGAGTCTCGACTCACCGAGAGGGCCCAAGCAGATCCGCGGTAATCTGATCCACATCAGCACACCCACAAAGAGCCATGGCCCGATCGAACTCATCGTGCAAGATCGACCAAATGTTGGCCACCCCGGCCTCGCCTTGCGCGGCCAGGCCCCAGAGTATCGGTCGCCCGACCAGCGCTGCATTGGCCCCAGACGCCATCGCCTTAATGACGTCAGTCCCGCGACGGATGCCTCCATCGACCCAAACTTCGGCTTTCTCATCTACGGCTTCGCAGACGGCAGGCAGGACATCAAACGTCGCCGGCGCCGTATCCAATTGACGCCCCCCATGGTTGGAAACCAGAACCGCAGAGACCCCGCACTGAACAGCACGAATTGCATCATCCGGTCGACAAACCCCTTTGACGACAATCGGCAGCTTCGTCGCGGCTCGTAGCCATTCGACATCTTCCCATCGTAGGCCAGGATCGAGGTGTTCATGACAGAACTCAGCGAGTCCGGAACCCCCGTGTGATGAGAAGGAGAGCGTGCCTTCTGGAAGCAAATTTCGGATTTCCATATGGCCAGGAAGCGAGAACTTGTCTCGGACATCACTCTCTCGGTTGCCCCAAATCGGGGCGTCGACAGTCAAGACGATCGCCTGGCAGCCGGCGTCTTCAACGCGGCGCAAAAGGTCTCGGCTGATACCGCGGTCACGATACATGTAGAGTTGAAAGAGAATCGGCCCGGTCGCAGCCGCTGTCACCTCCTCGACGTCGACGGTGGACAGGCTGCTCAGAATCATCGCGGTTCCTGCAGCCGTCGTCGCTCGCGCAGTTGCGACCTCTCCTTGGTCGTCAGCAAGGCGATGGAAGGCGGTCGGGGCAGCCAAAACAGGAAACGACAGCTCTTTCCCTAAGATCCGGGTCTGGGTCGAACGTTTTGCCACGTCGGCCAGTATTCGATAGTGGAGTCGGGCCCGTCCCCAGGCCATCTCGTTTTCGCGGAGGGTCACCTCATCATCTGCGCCGCCCGCATAGTAGCCCCACGCCATCTCGGAGAGATTGGTTTTAGCCAGGGCAGCGTACTCACGAAGGTTTAATGGGTCAGATTGAGTCATCAGGGGTTCGCCTTTCGCATCATTCGACAGTTTCGTTCCAATCGCTGACTCAGTCAACTCAGGTATCCGGTAGTCAGGCTTAGCCGAAGCCTTCCCTAGAGTTTCCAAAAGGGTCCGATTCGCTGTGATTATTTTATCCTACACAGACTCAAAAACGCTCTGGCTGACCTGGCCTAGCCCGACACAACCTGCACATCAGATCATATCCATTACGCTCCCCCGCAGAGCTTTTCGAAACCGCAAGGAGTTCGCATGTCCACTCATATTCACCCTGCCCTAGCCCACGGAAAAGTTGCCGTCATTACGGGCGGCGCGAGCGGAATCGGACTTGCGACCGCCAAACACCTGTGTGGTGCCGGTCTCCGAGTCTGCATCGCCGATCAAGATCAAGAAGCCCTTGAATCGGCCGCGGATCACCTTGGCAAAGTGGGCGAAGTCTTGCCTCACCACACTGACGTTTCTAACTCGGCTTCGATGGACGCCCTGGCCAACCGAGTCGCCAACGAACTCGGACCGGTTTCAGTCTTAATGAACAATGCAGGCGTAGGCGGGGGCGGCGATGCCGTTTCAAACCCCGAAGGTTGGGAGCGAGTCCTCGGCGTTAACCTATTTGGCGTACTCCACGGAGTCCAGCGCTTTGTGCCCGACATGGTGGCCAGCGAGGGTCCGGGCCTGGTGATCAACACAGGTTCCAAGCAAGGCATCACCCAACCCCCTGGTGACACCGCCTACAACGTGAGCAAAAGCGGGATCAAGAGTTTGACCGAGGGCCTTGCTCATACGCTTCTCCAGAAAACCCAGGGACGCGTGACCGCGCACTTACTCGTTCCGGGATTCACATATACCGGAATGATCAAGCGATTTGTCACAGAGAAGCCAGCGTCGGCGTGGGAACCTGAACAAGTCGTTGAATTCCTATTTGAGGCTTTGGCGCGGCGTGACTTTTACATTCTCTGTCCCGATCATGATGTCACGCGGGCAATCGACGAAAAGCGAATCCTTTGGAACGCCTACGACATAATCAAAAACCGCCCTGCGCTATCCCGCTGGAATCCAGAGCATGAGGCTGAATTCGAAGAATTCATGAAGCGGTAGGCCAACAATCGCCGCAAAATGTCGACTGCCTTCATTTCCCGTTTCAAATTAAACACCCACTCTTTGTGATTCCTTCTTGACGAGTCGGGTCACGCATCGTACGCACGTCAAATTCAATTCACAGAAAACAGTCCGGCGCGTCGGGCTTTGCAAGAGAGGACGCTTCAGTGGATCACCACCTAGCAGTCGGCTTCATTGGTCTCGGAAATGTTGGCGCCAAACTTGCTGGGAGCCTGCTGCGTGCCGGCGTCCACCTCACGGTGCTGGATCTTGATGCTGAGGCCGAGGCTCCGCTCGTGGCCGCTGGTGCCCAAAAAGGCGCCGACCCCTGTGACGTGGCCCAATCTGCCGATCTCTTGATCACGTGTCTCCCAAATCCGGCGGCCAGCGCTGCAGTGCTAGAGGGACCCCGCGGCGCCCTTGCCGGGCTTTCCGAGGGCAATCTCTGGGCGGAAATGAGCACGACAGACAGCCAGGAAGTTCAGCGACTCGGCAAAAAAGTAAGAGCCCGGGGCGCCTGGCCGGCGGACTGTCCTGTCTCGGGGGGGTGCCACAGGGCCGCCACGGGCAACATTGCCATTTTCGCAGGGTGTGAGCGCCCGGTTTTCGAACGCCTCCTCCCCATTCTATCAATGCTCGGACACGAGATTTTACACACCGGCGAACTCGGCTCCGCATCCATCCTCAAAGTGGTCACCAACTATCTGGCAACAGCCAACCTGGTCTCGCTTTCAGAGGCCTGGGTCACGTCTCAGCAAGCCGGTATGGACTTGGCCACGACCTACGAGGCCATCAGAATCTCTTCGGGCAATTCTTTCGTCCATGAGACAGAGAGCCAAGTCATTCTCAACGGAAGTCGAAACATTGGATTCACTATGGACCTCGTGCTGAAGGATGTATCGCTTTTCCAATCCCTCGCGGAACGGTCGAATACACCTCTCGAAATATCCCCCCTTCTCCTT
>NHEP01000013.1 GCA_002171515.1 bacterium TMED88 | reverse complement strand
GTCTCAGCTAGGTTTGATTTTACGCTGCTGAGATTGCAATATGTGCTTCGTTACTCCGGATTTAGTTCGATCGCTTGAGAGAAATCAGCTATTGTTTACTTGTAGTCTTTTATGTGAAACTTACTGTGGCCTCGATTGTTGAAGGACATGGGATCATACAGATTGTTCTCTATTGCTTTACTGTAATCATCAATGGCAGCTTGATAGTCCTGTCGTAAAGGCTTGGCATTTCTAGGATTACAATAGGCACTGCTATGCGCATCATACAATGATATTGCAAACCCATAATCAATAATTGTTCCCTGATAGTCCTTTAGTGCATACTTAGAGTTTCCTATTGTGTAGTAAGGAGCGGCATTATTGTGGTTAATCTAAATGATTTACCGTAATCTAAATTTCTCCTTTGTGATCACCAGACTCTTCTTTCTCAAGTCCCTTTTTGAAATATGGATCATTTGGAGCCTTTGAACAACTTGCTATCGAAGCGGACTATAGCGCCATTACTATGGCTGGGATGGTTCTGGATAGAGACATCAATTTTGGCCATTACATCCTCGCAGAACAGTCAGTATCTCAGACGTAGTAAACATGTAAATAAAAATGCTTCGTTAAAAATCTTATGTGATTGAGGTTTCAGAGCTTTGCTATTGATCCATTGAATCTGAAAGTCCCACGTTTTCGGCATACTAACGGTTTTACGTTGTATTGATTGCTACGCTTTTCTTTCAATTGTCTTGAATCATCTCTTGGTCTAACTGTGCTGGTGTGCATGATTACGACCCATGTATGTGTTGATTCACTCCCAGTTACTTCACGAGGAGCTTGCGTTCCTCAAAAGCAAGGCTATAACAAATGATATTCCTCTAGTCATGAACCCTTTTCTTCAAACACTCCTTTTGCTCCTGAAGGTTTCTGCCAAGGTATGTTTTCTAGTACTTATGGCCTTTAGGAATTTTGTTCTTGTTGTCCTTGAAGTATTCGTAGCCCTTTTGCCCAGCGCTGATAGACCGATAACGGCAGACATGAAGTTACCAGGTGCGTGAATCATACTCATGGTTCTAGTGCTTTGTTTTGATGATTTTGGGCTCATTGTCTTCATCTCGAAGTTTATGTTCACTAGTTCTACAAAGATGATCTGTTGTTTGTTTCCAATCGACAGTCCAAGGAATCCACCAATGTCGACTTACTTCGATGTTCCTGCCCTAAACACTGTTCTTAATCACTCATACTTAGCTTGAACACTTCCTTCAGGCTGATGCTCCTTACACTTCCGAGATCTCCTGCTCTGTCGGCCTTTCTCTTTAAATCTATGGCTTCAGAAGCAGGTATTAGTCCGATTGAGTACTTTTAGCGCAGCGAAACTCTGAACACGCTTCCGCAGTGATCCAGGGCTCCATCAATGGCTGCCATGTTTTAGCTGCACAGCAAAAGATTTTGTCCGTGTCGAATCTCGTGACGATTGCACAAATCAATCGCTACTTACTCCAGGATCCGCTTGAGGGTTTTGTCTTTCTGACCGATGCTCTCAGATGTTTTCGTGCTGATCTAGGAGCTCTCTGAACATGAGATATTGCCTCTATCTATCGTTAGGTTTAATGATGCTCTTATATCTTTTACAGAAAAGTATGCTTTTTTGTATCGTCCGACTGACCGGAATTGGGACAATTGTTTTCAAACCCAAAAATCAGTTTAATGTCTAAAATTAAGCACGTTGTCTCATCCTTCATCTCACTCAGCTATGAAATTTTTTTCTATAGCCGTCTTAGCTGGATTGTTCTCATCAGCCCCTCTCCTGGCACAGCTTCAATCGAAGCCTGCTTTCACGGTTGTTGATCTCGATGGCAACGGTCAAATCAGTCTTCAAGAAGCAAATCAAGCTGGAATTTCGGAACCTGCGTTTAGGCGAGCTGATCTGGACAAGAGTGGATTCATAACTTTTGATGAGTATAAAAAGATGAATTCTGTTACTTGACATTGACTTCAATGTGCTGAACAATCTAGAGTTTCCTTTTATAGATTATAATTTCCCCTCAATTGTCATTGAAGCCACTGCTTCTACTCTTTTTTAATAATATAGACACGGTAGTATTTGAGTTTTCTGCGCAGGGGGTTATTTATCATACTCCTCCAGTCAGCATTTGGTTTAGAATCATTCATCTATATTCCAGCCATTAATCTATGTATTGCAGTAGGTTATAGCCCATTCTTAACCTTATTAGATTTTCCATGAGTATGCTTTGATGACAAGTGAAGAAGATATGATGCCTTTGATACATCTTCTGTTTTGGTGAGTTTTCTTACTAAATTCCATGTGTCTTGTGGTGAAAGTTCACCTTCTGCACTCCACTTGAGACTAGACAGGTTATGTGCAGACATTAATTTTTAAACTTCTGGTTTTGTAAATCTAATCGAAATCCACGTCATACTCTCGGCATATTCATATTTTCACCTTGGAAGAAAGTGTTAAACTGTTTGTAATGATACAAAACAATCTCCAAACTGTTCAGTTATTACAATGCATTGGCTAGCTCATTTGCATTTGATCTAATGTGATAATTTACGTTTCTGCTTCATTTCTTGAATGAACACTATAAGGTAAAAGACAATTTCCTAGAATTAGCTATCATTCTTAGCATATGTCTAACTATAATTATCTTATTCGCTTTGATATTATTTTATCGGCCGGTTAGCAACTAATATTTAGATTTCACACAAGCCCATCACGTAGTATCTCATTCTATTTCTAGCAACTACAATAGTAGTTTTGAACAGTTTTACAATCTTTAAATCATAATCATGCAATTCTCAGACCGCAGCTGGTTTAATTTTTTATGTTTTGCCGTTTTATTTTATTAGTCTTTGGTTGAAACCATGATTATTCCATTAATAAATTGATTGATTGCATCCAACTGCTTGCATCGATTTGATTGTTTTTCATGTAATTGCTTTTTTGTGTACATTATTATAATGAGTTATGCATTAATCACTATTTAGAGCATCTTAAGTTCTCCCTCTTCTTTTTTTTGACATGATCCCTTTGCTTGTATTTCATACTTTTTGATTGATTTGGACTCAATAATCAACATTCCACTCCCATATTCTACTTATTTCAACGGCTTAGTCTTTTCGCTACTATCCGTGATTAGCGGCTCTATAGATCTCAGTTCGTTATTCATACCTTGCGATTAATGCATTTTGATTACTGGCTGTATGATTACTTTGCTGTCTTGTCTAGATTGACACTTCCCTTTAGCTCAATGCTTTGAAGAAACAATCTTAAACTGCTGATCTGGTATACCTCTATCCCCTGTGCCATCTTAAACTCAACTGTGAAAGTTGATACAAGCATGCTTGATCGATATATTGTTTTAATCAATTGCATTGATTTCCTTGTTATGATTGGTTTGTTCTGATTTACTCATCATGACAGACATCACCGATAAGTACGAAAAGTTCAAAGTGCCTTACAGCACGAATGAAAAACATTCTCCTGATGAGTTTGACCCAAAGGAAAATGGTGGCCTAGACAATCCAGCCAATCGTCACAAGGATAAATTGCTTGATGACATCTGTGATACCCACCCTGGTTCACCTATGTGCAAAGTTTTTGACTGTTGATCTAGGTTGATTGGTTGAGTTAATCGACTGCTTTGATGGCGAAATCATCACTACGTATCTATAAAAGTACGTATTGATGATTTTTTTCTTAGATTTATCTATTTCATTTAAAACATTATTATTAGTATTTATACTCACTTTGTTTTTTATTGTTATTAAAGTCGCGTAAAACATTCTGTTCTTTATTTTTATCTGTTAGTTTTGATCTCAATTCATATCATTATACCTTTCTTGTTTTTAGCTATTCGGACGATCCTCACAGTTCCCTTCAATTCTTTTTGTTTTCAACCAGTAGTCGGTCACTCCATACAGCCCCTAGCTTTGAATCAATTTTATGTTTTCTTTACATTTTGCCTTTTATGCTGGCGATTGGTTTTGTTTTGAGTTAGATCTGTAGAAGTTAGAGCTGAAGTCATGAGTTATGCAGCGAAGGAGAGAACTCCGTTTCCCTATGGTCAGGTTGCCTATCCAGCATTTCTTGGAGTTAAACCTGGTGATTACGTCATAGTAAAGGGCAAAAATCAAGTAGCGCCCAAAAAGGATCACAGTTGGTGGATGGCACAGGTCGTTTCCTGTAAAAAAGAAGCATGTGATCCTAGCGGTAATAAAGTGATTCAAGTAGTAGATGTTGATGATGAGAAAATTAGTTGGGTTAGTGTTGATGAAGTATCACATGTGCTTTACGGGCTTGATGGTTTGTCGAATGGATAATCACTTTTGTATTTGATATAATTGAATTTTGATTTGTTTCCTACAGTTATATCCTGCTGATTTTGAATTGAGTTTGCATATAATTTGTTTTCATCTCTAATTTGATTTTGAGCTTATTTCGCTCTGCTAAAATATACATTAATGTTTGTTTACACGTAGCGTGTCATGAATTCAGCAAGAGAGATTCCTTCTTTTTTCGCAGACTTGCAGCAATCCTTAAACAGTTCATCATCAGTTTCTGTTCGTGCTAGGTCTCTAAATTGTTGAGCACTTAATTGTTTTTGATCATTGCTAGTATCACACATTGTATTCCACTTGGCGCAAAGTGAATCCACCATCTCTTTTCTTGAATAGGGAAGGACAATTTTTTTCTTTTTTGGCAAATGAATCGGGCTCTAGCGCTCCTTTAACTCTAGTAAACCCCCGAGTCTTGTCCATTCCTCTTAGAGGATTGTGTTGTTAATATCTGAAATGTACTTGTACACATGGTAAATTTATTTTATAGCCTATTATAAGTATCACTGATGGTTCAGTCTGGCCTTTATATTTACCAGAATCTTAATGCTTATCTAGCTATTTTCACTGTTCTGGGCTGATTTTGATTAGCCATTCCATACTATAAAAGTGATTTTTTATTCGTAATTGCTACAATTTATTTTTTTCAACTAGTAGTGGATTGTGCCTCGTTAGCTTGACAACGTCTTGAATTGAATCGGATTTCCATTCATCCGAGACCGCCATCGTCGAAGTTCATGATGATCAAGCATCGTTCGCCGTGATTTCTCTGAGTTGGCCAGGCGCTTGATCAGCAAATGAGTGTCATGGATCGACAGTTCACCATCAGAATCCCATTTGAGGCAGGAGATTGTTTTCTTTGGAGTGTTGAGCATGAATCACACCCTGTTGGTTCTGTCACGATATGCCCATAATCGCAGCTTTCCATTGAGTAATTCTTAAGAAGTCTCGACTGCGACTTCTGCGACAGCTCTTGGATGGCTGCACTGGCTTAGCAACAGTAGGGGGACTCCCTCCTCGATACCCACTGTTTTCCCCTCTTCTGCCTTTTTGGCTTAAAAAACCAGGTGGAACCATGAGGTCATGAACTCCAACCCGGTTTCTCCAGTTTTTGAATGGGTCTGTTAATACTTATTCAGGCGATTCAACGAATTCCGCATCGATGACATCGTCTTCCTGCGGATCACTATTGGGAACATCTTCTCGGTAAGTAGAAGCACCCATCTCCATCAGTGCGGCCTGAACACCTTGCACTCTTTCCTTAATTGTCTCGGTGTGATCAGACGCTAATGCCTCTTTGAGTTCAGTCAGAACCAGTTCCACCTTGGTTTTTGCCTCAGGAGAAACCTTCTCACCCAGTTGTTCTACCTGCTTTTGAGCCTGATAAATCACTGATTCTGCATGGTTTTTAGTGTCAATTGCATCACGCTTTTGCTGATCAGAGTCAGCATTTGCTACTGCATCCTTCACCATCCGATTCACTTCCTCCTCACTCAGGGTTGATGCCCCAGTGATGGTGATCGATTGTTCTTTGCCGGATCCTTTGTCTTTTGCTGTGACACTCAGAATTCCATTAGCATCAACGTCAAAGGCCACTTCCACCTGGGGAACACCACGAGGGGCGGCCGGGATTCCATCTAAACGGAAGGTTCCAAGACTCTTGTTGTCAGACACCATCTGCCGCTCACCTTGGAGAACATGGATTTCGACTGTGGTTTGGCCATCCATTGCAGTGGAATAGATCTCTGTTTTGTTGGTTGGAATAGTGGTGTTCCGAGGAACCATCACATTCACCACACTTCCCATCGTTTCTACCCCCAATGACAGGGGAGTGACATCCAATAGAAGGATATCTTTCACATCACCTGAGAGAACACCGCCTTGAACAGCAGCTCCAATTGCCACCACTTCATCAGGATTAACCGTCTGATTCGGTTCTTTCCCAGTAGCTGATTTGACTAATTCCAAGACTGATGGAATGCGTGAACTACCACCCACCATCACCACTTCATTGAGGTCACTGGCTGAAAGCTTGGCGTCCTTGATAGCCTGTTGCAATGGCGTCTTACAGCGATTAATCAGGTCAAAGGACAACTCTTCAAACTTCCCTCTGGTCACCGTCATTGTTAGGTGCTTGGGTCCATCAGCAGTTGCTGTAATGAAGGGCAGATTGACCTCACTCTGAGTGGAGGACGAGAGTTCAATTTTTGCTTTCTCAGCGGCCTCAGTCAGACGTTGAAGTGCTTGGGCATCCGTCCTGAGGTCAACCCCTTCCTCCTTTCGGAAGGCTTCAGCCATATGGTCCACAAGCACTTTGTCGAAGTTGTCACCTCCTAGATGGGCATCTCCGCTTGTGCTGATCACTTCGAATACCCCATCTCCCACTTCGAGGACAGAGACATCAAAGGTTCCACCTCCCAAGTCAAAGACCAGGATTTTTTCTGAATCCTTTTTGTCTAATCCATAGGCAAGTGCAGCCGCAGTGGGTTCGTTGATGATTCTTAGAACCTCTAGCCCGGCGATTTTGCCAGCGTCTTTTGTTGCCTGGCGCTGGGAATCATTGAAGTAGGCCGGCACTGTGACTACAGCCTGAGTTATGGGTTCTCCCAGGTATTTGGCTGCGTCATCAGCAAGCTTCCTGAGCACACTGGCGCTGATCTCCTCTGGAGAGAAAGACTTCTCCATCAGTGGAGATTTGATCTTCAGATTCGTTCCTACTGACTCCACGGTGTAAGGCACATCCTTGGTTTCATCAGTTACCTCATCTGTACGCCTGCCAATAAAGCGTTTGACGGATCCAAAGGTGTTCTCTGGATTCATGACTGCCTGACGTTTTGCGATCTGGCCAACCAATTGGTCTTTTGTCTTGCTGTAGGCGACCACTGATGGAGTGGTCCGAAATCCTTCTGCATTGGCGATCACGATTGGATGACCACCTTCAATTACTGAGACACAACTGTTGGTTGTACCGAGGTCAATGCCAATTACTTTTGTCATTTGATTGATGTAAGTGAAATCATTTTTATAGCTATCGATGCAAGTAAGAAGAGGGTAAACCCTACAACTCAGTTGGGTTTACCCTCAAATTCATCGTGTTGGTTCGGTTGAAGTACGGTTTTTACACCGATTTTTGGTGGATCATGGTCAACCACGATTTTATGTTTCCACCTTCGGCTTTAGGGCCCATTCTTGATTACTCTTCGTTTGGCAATTTGACTATCAATTGCTCTTCCAAAAGAATATTAAAATCAAGTAGTTGTTCATCACTTAATTGTTGCCTTGATGTGGCTCCTAGTTTTGATTGAAGGAAAGTCTTTGCTCGTTCTTGATCCCATTTTAGCGTCGTCAGCATGTCGTCGCCTTGTGTAATTAAGGCGCTTCTTCGAAGGGGCGTTGGTACTGAATCGGCTGCGGCCCCAACTTCGAGGCCATTGAGTTTATTGAGATAGGACACAAGATCGCTGTAACGCGTTAATTTATGCCTGCTTCCATTGCCATATGCCCTCTCTAAAAATATTTTTTCATGTTCACGGGTCCAACCGATCCGCTTGAGTTGCAGATCGATGGCTGTGAGTTCTTCGCTCCAATCGTCTGGGTCTGTGGGTGCTTCGCTTGGCTCGGCGATTGGATTGGGTTGAGTGTTCTGATCATCTTGGTCAGTTAAGGGCAATGGTTCTGATCGTCTTGGCCTGTTTTTTTCCGGACTGATTGCAGCTTTTAGTTGTTTGGCCTCCCCCATCTCCTCTTTTTGGGTTGGATTCACGGCCAGGTCCGGTTGCTTTCGCCCTGAGGCTGCCTTTGTCTTCTGACGTCGTCCCATCAAACGTTCTCTTGCACGGTCCTCTGCGTGCTCTGCATCAGCAGCCTCACCTACTGCACTCCCTAGATCCAATTCCCCTTCAACGCAGCTGACACGCACCACACATCGGTTGCTATCGATGTGGCAAATCTCGACCTTTGTCTTCATGCCTCTGGAGGGGG
>NHEP01000012.1 GCA_002171515.1 bacterium TMED88 | reverse complement strand
TACCAGCTGACGTAGTAACGCAGTTATAATCGTCCCGATCTGTTATGTCATACACTTCTGGAGAATTCATTCCATGATTCGAGAAGATGTATTGGATACGTTCCACGTCCTTATTATGATTCTGAGGATCTCTCCCTGTAGGAGCCGAGCGGGCACGTCTTGAGGACATTGGCGGAAATCCGATATTCCGTTGGTTAGAAAAGACTAATTGGAAAAGTCTACCTTTAACCGGTAGAGTAACTACCGCTCCTTCCAAGCTGGCTTACTCTCCGTACCTCTGTAGGGTCTGTGGTAATCAGTATAACTTAAACCCCGATTCCACTTGAGCATAATATGCACGTATATGGAATATTCCTCATTTATGATTATGTTACTTTCCAAACATAACATTCCACAGACTTTGTATGACTTTCCACAGTCTCGGATTTCCTTCCTACTTACCTAGGAGTATCAGTATTCCAATGTTGAGGCAAGCTCACCACATGAAAACTGACATTCCTATTTTCTCTCTCGCAGACAGTCACTTTTAACACGTACCTAATAGTAACGCTGGATTGTTGTCTGCGAGTCTCGCCGTATATGGTAAAGATGGCGTTTACGAAAAGATGTTCTACTCCTGAGTAGTAACTGTAGTTGTACTAAGGGGTACGGGGATTTAGAGCAAAGCCAACTACTTACATGTCTTGAAAAGAACGCCTTCCTTAACATTGCCGTAACGATCCGGCCCATATAAAAAGACCTGGGCCGAGGTCTGGATCTTTTTAGAAAAGAGAGGTGCCACTCTCTGAAAACTCACATAGAGAACCGTGCCTCTATTCTGTAATTCAAATGATGAAAAACCTACCCATTGGAAAACAACAACTCGGAAAACGAAATGGTTACGAAAAGTAGGCAGAAAATAGACGCTATTCTTGGATAAAGAAACAAAGGCGTCAGCCCTGATGGCACCGATGTCGGTCGTATATATATGTGCATTTTCCACGAAGTACTAAGTATTCATACTTATATAGAAAATATACATATCGTACTTTCACAAGCTTAGACTGGACTACCACTTATATGAAAATATTAATGTCTCTCCAGAGACGCGGCGAAAGGGCGTCAGTCTGTACCTGTGATATAGTCAATTAACTCAGTATATAACACTCGCAATTCCGGCAGCGGGTCTACTTCTGACTCACATACGTGTCCATATGCATGGATATCTTTGATATATCCACACGGACATTGTGCCTTTTGGCTCTCTTCTACTGCAACAAGCACATCGTAAAAATGATACTGAAAAGTCCCAAAAGAGTGTGCCTGTTGTGTTTTCCTAGGTCTTAGATATCCTTGTGTTTTCTTTCCATCCTCAGTCTTCGTTAGACCTTCGGTTCCTAGTTTGATAATATTGTTTTTCAACACTTGTATGAGATCCTGGTTTGAGGGAGTATCAATCTTCGTTAAATTGTCTGCTAGCTGCACATTAGTTGAACACCACCAAAGTTCTATAAAATTATCGGTGTAATCTTCTGAAAGTGCATGCCGCCACGGCATAGATGCCTCACGAAGTTCATGGATGTCTGGAAGAAGCATTTCTGCTGTTTTCCCAGTCATGGCGTATATGTGATCAAAAAGACTTCTACAGTCTGTCAAAAGTACACTTTTCGGGAAAAACCCTATCTCGTTTAAACGAAAAGCCAGTCCGGCTTGAGAGTCAAGTCCGCCTGTAGCCGCGAGCGTCTCCGCTGCGAGCGTGCTGTGGCAAACCCTTCGAGCCCGTTTCGAAGCCCAGCGTAAGAGCGAAGCTCCGTTTATGTTTCCATTTGGGCTGATAGGTGGTCCTACAAATGACATAATGCCCATCTGAGATCCACTCTCTCTCTCGCTTTTGAACGAACTGTCATGAAAAGTATACATATAGTCTACGCTACATCCTCCCTGATACGTTATCCCTAATTCACGATTGTTCTTGAATTGCTGTACTAACAGGTTTATGTTTTCGAGGTGCACTACTTTAGCTTCATTGGTAAACCCACTTAGATGTGAAACAGCGTACGACTCAATGGGTCGGGTGTTTCCTACTAAGTATAGCATCGATCCTATCCTACCTCGCATTTCCGTAATTTCTGCGGGGGTTGCAGAGTCAAGCTTGTTTCTCTTCTTGGTTCCCAAATCTATCGGTGTTAACAAGTCGATCATGTCGCTTTGGTCAAGGTGCACCGAAAAGTCTTTGTCCTGTCGAATTCGCATTCCACAAAAACGAAAATCTGTATGGATTCGTTTTCCAAACTTCAATAGCACAGCTACCTTTTCCATGGCATCCCAAAATTCTTTTGTCCCGGTCAAAAGACCATCATCTACATGCCATCCAGCGATGCCAATGACTTCATCATTTTTGTCATGCAAAAAGAACATGCAATCATCACTTTTCGACGATTTAAAACCACACTGGGTCATCGCTCTACGCAACGTAAAGAACCATCTACGTGGTGCCGAAGCCATTCCATACAATGTCTTTCCGGACGGGACTTTTAGACAAATGTTTTCACCATCTGTGGGGTAACATCCGGGAAACCATTTTGGTAACTTAATCCACAGACCTTGCTTTTCTGTCTCTGTCTCGTCTGGGTCGTCTTGCGTTTGAGCTTGCTGAAAAGCGGTTTTGATGTCCCAGCTTTGTAAGTTCCACTTCTTGCTTGCTGCAGTTAGACTTATAATTCGTATACTGTCTCGGTTCAGCGTCGGAGAATCCGTTGCGTGATCTTCCGATGCTGGGTTCCATGCTTCCTCAAATCCTCGGACTACGATCCTAGCCTTCCTAGTACCGTCGTCTTTGTATGTATATACCCAGCGCGAGGAGTACACAAATGCCCCTTCGGTAGGAGGCTTAGCAAATTTTGCTCCATTTGCCAAAAGTTGATCAATTTCACGAATCATGGCTTGCCAAAATTCATCGTCTGCTAATGCTTCAGTTCGTGGAATTTCTCTGCCGGGCTTCAGCTTCACTTTTGCCTGATTTCCCAGCATTGCATGCATTAGCGGAAATTTCGCTTGTGCTCGAGCGATTACAGCATCTGGAACTAATATGTCTTCTAACTCTGGATGTTCATACCAGTATGTAAAATCGGTATCACCCTCATCATTCATGTATGCATAGAAATTTGGAGGGATCCACTCATCAACTTCTACAGTTTCTGCATCAGAGTCGATTTCATCTGCTAACTCAGCGTTTTCTTCAATTTTCGATTCCGGTTCATTGTCATCACTACCAATATCAAAGTTCTCGGCTGCTCTCTGTCCAGCTTCTTCTTCTTGTATGTAGTCGCGTACCTCGCCTGGGACTATATGTGGTAAGGTATCTGTACCGTCACCTGGTCCTCTATGATTACCTTGGGGAGGTCTCGGAGCGCGGCTACCGGTATTCCATTCCTGGTCGTATTGACCATGTATGTCCTGGACTAGTTCTTTCACACCCTTTTTAGGTGGCGTCATGCCATACTTCTGAGCATTCTTCTCGTTTGACTCGATAACTTCATCCTTTTGTTCGCTACTTCTTCTCTTCTCCCGGAGAGATTTCTCTTGGTTTCGTTCACGAGTCTTCTTTTCTTCTGCTCTTTGTAAGCTGTCTACGACGCTCTTTGTTCTGAACTTTAGAGAACGGCCTGTTCCTATATCTTGCAGCTTTGTCTTTACTTGGGACAGACGATGATCGGTCAATTCTTTCAGTGGAGATGTTTGCTTTCCTGGATTCAATCTTGACGATCTCCGTTCTTCCTTTGGTTGTTCGTCTGTTCCTATTTTCTCTTTGGTTCTAGCTTGGCTTGTTGCAAGACGGTCCTGGATAATCTCCGCCGCTCGTCGTTTGAACTGCGATGCCGGTTCCTTGCCTCTTGACGGCTTGGACGGTGTCATCGGAGCTCTTGAGGGGGAGCGTTCCCTGGACTGCTCACGTTCCTGGCTTGCCGCGCGTCGCGTCGGGCTTCGCCTAGGTTCTACCTCTGGAGGACGATCCTCATCTTGAGGTACATTCAACGGTTTGGACTGTATCTGTACTTTAGCCTTTGCCTTGACTTTGGCTTTGGGGGTTACCGCCGGCTTGTGTTCCGCCGCTTGGGGGTACACCGACGTCTGAGTTGGTTCCGTTGACTCATGTTTTTCGTCCGAATCTTCCTCTATTTTCTTTTTCTTTCGTGTATCAACGAACAAAGGAGTCTTAGGTCTTGTATTAGCTACAACTTCTTCCAGCGCAGCTGTCTCCTTCTTAGTTGGGTGCCTCTTACCTGAACCAAAAGCAGCGAAATTTGTCATGACTTGCATAAAATTCGTTTGTTGATCTATCATTGTTGACAAAAAGTCAATGACATTTTGCTCTTTATTTGGATTTTCCGAATCAGGAACGACTTTTTCATATACATATTCTTTCTTTTCCTTTTCCTCAGCATCACGCTCTTGAATTGCTTTTGCAATTTGCCAATCACTCTTCTGCAAATCAATTGCTTTTAACTGAATACAATTGGCTTCGTTTGATGGTCGCAATTTATGTCTTGCTACCCGAGCGGGCTGATTATTTTGTCGTAAAATTAAAACGGTTTTCCCTGATTGGTCACCGGTTTCACCCGGATCTGTTTCCAAAACTTTAGCTCCAGGCTCCCAATATGCTTTATTTTTCAGACCATCTGGAACAATATGATAATCAACTCTCAGTCCTTTTCGCATTGGCGTCTTATCTGTATTTTGTAGATACTTTTCAAGCGCATTTTTGAGTTTCTCACTTGATAAGTACTCTGCCACCGCTCTGTGAGCAGCGGCGCGTGCTTGCAAGCGCTCACGCATTGCTGCGTCCGGGTTCCAATGCGGCTCTACTAAGTCATTTATTGACACCTGAAGTTCATCTTCTGGTTTATAGCCAAATGCTAGAAACGTTGCTGCATAACCATGTCTACGTGTTGTGGCGTTTTTCACTCTTAATGCTTCCCGTAAAATACACAAAAATGATAGATTTCGGCAATCAGCCATAATTCTTTTCATCCAGACCTTCAAAATACCATTGTGGCGCTCATTTACTCCATTAGTGTACGGAGAATGCGGTGGAGAGAACATCTGCTTAACACCTTTACTAAGCAAATATGATGTAAATTCATGACCGGTAAATTCACCGCCTTGGTCACTGAAAAATGTTCTTGGCAAAATACCAAAACGTTCTGTCCATTTTCGCAGACACGCCACAGTGTCTTCTGGCTTTGAAGTTTCACCGGGACACACGTATCCTAATGAGTATCCGCTGAAAAGATCAATCATATGCAGAACTGCGTATTTTCGTCCACCTTTGAACTCAGGCTTCTTACTATAGTCATCCGGAGGATGTTTAATAATAAACGTGTCACACGCAACTATGTCTCCTACATTGTGCGCCCACAGACCTCCGAGTTTCGGCTTATTACCTGGTTTACGGTGTTTTCGGCATTCCGGGCATCCCCAGACTACCAATCTACACAATTTCTTGATTGCTGCATGTTGATCCTCTGGAACGAAGTGCTGAATTCTACGGAAAAGTTCATGTTCTTGCAGATGGAAAAATTGTTTATGCAACTTCGTAAGTCCTGCACGAGTAAGTACCTCTGCACGAAGTTCTTCATCTGTCATTGCTATGAGCGGTATATCGTACAACAGCGGAGAAACATTGCTGCACGTCCAGTTGCCTGCAGAAAACGTGAAATTCGGAGCTCTCAGGTCAATTCTTTCGAAACTGTCTTCGAGTTCTTCCGAAATAAACGCCTTGCGATTATACAACTGTTGCCACTCCTCATCATGTTCTTCTCCTCCGAAATAATCGGGAAGTTGCTCCGGTGGAGTAATCCACGGAGGTGTTTCGCCTACTAGACACTCTGCACACGCGCACATTGACTTCTGGTCTACCACATCTTTGATTTTATCTCCGAGTACGTCTAGAAAATTGAGACTATTGTGCTCTATGTCGTGCCAGTACTCCAGCGACGGAGCAGTCGGATTCACAAAACGAAAATCTGGAAAATGTGAATGTTCCGGCTCTTGCCGCTTGGAATTGAAAATTGACTCGGTCAGGTCAATAGGTTGTGTATACGCTTGGTATGTGCCTGTAGAAAGTGTGAAAAGTGGCACAAACCTGTCCTTCTGCAGTGAGAGTCCGGTCTTCCTCTCTGCATCTTTTACAAACCTATCCTGTTCTACTGAGCTACAACTAGGAAGTTCGTATTTTCCTTTTGCATTTTTGAGCATCAACACCTTATTGGTTCGATCAGAGAAGATCCCGACTTTTCTCGTTGCGTCAATTTCAGACAAAGACGCGAATTCGTCGAGTAAAACTTCCCCGTTTGTCTCTTTTCTTACTGTCCTACGTACCCACCTCATACCTAGACCATCTTCTGTAGTACGCGGTATAGTCTTTGCTTTCTTTACATACCTAGTCTTATATGTTCCATCCTCACCCCAGACCGTGATAATAATATCCGTAGGTTGGTCGAGGTAATTGTGAAATCGTTTTGGGTAAACGTTGTTGCCTTTGTTGTCAGCCGTTTCCTGAAAATTCTTTTGGGAAAATGGCAATTTTCGAGCGGATCGTCTTGTATGTGAGTCAGAAGCCTCATAGCTGTGGTCAGCTTCAGCGCAACCGGCCTGTTCACAGTCTACTTTCATGCACTTGCGAAACGAACTGAACAGACTTTTGGCTGATGTTTCAAATGGCAGATTGAATGGAAGCTGATTCTCAGACTCTTCTGCAATGTTTTGACCTGTATCCGTGAGATCTTGATCAATAGGATCCGTAGCAACGCGCTCTTCACTGGAAAGTGTTAAGCGATTTGCTGGGATCGAACTTTGCCTTTGCTCGGCGACCTCAGCGGATTTTATTTCAGGGCTTGCTTGGTCAGCATTTCCCTTATAAAACTCTACAGCCTATCTGGTCATTCTGCTCACTTCTGACGATTCCCGTATCACGGCTGGTATTTGCTCGATCGGTGCTGATCTGGGCGACACTTTCATTTGTGAAGCAACTTTCCGGTTTGCTCGCACCCCACGGTGTAGCGAGTCCGATAAAACCATTGACAATCGGAAACAACCAATGTCCTGTTTTGCTTCTAGTCATTTGTATCTGTAATCCTTCCAGATCTTCATCTTCACACAAGATTTTCCCAGTTCTACTTGATGCCATAGCACCGATTTTTCTACCACTTGCATTCGAAAACAGCCACGGAACTTGTACATCTCCTGTTTTTCCTGTGTCTATCGCAGCTACTCTGAATGTCATATATTTTCGTGGTTTTGGCAACTTAGCTAGTGGGATCCGGAATTCAACTTCAAATGAAGCCGGAATAACTTGTCCATTTGCTACTCGAAATGTTCTAGCAGCTGTTGGAACTGACCATTTTCCTTTTAGTCGGCCTCCAGACATTTTGTCTAGCGTTTCATCTACCATCGCTATTGCGTATATTGATCCCATGTCTGCTGTTGCTCCTGGATCCCAAATCGCACATTCAGGTAACAAATGTGTTCTTATATGTTGAGGAACGGAGGGCCTTTTCACTACTTCTGTGCCTAGCAATGTCCATAAATTTTGCGTAGTTGCATTTGCAACTTGGGCACCAGAAGGAATTTCTTGGGCCCCACCATAGCCTCTTGCTAGAGCATTTGCTACTTGCTCCGGCACTTGTATGTTAGGATCGGTCGCCTGTACTGTCCCTGTTACTTCTTCCATCATAAAAATTAGATGGCTACCCGGTGGAGGTTCCCAGGGATGTGCTCTGTCACAAAATTCCGTGTGTCTTACACCACCACTTTGGGGGCATTCACTACAACACCAGTCAGAGCCGATATGGGCATATCTACAACATCGCCCTTGGGGTAAATTTTCAAACGCAAGAAATCCGTAACATCTTTGGTGCGTTCGCAAAGGGGGTAGCGACCGACGTCCAATACACAGTAGATACGTAAAAATTTTAAAATTCAACAAAATTCCGGCAAAAATCATCAAATTCCGAAAAATTTCGTAAATTTTACAACATTCATTTATACCCTCCTTATTTTCACCGGTACGCGAACTCGCGGTCGACACGCTGTAAGCGTCGTCGTCGCGGGTAGTCGGCGGCGGAGCGGGCGGCGTCTGCGATGTTGGGGACGCCGCGTCCGGCGCATGTGTCCATCCGTCACCATCTTTCTGCCACGCAGTCGGTCCATGTCGCGTGCCGATACTCATGCGAGCTGCGGGTACTCCGTCATCACTTGTTGACCTGGAGCCCCGAGGGACTTGCGAAGGGTCGAAAGATTCGCGCATCGTCGCAGCCTTAGCCTTTAACATCTGAGACGCGACCTTGAGCGATTGCTGCTCATCTGCGAACTTTTCGTTTTCTTTCTGGAGATGGCACTCGAGACATTTTTCTTCTCCGCAGGTCATCCACTCTCGACAGCACGTACATGTATTCTGGCGGTAAAACGTGCCACGCAAGTGAGCACCCTCACTGCATCCATGTCCTGGACACGTTGTTGCCGGTCCTTGGCCAGTCATATCAATCATGTTGACGTGCCAGTTGTTCTCCATGCTCTCCTTCGTGAGCGCAACTCCGCCGGTTAGCCACAACGACTGGATGTCGTTCACGACCTTGTCTTGCTGCACGTTTGTATACATGGCCTGAATCTTGTCGAAGTACTCGGTGTCATACAACTCGCGCGGAATATGCATGCGGTCATCAGGATCAATAGCAGCTTGGCTTCGCTGAAAATCGCGAAACAACTGATGCTGCATTTCTGTGCAGTCAGCGATTTTGGTCTTATCACTTTTCGCTGGAAAAGATGGCGGGGGCGTAGACGGACGCTCTGTCGGAGCCACAAGAGGCGGCTCACCGCGGTTCACTGTCGGAGCCCAATCATTCCCTTTTCCTTTATGATCTTTTGCCTGACCTGCACCTTTATGTTGTCCTTTCTCCTTGCCTGATCCTTTCGATTCATCATCGCCTTTTGATGACCCATGCTCCGAACCTTTCGCTGAACCATGATCTGAACCTTTCTTTGACCCGGACGGCGATTCAACGGGAGGAATCCACGGCTTCCCATCTACACCGGCCCGGTCATCTTTCTTGTCAACCATCGGTACATTCGGTACGTTCTTCGGTGCAAGCCTCATTGTCTGCGCTTCCTGTGGCAGCTTAGCCTTCATCACCGGCGGCTGCTGCGCAGGTTTCGTTTGCGGATCGGTCGACGGCACAGTCGGAGGATATGGCGGCGGCGTTGTATGCTCTTTCTTCTGTGTGTCGCGCATCGTGTGCGGATAATACAGACATACCGCTTCATGAAAGAGTTTGCTCATCATTGCATGACACTCCTTATACCATTCTGCACGAGCTTCGTCGTTGGGGCCACCTCGTGTGGGTCGGTTCTGTACGAGGTTGAAGAACGTCGTCGGGATATGTCTCTGGCTGTTATGTTTGGCTATCCATGCGTTGATAGCATCGCCCAAGTACTCGCTTCTTTCTCGGCGAAATGCATTGACTTCTTGAGTGGTCAGCATAGTCATTGATTTCATCGCGTCGTACTGTTCCTTGCTTAGTCCTGTTATCTCGTCGTCGATTGCAAACGCTCGAGAGTAGCTCAGCGGCACTATACCGAAGTCAGCAAGATCTGCCCAGATGACGTAATTAATCTTCTCCGGCATCGGTCCAACGTTCATCAGGTGCAGCACGATCATTCGTCCTAGGTCGGTTATCGGTGTTCCATCTTCACCGACAATATGAGGACACCCACTTGTATGATCTGTACCACCACACGGCAACATGCAGATGGCACAATGACCGTCCGTCCTCTCGATCTTTGGGTTCCACCGCCCCTCCGACACCATTCGCCTCCACCACACTTCTTCTTCTTCTTCTTCTTCTTCTTCTTCTACTTCGGCGACAGGGAGATTCACTTCATTTATCCGGTAGTTCTGGCGCTCGTACTGATGAAACAGCTTTAGGAATTCTCCTCTATATGTTTCCCAATCCACTGTGTCACCTTGCTTACATTCTCGCTGAGCATGCACCGCCATTGTTCTCATATCGTTATCATACTGATCACGGCGATACTCTTCACGGTATTTATAAATACATACAACATAACCGTGACCTGCCAGCTCGAGCGTAGAACAACCTTCACTGTCATATATGGTTTTGTGAATGCTGAATCCCCGTCCGTCTGTCATGTGTGCGATCTTTTTATTACTTGCGACCTGGCGTGGTAAGGCTGGGCCTGGCATCGTACACAAAGTGTCGCCAAACATGAGCGCAAGCTGACGCGCCAACGTCATGTGCGCGCCCGACTGCTTCATATATGGAAACACCATCCCCTGCGGCGCACACAACTTTTGCTTGCCGTCTTCCTTTGCTGAGGGGATTTCCGGAACGAACCATCGGAAACCGACTTGGACCAATCTTTCCTTTCCTTCTCTCGCTTGCTGATCTGCTTGCTCCTTTGTTGCTGCCCTCGCTTCGACTCCATACTCCCGCGACATAATTGGAACGGAACTCAACGTCGACATGTTATAGAAAGCGATAATGATGCTATGCTTCTGAATGACGCCAGGGAAGTCCATCGGCTTATCAATGTCGAACTCCCAATTGAATGAGAACGTTGCGATTGTCGATCCTTCCTGTATGGCCGTCATGTCGTCATATGTGTTTTCCTCAGCACCATATCGTCGTCGTTGTTGCGTATTCGCGTCCCAGGCGAGAGAGTCTGCCGTGCAACTTATCTCTTCTGCAGCGTCTTCTATGTGTCGACTCAACTTCAAACTCGGATGCTTCTTGTGGTTCTGGGTGATGTTCGGGTACAGCAACGAGCCTTCGACGCAAAACCCTGCACGAGCATCTTGTATGTATGTGGATCCGCAGTGCATATCTTCATTAAACAGTTCCCAGAGGGCTGTTTGATATTCTTGTCGTTCATCTGTCGGATACACCGCTACTATGTTAAGATAATTCGTGCATCTCTTCGTGATTCTGCGTTCGTCACTCATCACATCATGGGGTAAAGCTCTTTGTATCGCTTCTTTATACATCGCTATCTTATCATCCCATTCTGCCTGAACTTGTATGGTCGAACGTGATCTCTTTCGAGCAGCCTCTTCCTGTATGTATGTTTCGTCCTCGTACTTCTTACGAGTACGCATATCCAGGAAAATACAATACGATTGCTGCCGATGATAATCGTCCTTCGCCGGGTCCATCAGTCCCGGTCGGTCGTCCACGATGAGGC
This sequence comes from bacterium TMED88, assembly GCA_002171515.1. Classification (GTDB taxonomy): domain Bacteria; phylum Myxococcota_A; class UBA9160; order UBA9160; family UBA4427; genus TMED88. Next base: position 253 of record NHEP01000012.1, on the reverse strand, counting down.
GAATCTCCGTTTTTCGGTCATCGACATCATGATTGTCATCTTCAACTGCCACCACTTCGGTTCCTTCGAATGTTGGATGCTTCGGCCACAAGGGCATCTTCGTATATTTCCATTCGTTAGGTCGATCATCTTCCCCTTGTGCGGCACCCTCACGCACACGCCGAAGCGGCCGTATCGTTGGCTTTGCCGAAAACGCCTTGTGCGGGTTGTGAAGAAACGTTTCTTTACTGTTATCTTTCTTCTGCCAATTATT
>NHEP01000011.1 GCA_002171515.1 bacterium TMED88 | reverse complement strand
TCGCCTGAACGTTTGATCGAATTTGCCCACTATTGACCAAGGTTTGGTCGGGCTTGATGAAATAACGCAATGCAAAGATGAGGTCTAGATTGGCCAACACGACATTCAAAGTGAATTTCACTCTTGACGAACAAGACGTCGCCTATTTCCGTCGCCTGTTCAAGCAAGCTCGATTGGCAGCGAAGCGCAAGAGCCCTGAAGAAGTGATTGCCGGCGCCCGCGAACTCGTCGTTAGCGTGACTCGCGATAAGAAAGCGCCGCGATTTGTCAAAGACGCCGTCCTAGCCCTCGAGGATCTGACAGACATGATCGAGGATACGGCCTACCGGGCTCCGAAGGCGGTGGTGTCTCAGATTCTGGGAGCCTTGGCCTATTTCGCCGAGCCCGAGGATCTCATTCCGGATCACGTTCCCGTCCTCGGTTTTTTGGATGATGCGATCATGATTAAATTCGTCGAGCGAGAATTCAAATATGAAATCGCCGCATATCGACGATTCAAGCGGTTCCGCGAGAGCGCTGAGCAAAGGCCGTGGACCGCCGTCGCGAAGGGGCGATTGCCCCAACGGCTAGAAGAAAAAAGAAAAGCCCTCCGGGCCGAGGTGGACCGAAAGAAAAAGGTTGATGAAGAAAAGGGCCGGTCGGGTTTTTAGCCCGCTTCACTTCGAGGAGTCTTTCAGCAAAGTATCATGGCCAGCGAATCCAGTTTGCCGAAAATTCTAATCGTGGATGACGAGGAAGCCATCCTCGAGACCATGACGTTTACCTTCATGGGGGAGTACGAGGTCTTCACCACGGCCGACCCCCGTCGAGCGCTCGACCTTCTTGACGAAAACGCTCCTGTTGCCGTGTTGATCACGGACCAGCGAATGCCGCATATGACAGGAGTCGAGCTTCTGGAAGCGGTGTACACACAGCACCCAGAAACGGTCCGCATCATGTTGACCGGTTTTGCCGATTCGGACGCGACCATCCAGGCGATCAATGCGGGCCATGCATATGCCTACATCAGTAAGCCCTGGGAACCCGAAGAACTGAAGGGTGTCGTCCGCCGCGCAGCAGAGCTTCACGCTTTGAGCCTAGAAAACCGCCGCCTCGTTTTGGATTTGCAACATGCCAATTCGATTATGCAAGCCGTGATGGACAAACTTGAGGTTGGAGCGATTGCAGTCGACCGTGAGGGGTTGGTTCGAGCGGCCAATGCGCCGGCTCGAGCGTACCTGCAGCTAGATGATGACCCCCGCGGTCGAAAAATCGATGATCTCCTGGCGAACAGCGACTCGGGGCACCTCGTCGAGACGGTTCGAAAGCTTGCGGATGAAAGCGGGGGCGGGTTTGAAGAGATGGATCTCGAAGCGGGTGGGAGCGGCCGAAGAGTGCGCATCAGTGTGCAGCCGCTCGTCGATCCACAGGGCCTCTCTCTCGGAAGAGTCGTGCGCTTTAAGGAAATTTCCCACGAGCCACTCCGCCGAACTTTCGAAGAGATCATCGATGAGCTGATGGGTGATGGAGATGGATTTAGGGTGCGCGTGGAGAGTGTGCTGGAGCGGCTGGGTGCCTTAATGGTTGAAGTCGACGCCTCGGGGGTCGCGTCGCCGAACATGGCCGAACTCGCGGAAGTGATCTCTCGGGCGCAAACCGCCATGCAGGGTTGGCTGGATGTTGATGAGTCGCTGCAGCGAGAGGACTACCCCGACGCTCAGCTTCTGCGCGACAGGATGCTCCTAGCGAATAAGCGATGGCCGCGACCCAGCGCCTTTCCCGTGCGAATTCAGGCCTTGGCCCGACGGGTCGAGGATTATTATGAATCCGGTGAAAATCCACGTGAACGGACCCTTTGATCGGATGTCGGCAATGGACAGTCGAAGCAAAGTAGGAAGCGGACGCGGCTTGCCGCGGCTGGAGCTTCGCATTGAAAGACTCCAGGCGATCTTTCGGTTTACGTTTGCTTTTCATGCCCGGGAAGTCCGGTTTGAAATTGACCGGGGCGAGGGTTTTGAACGTATTTTTCCCGAGACGTTTTCGTTTCATGTTGATCGTCACGATCCCGCAGAGTTGATTCTTCAGCTGGACGATCTTCTCCATCGAACGCGGCTGCTTCATCCCAATGCGAACCGCCGCGATTCTCGCGAGTTGGTGCGGCGGCTGCTCTCGGCCGCACCGGTCTACCTCGATGACATCTGCGAAGGACTCGATGCCGATCCAGATCTGGACGATCGGATCCATCTCCGTTTTCACCAAGATGTGGCCCTTCTGGCTCAACTGTTCGTTCGCTTCGAGCAGACGGTCGACTTCGAGCGGAACAGACCGATCCGACTGGCGGGCTACGTGTTGCGGCGGCGGATGTGCCGCTCTCTTGAAATCGTGATGCGTCGCCGCGTGAGCCGATCTTATCTGGCGCGATACATCGATGGGGAAGTCGATCCGGTCGAAGCCAGCGATGATCCTACGGAGAGTGGATTTTTCCATGCTCTCGAAGGCGACGACCCTGACCGGGTGGATCGCCTTTTGCTCCGCATGGCAGAACGTGCTTTCTATCAGTGGGTCGAGGGAATCTGTCTGGATGAAGACAATCAAGCTTTTGAAAAAGAAGACAGCCCCTTCGGCAGCCGGGAAGATGAAATATTGCGAGTCGTCGCCGCTGCGGGTTCTGCGAGTATCCGGCGGGGCGAAGACCTTTCTCCATTTCTTCGACGCAGAGATCGAGACTGCCTTCGGCTTCTGAAGAAATTGGAACGCTGGTTCCTTCGGCAATACGATATTCGCCACTCGTCGGCGGTGATCCAGCATGCGGCTTGGTTGGAGCAAGGGAAGGATGATGCGCGTGCTGTCTTGACCTGGCATGCTCCGATCAACTACGCGGTGGCCTTAGTTGTGATCGCATTACCTTTTGTTGGCGCGGCCTTCGCATTCGATCAGGCGCCGGCGTTGTTCGGGTTTCTTTGTGCTGCAGAAGTCGCCGTCGTCTTCGCGTTGATGAGCTGGTTCCTGCTCTACCGATTTGTGTGGAGTCGGGATTTGAGCTTGTTCCACGCTTCGGTGCCTAGAATTGGAGCTGGTATCATCGTTGGCTACGCGCCGGTATTTCTGATCGACGAGGTTTGGGCGCTGGCGGGCCGAGATGTTTTTGCGCTCGGCGGTCTCGTCATGTTCCTGGGCCTCGTGACGTTGCTGTATATCTACGTTGAGGTGCGCCGGCGTATTGGCGATAGCACCGAGGCTTTTGGTCGCGCCCGGGGCATTTTTCTTCTTGGGGTTCTCCAGGCGGCTGCGATCGGATTGGTGATGACCAGCCTGGTTGGGCCTTTCATGGTGGTGAGAAGCTGGGCGCCAGGCAATGAAATGGAGGTGCCTTTGCCGGTGCTCCAACAGGATCTCGCCCCACTGCTTGGAGAGCTGCCCCGAATCGTCGGCCTCGACCCCGTCTACGCTTTTCCTTCGGCGCTCCTGTTGATGACTTTTCTTTCCTTCTTTATTGGCGTCTTTCTCCAATTGCTGTGGGAAGAGTTGCCCATCACGGAGCCTCTTTGAAGGTTTGGCGGGAATCGGTTTTTCCCCTCCTTCCCGGTGCTGGCACCTTATTGACCTAGCGGTACCATCCTGCGGCATTCCGGCGGTGAAAGGCGCGCGATGGGTCCGCGCGTTCTGCCCTGCCCAACTGCCCCGAAGGAGTGATCGCGGCGCATGTCCGACCCTGATCCGATGCACACCAAGGTTCTGATTTTGGGAAGCGGCCCGGCCGGTTATACCGCGGCTATTTATGCTTCCCGTGCTGGCCTCGAGCCAATCGTCGTGGCCGGCTTCCAATTTGGCGGTCAGCTGATGATTACGACGGAGGTCGAAAATTATCCAGGCTACCCCGAAGGCATTACCGGGCCGGCCATGATGGAGGACTTGCAGAAGCAGGCCGAGCGATTCGGATCTCGAATTCTATTCGAGGACGCGACTCGAGTTGATTTGTCCGCTCGCCCCTTCCGCGTAGAAGTTGACCGGAACGTCTATACCGCGGACTCACTGCTAGTCGCGACCGGCGCATCCGCCAAGTGGATGGGCCTCGCAAGCGAAACCCGATTACAGAACCGGGGTGTGTCCGCCTGCGCAACCTGTGATGGCGCCCTCTATCGAGACAAGCCCCTCGCCGTCGTGGGTGGCGGCGACACCGCTCTTGAAGAGGCTCTTTTTCTAACGCGCTTTGCCACCCAGGTGACCCTCATTCATCGAAGAGATCAGCTCAGGGCCTCAAAGATCATGCAGCAAAGAGCACTGGATCACGAAAAGATCGACTTTCTCTGGGACTCGGTGGTCGACGAGGTTCTTGGCGAAGATGCGGTTGAAGGCGTTTCCATCCGCAACGTGAAGACCGATGAGAAGACGAGACTTGATGTTGACGGCCTTTTTGTCGCAATTGGCCACAAACCCAATACCGATTTGTTTGAGGGCCAACTCAAGCTCGATGCTTCGGGCTACGTGGAGGTGACTGCGGGTTCGACCCGAACTTCGGTCGAAGGCGTGTTTGCGTGTGGCGACGTCGCCGATCCAACCTATCGTCAGGCCGTGACAGCCGCCGGAACGGGCTGCATGGCCTCCATTGATGCGGAGCGCTGGCTTGCCGAGCAGGGAATCGAGTAGTGAAGCGGGTCGCTATGCGGGTTCACTCAGCGGAATGATCCGGGGGCCCTTGGGATGCCGTTAACGCGTGAAATGCTCGAGCGCCTGACGGACCGTTCCACGGATATTGTGGTCGCCACCGATCGCAAGGGTCGCGTCGTCTACTACAACGACGGAGCCTCCAAGAGCCTCGGTTACGTCAGCGAGGAAATCCTGGGTCGGTTTGTGGGCATTCTCTATCCCAGCCTGGAGGAGGCCCGTCGGGTCGCCCGAGCCATGCGCAGCGCTGAACCCGATGGCGAGGGTATCGTCGAAAGCTTCCAAACAGAATTCCTGACGATGTCCGGGGAGAATATCCCCGTCGCGATCTCGGGCACTCTGCTCTACGACGAGTCGGGTCAAGAAAACGGAACGATTGGTTATGCGAAAGATCTCCGTGAGATCCTGCACAAAGATCAGCTCGCGACCCTCGGCGAGGTGGCCATCGGCCTGAGCCACGAGATCAACAACCCGCTGGCCGTCATCTTGAATCAGTGCCAACTGTTGGAAGAAGAAATCTCGCGCCTTGCGGGCGATCGTGATTGTTCGGTCGAAGACGAGCGGCTCGACGCAGTCCGACGAGAAGTGGCTCGAATCTCGGAGGTTCTCGAGCGCCTTGGAGAAATGGTTCAGTCGGATAGCTACGAGACGGTAGGGTATGTGGGCCCGTCTCGGATGATTGATCTCCGCAGAGAGGAAGCTCGAATCGACAAGCGAGATGACCAACTCGACGGCTTGCGGCTCCTTGTGGTTGATGATGACCGTGGGATTTGTCATAGCCTGAAGGAGATTTTGGAGATCAGTGGCTGCCAGGTTGAAGTCGCCCATGATGGCCTCGAAGCCCTCGACCAGTTGTCCACGAAGATCTTCGACTTGATGCTGACCGATGTCGTCATGCCCCGGATGGATGGACACCAACTCTACATGCATGTTCAGGAACGCATGCCCGAACTACCTGTTTTGATGATGACCGCATTTCACTACGACAAGGATCACATCATCAAGCGTTCTCGCATGAAGGGTCTGGAAGGCGTGATCTTTAAGAAACCCGTGGATCCGGTTCGTTTACGGGAAGTGATCGTCGAAACCATCCATATTCGAAAACGAAACGTGGGCGGGCACGAGGAGCCTTCTTGATGCCCGAGGGAATCCGCTTCGACGCCGCCGCTGCCCGCGGGTTGGAAGCGGCCTATCAAACGACAGATGTGATTTTGCAGCGTGTCCGAGTTGTCGAATCCCTGGCGTTGACGCCTGGGTCACACGTCCTCGATATCGGGTCCGGTCCAGGGCTCTTGCTTGAGGCGTTGGCCAAAACGGTGGGCTCTTCAGGACGGGCCGCAGGCGTCGATCAAAGTGTCGCCATGGTGGAGGCTGCCTCGCATCGCTGCGAAGCCTATCCGCAAGTGACGGTCGATGCGGGTGAAGCGCTCAAGCTCCCCTACCCCGATGAGAGTTTTGACGCAGTGGTTTCGACTCAGGTGTACGAGTATGTGGCCGACATCCCGGCTGGTCTTCAGGAGATTCGGCGCGTTCTGCGCCCGGGAGGTCGGGCCGTTGTGCTCGACACCGATTACGATTCCTGGGTGATCCACACCGAGGATGAGTTGCGCTTAGCCCGGATTCGAGATGCCTGGGACGAACACTTTGTCCATCGGGGCTTACCTCGGTTTCTCGGAGCCGAGATGAAGAAGGCTGGATTCCGAGTTCGTCAAGTCGAGGCGATCCCGATGCTCAACGTTGAGCACCATGAAAACGCGTTCAGCTGGCATTTGACCCGGATGATTGCGGGCTTTTCAGCCGGTCGACGGGAGTGTACCCAGGACGATACGCGCGAGTGGCTCGGGGAACTCAAACGCTTGGGTGAGGCAGGAGAATACTTCTTCAGCCTGAACCGTTACCTGTTTGCAGCGGATCTTGAGGCCCCTGGACTCTAAGCTGGGGCGCCAAGCTGGGCAGTGAGAACCCTCGATCGAGCCGAGGCGTTCTCGTGGCGGGGTCCAAACAGAAGGTCTGAACCGTTGACGGTCTTCTGTATTTGGGTTTTCCCCCGATGAAATCATCGGAGTCGCCCCTCGCGTTCTTGCTGACAGGCTAGACAAAGGGCGGCTTCCGGGCGGGCTTTGAGCCGAGCCCACCCGATGGGTTCCTCGCAACTGGCGCAGCGCCCATACAGGTTGGTCCGGAGCCGTTGGCGAGCGGCTTCGACTCGTTCGAGGCGTTGGGCAGCCGCCCGGCGAGTGGCTTCGATCATTTTCTGCTGCGCCATGGCGTCCATTCGAGAGAGCCGGCCAATGGGCTCGTCGAGCGCCACCGGTCGGGCGCCCGCGGCGCCCCGCTCGATCTGGATTCGGAGTTCCTCGGCCAACGCGTCGAGGGCTTGTCGCAAGTTTTTACATTGGCCGGGGGTCAGTGGCTGCACAGCGCGCTCCTCGTCGCCGAGTTCGGGGACACGGGACCCTACGAAGCCTCGCTCGCCGAGTCTCGTTCGGCAATCCCGGCCGGCGGCGCTCAGCGTGGTAGCATTGCGCTGTGCCCCCCCGTCCTGCATTGATCGATGTCCAGGCGCTCGACCTCGAGCGAGACGCTCTGCTTGTCCGTCGAGCAGAGCTGCCGGAGAGAGAGACGCTCCGAGGCTTGGCGGCGCGCGCCGTGGAGTTGGATCAAGGTCACGCCCAGTGCCTTGAGGCGCGGGCGACGGTCAACCGCCAAGAGCGCGATTGGGCCAATCAGGTCGAGGACCTGGCGGTCAAAGCGCAGGAGCTTGAAGACAAGCTGTACTCCGGCACTGTGAAGGCCACGAAGGAGCTTGAGGCGCTTCAGGAAGAAGTGCGCGGAACCCGTGAACGGCAGGGCGAGTTCGAATCGAGTCAAATGGAAACCCTTGAGGAGATTGACCGGCTCGATGCCGAAGCCGTCGACAACCGTAAGGCCCGTCAGCAAGTGGATACGGATGTGTCGACCACGCAGGCAGCACTCGCTCAAGCTGAAGCCTTAATCGATGAGGAGCTGGGGGTTCTGGCGGGCCGCTGTGGACTCCATCGGCAGGATGTGCCGTCTACGATTCTCACGGAGTACGATCGACTGCGCGGCAAGGAGCGCCTCGGGGGCCGAGCGGCAGCGGAACTGGAGGGTGGAACGTGTGGGGCTTGCCGGGTTCGACTCCCCGTGATCGAATACAACCGGATTCGGAATGAAGCGGATGACGTACTGGCCCATTGCCCTCGCTGCAGCCGGGTTTTGATTCGTATCCGCCCAGAGGGCGGGTCGGCCGAGGGAGCGCCGTGAGCGTCCGGCTCGAGTTCTTCTTCGATTGTTCGAGTCCTTGGACCTACCTCGCGTTTCACCGGATTCAATCCATCGCCGCTGAAACCGATACGCCGATTCTTTGGCGCCCAATTCTTGTGGGGGGGGTCTTCAACGCCATTAATCAAGGCGTGTATACCGAGCGCGCGAAGATCGGCGATCGCCTCCGCCAAGGCGAAGCCACTGCCGAAGGAAGAAAGGCGAAATATTATATCAAGGACCTGGCTGACTGGGCGCGTTTGACTGGGTTGGAAATTGGTCAGCCGTCTGTCTTTCCTGTGAATTCAGTTCGGGTCATGCGCGCTTGCTTCGTCGCCCAGGAGCATGGGCGACTGCCCAATTTTGCCCGAGCCGCTTTTGAGGCGTATTGGGGCGCGTTAAAAGATATTTCACAAGACGGAGTCCTGACCGAAATCACCGTCCAGGCTGGACTCGACCCAGACGAAATTTTTCAGAAGATTGAGACGGAGGACTACAAGCATTGCTTGCGGCAGTCCACGGACGAGTTAATGGAGCGAGGCGGATTCGGTTCCCCAACGATTTTCGTGGATGGGGACGACATGTACTTTGGCAATGACCGGCTTGAGGTTGTCGCGGATGCGCTGCGCCGACGAGCCGGTGAGCTTGATCGAAAGGGCGCATCGTGAAGGATTCTTTGCATTGGCGTCGCCCATTTTTCGGCGCGGCTCTGTTCCTTGTTTTTTTCGCTCTGCTCAGCGGGCCCTCTGGCTGCGCGATGGGGCGGGGCACCGGTGACCCGCCCATCAACGAGGCTTGGCACGTGGTGTACTTGGCGGGCCATCCCCTTCCGCGATTGCCCAATGGCCGCGTGCCCGCTCTGCGTCTCGATGGAGAGTCGGTGCGTGTCAGTGGCTTCACCGGTTGCAATCGTTTGGGGGGCTCCTACCTGCTGGCCGGGGATTCGCTGGAGTTCATTGGACTCACAACGACCCGCATGGCGTGCTCGCAGCCCGGTGCGTCGGTGGAGATGGTTTTGATGCAGAATTTAGAATCCGTCTCCCACTGGCGCCGCAAAGGGAAGGAACTTGAACTCTTGGATGCAAAAGGCGCCCTGCTGGTCCGGTTAGCCCCGGCTGAAGAAGAGAAACCCTCGTCTTAAACGAGTTCGGTTTCAGCGCTCAGCGGATTCAAGAAACGTCCGCCATCGGTCACCGATCGGCGCCCAGCGGTGTTCGGTGACCAGCCGAGTTCGCGCGCCCTCACCCAGTCGGTTTCGAAGCGCGCGGTCCAAGTTGAGTTCGTTCAAGGCCTCGGCCAACCGGCTAGGGTCCGTGGGATGGGGGAGAAGTCTCGCCGAGACACCGTCTTGGAGGCCTTCCGCCACACCTTCGAGTGCGACAATCGGTCGCGCCGCCTCCATGTAGTTGAGAAGCTTAATGGGGAATCCGCCGCGCCGTGTCCGGGGCAGCACAAGGCACCGGGCGCCATGAATCAACGCCCGCATGGACTCGAATTTTTTTACGGAAACAATCCGAAGGCTCTGCCGGAGCGCTTGGCTGGCGTTCGCCGCTCGAAGCGCATCGTGGGTGGCCACAACGATGGGAGGGCTGTCGTCCCGAAGTCGTTCGGCCGCCCGCGCAAGGGTCTCAAGCTCTTGATAGCCGTCGAGATTGCCTGAATAGAGGATATATGTCCCGGGCTTTATCCGATGCTCGGCGCAGGTGCGCGCGATCAAAGACGCGTCGGGAGGCGCCTCAAGGGTGTGGCCAGGTGGGATCATCGTGATCGGACCGCGGCTGTGGGGAGCCAAGGCGCTCAGTCCGTCATCGGACAGAGTCACTACCGCGTCCGCCTTGTGAGCGATCAAGCGGTCGATTCGGCCACCCATTCGGTCCAGTTGGGCGCTGCAGCGCTTGGACCCATAAGCGGACAGTTCTTCGGCCAAAATTGTATGGGCAACATAAACGACGGGAACACCCGTTTGTGGCCTGGCTGCCAAAGCGATGGCCGCGGCCTCAGCGTTGTGAGCGATCGCCCAGTCGAAAACATGCTGGGAGGTTGCGCGCCGGTAAGCCCACCAGAGCAGGGCATCGGCGAAAGGTTTCCCCGGATGAGGTCCCGAACGCATTGAGCGAGGTGTCGACCAACCAGGGGTAGAGAGGCAGTGAAGATCTTCGGGCGGATTTCCGATGCCTCGGCCGTAGGTCAAGACGGTTGCCCGTGCACCGGCTTGAGTCAGCGCGCGTGTTAGCTCCCGCATGAAAACCTGTGATCCCTGGGGCAAGGGGAACGGCAAGGCCCCCAAAACCGCCAGCCGTAGATTTTCATCGCGGGACGGTGTCATCGGGATCAACCCGGAAACGGGCCAGGTCGAGAGCTTCGCGCTTTGGTGGCTCGCACCGAGGGCAGGGTGCGATAGAGCCGCATCAATTCAAGGGCCGCCCGAATCACGACTCTGGGCCGTGCCCCGGTTTGCTGACCATATCGGCGGCGCCGGTGACTGACAGGGATTTGATGAATCCTGAAGCCCGCGGCTTGTGCGCGGACGAGTAATTCCGTGTTGATGAAGGCGCCGACGGAGGCGAGGGGGAGCGCGGCGATCACCCGCCGATGGAAAAGTTTGAACGCGCAGTCGATGTCGCGAATTCGGAGCCCGAATATCCCACGCACCATCAGCGCCCAAGTGCGCGCGATGGCAACTCGGGGCCAGGGATCTCGGCGAGGTGATCGGTAGCCCGCAACAATGTCAAAGTCGCGACTGTGTGCGAGCAAGTTGGCCAGTTCAGCGAGATCGAATTGCAGGTCGGCGTCGCTGAAAAAAATGAGTTCGCCTCGCGCGGCGGTCAATCCCGAACGCAGCGCCGCCCCATAGCCAATGTTCGAAGCATGTCTTACCGCTCGCACTCGGGGGTCCCGAGCTGACCATCGATCGATGAGTTGAGCGCTTCCGTCGCGTGAGCCGTCGTCCACTACGACGACTTCAAAACTTGAGACGAGTTGTTCTCCCGTCTTGCAGGCGGCCTCGATCACGCGGTCGACGTTCGGTGCTTCGTCAAAGACTGGAAACACCAAAGAGAGCTCGGGGTATTCGTCCGTGCGGTGTGTCGGTGTTGTCACTCGAGGTACCCCAAGGCCCTCAGCCGAGCGGCCACGATGGCGTCTTCCTCTTCAGTGTAGTCCCGACGTGGGCTCGAACCTGGGGTGGTTGTGGGGCGCCAGCTCAGTCCGAGGCTGTCGGCCATCCAGGCGGCGACCTCCGCCAGGCGAGTAGGTGGGCGGGTCTCGGCCAGCGAACCCATCTGGGAGGCGATGAAAATGCCGTCTCGCCGATGGGTTCCATTCATTCCCCGACCCCGCCCCCCCGCGTAGTCCTGTGGCTCCAGGGTTCGGCAGGATTCTGTGGGTCCCGCCCAAGGGGTTGGCACGAGGGAAAGTCCATAGCCGTCCGAGAGGGCGAGCTCGATGAGAATGTCGGGCGCGCGTTCCACAAAGGGGCCGGAGTAGACCTCTTCGCGCCTCAGCGCGCGGGCGACCACGGGTCCACCGTCGGGCCGTTTCCAGGACTGAAGATGATCGATGATCTGATCCCGCACTTTCTCATAGTCGGAGGGTGCGACGCAGCCGGCGGGTTCCCGCCCTCTTAGATTGATCCAAACACCGGGCAGAGTGTTGGCCTCTTCTGAGAAGGCTTGGGTGCGTGTCCAGTCGAGCCCTCCGAAGCGAGCCGCACTCTCAAGGCGGGCCGCGGCGCGGCGCGCTTGGCGGAAGAGGCGCTGGGCCAGAGTGGGCGGCAGCCAGCGCAGAGCCGTGTCTCGCAGCCTTCGGGCGAGGGTGTCGAAAGGGGCGGCTTGGGCCGCACGTCGCGTCAACCACCCGCCCTCGGCCAGATAGCGATTGAGGTGGACGATCTCTTTGGCCGCTCCCCCCATTCCGTGATCGGACACCACCAAGCAGGGTCTTTCGCTTCCGAAGGCCTCGCGGATTTCACCGCAGGCCCGGTCGAGCGCGGAATAGACCGATCGGATCGCCTGCTTTCTGGTGCTCGAGGCCGCGGGATCGTGACGCGGGCTCTGGGGATCGTGGTCTCTCCAGTAGTGATGTCCCACCGTATCGCTCTCCGCAAAGACGACCATGACGAGTTCTGGTTTTCCCTCGGGCTGAGACGCCATGGCGTTGAGGGCTTCCAGGGTGAAATTCTTTTTCCGTTCGATGCGACCCAAAAGCGTTTCGACGGCCCGTTCCGCAGACGCGGCGTCTCCCGCGGATTCGTTGACATCGGGTCGCATCCAAGGGCCGACCCGTTCGGCAACGCGTTCATAGAGTGCGGGGTCACTGGTCGCCGAGGCCTCGCTCCCCGTCGAGACCGGGGCATCGAAACCCGGGACGAAGAGGCCCGGTAGGGGTTCCACAGGGTGCGTGGCGGGCATCCCCAGCACCAGCATTCGGCCCCCCTCTTGAGCAAGACCTTCGAAAAGTGTCTCGCCGGTCCTATCTGAGGCGTTGACGAATTGAATTCGATACCGCTGAGGCACCCGATGAGTGAAATCAAAAATTCCGTGCTCACCGGGCTCGAGGCCGGTCATGAAAGTCGTCCATGCGGGAAAAGTCACGGGTGGGGTGGTGGAGCGGAGCGGGCCCCATTGGCCTTCCCCCATCCACCGGCCGAGGTGGGGGAGCAATCCTTCGTCCAGCATGGGCTGAATCACGTCGAAGGTGGCTCCATCGAGGGCCAGCACCAGGAGCGGTTGGATCGACCCCCGAGGATGGCCCTCGCGGGTCGGCTCTCCCGCGTCTGAGGCCCCGGACGCAGGGTCCGGCGCAGCAAATTGGAGGCGGCTCGACATCAGCAGAGGGTCTCTCTATATTCCGCCGCCGCCGGGATTCCCCGGGGCAGACGGATGGGACTCGGCCCAAGGGGCGAGTCCGGTCCGGACGAGGTGGGAAGTTAGCAAGTCCAAGGCGCACCATGGCTCGTGCCGAGAGCATTGCATGATGTCTTGGGTTCGCCGAGCCCCCTGCCCCGTCGAAACCCTATAGCCGTTGAAATTCAGCGAACGAAGTCCATTCCCCATTTGACCCGCGAAGAGCGCCCATTGGGTGGTCCAATCCGAGGTTGGGAGTTCCACCATGTCCATCGAGTTGATGTGCCGCAAGCTCGGCATGACCCAAATTTATAGTGAAACTGGCGAAGCCATTCCGGTGACGGTTCTTGAAGCCGGCCCGAATACCGTCGTTCGAATCAAGAAGAGCGAAGAAAAAGATGGCTATGCCGCCGTTCAGCTCGGTTTTGGTGAACGCCGCGCCAAACTCTTCAACAAACCTGAATCCGGTCATTTCGCGAAGTCCGGCATTGACCCCCTTCGGCACCTAGCGGAAAGTCGCATTTCCGAGGAGGAGGCGGGGGAATTCGAGGTTGGGCAGATTCTGAAGGCCGACATCTTTGAAGATGGGCAGCGCGTGGACGCGGTGGGGACCTCCAAGGGGCGCGGTTTTCAGGGCGTGGTCAAGCGCCACGGCTTTGCGATCAAAAAGCGAACGCATGGTACGCACGAATACTTCCGCCACCCCGGCTCGATTGGCGCGGGCGCTTACCCGGCGAAGGTCTGGAAAGGCCAGAAGCATGCTGGCCAGATGGGTGATGCCCGAGTCACGGTTCAAAACCTGGAAGTGGTTCGCGTGGACGCGGACAAAAACCTAATTTTTCTCCGCGGCGCGGTACCGGGTCACAACAACGGCTTGGTGCGCGTTCGCGCGGCCATCGCCCCCAAGACGAAGTAGTTCGCCGTCGCCCGCTACGACCGCAAGGACCATTTCCACCAGCGCGCGAAACGCGAGGGTTTTCGATCGCGTGCGGTGTACAAGCTCGCCGAGTTGCAGGGGCAGCATCGGGTGCTGGCTCGGGGGCAGAGGGTGATTGACCTCGGCTGCTGGCCGGGGGGTTGGCTTCAGGAAGCCGCCCGGGCGGTGGGCCCCGGCGGCCGCGTTGTCGGAGTCGATCGAGTCGCCATTGAGCCGCCCCTCGAAATTGAGAACGTGTTCGCATTGAAGGGCGACCTTGAAGACGCCGATATTTGCGAACGCATTCTCAAAGCCTTGGGCGGCCGCTGCCATGTTCTGCTCTCCGACGCCGCGCCCAAGCTCACCGGCGTACGGGAAACCGATCGCGCGGCGGAGGAGCGCCTGCTCGACGCCGTGGAGTATATGATTCCTCAATTAATTCAGCAGGATGGGGCACTGCTGCTGAAGCTTTTGGAGTGCCCGGAAGCGCAGGCTTTTCAGCAACGGATGCGAGAGGCTTTTGAGCAAGTGAAGACCGTCAAAGCGAAGGCTACCCGTAAGGGCAGCAGCGAACGCTACTTGCTGGCCCGGGCCTACCAAAAACCGGACGTCCCTCCCTCGGCCGGCGGGTCGAGCCCCGAGGCCAGGGGGCCCGCCTCGTGAACCCCTAAGCTCTCGGCCCCGCGCCGATCGCTCGATCCAGCCTCGACGAGTGTCCATCATCTCAATCACAACAAGGAGTTCAGCCTTGCCTTCCCCGCGTCCCTTTCAGGTTCTTGGTGTCCAACAAATTGCCGTGGGCGGCCTCGACAAAGAGAAACTGCGTCGTTTCTGGGTCGATCTTCTCGGCCTCGAGTACGCATCCAGCTATCGCAGCGAGAAAGAGAATGTCGACGAAGATATCTGTGAGGCCGGCGCCGGGCCCTTCAAGGTCGAGGTGGACTTGATGCAGCCCATCGACCCAGAGAGCCGCCCCAAAGTGCATGACCCCGCCCTCAATCATGTGGGACTGTGGATCGATGATCTTCCGGCGGCTGTTGACTGGCTGGGCCAGCAAGGCGTCCGTTTTACGCCGGGTGGGATTCGCGCCGGTGCAGCGGGATTCGATGTTTGCTTCATTCACCCCAAGGGCAATGAAGAGTCTCCCCAGGGCTCCGAGGGTGTGCTGGTCGAGCTCGTCCAAGCACCCGCCGAAGTTCGCGAGGCCTTCGCGACGATTGCTCGGGCTTCGGCCTGATCGGTTGGTCAGGCCCAAAGAGGCGGAGTTTTCAAATGCTTACGATTCACACCACGACCCTTCTCGATGACCTGGCTTTCGGAGAAGGGCCTCGCTGGCGGGAGGGTCTTCTCTGGTTCTCCGACATGCACAGTCAAAAAGTTTTGACCGTGGACTTGGCGGGCCAAAGGCGTGAAATCTGCACGGTGGAAAACGACCCCTCAGGGCTCGGTTGGTTGCCCGATGGCCGGCTGCTCGTGGTTTCGATGCGCAATCGCCAGCTTCTGCGCCAAGAGCCAGACGGCCAGCTCGCCGTGCACGCAGACTTGAGCGCCTGGGCGAGTTTCCACTGCAACGACATGGTGGTCAATCGCCAGGGACAAGCCTACGTGGGCCATTTTGGCTGGGATCTTCACGGCGGCGGGACGCGTTGCCTCGCTCAGCTGCTGCGCGTTGACCCCGATGGATCTACCCAGGTCGCTGCCGCGGACCTCGACTTTCCCAACGGAAGCGTGATCACGCCGGATGGTCGCACTCTGATCGTGGCCGAAACCATGGGTCGGCGGCTTACGGCTTTCGACATCGAGCCGGACGGATCTCTCACCCATCGGCGGGTATGGGCCGAGTTCGAGGCCCTCCTGCCGGACGGCATTGCACTCGATGCCGATGGGGCGGTGTGGGTCGCCTCTCCCGTCAGTCATGGGTGTTTTCGAGTTGTGGAAGGGGGAGAAATCACGCATCGCGTCGCAGTGGAGCGTCAGGCTTACGCCTGCATGCTCGGTGGCCCCGAACGAAGGCATCTCTTCATTTGCACTGCCGGAGACAGCGTGCCCGACCACTGCACGCGAGAAAGAGACGGGCAAATCGAAGTGGTCGAAGTCGATATTCCGGGCTGCGGTTTGCCTTAATGCTTGGCGAGCTTCAGCGTCCCGGGCGTTTTCGCTGCATGAAGTCTTGAATCAGCCACTGCGAGATGCTGATGTTCCCAGGAAACATGTTGGGCATGGCGTCAACATGGAACCACTGCGCATCTTCCATCTCGTCGTCGTGGGTGGTATCGACTTCGCCGCTCGCGTATTTGGCCGTAAATCCCAACATCAATGAATTAGGAAAAGGCCACGGTTGGCTGGAGAAATACTGCACCTCGTCCACGACAATCCGAGTTTCCTCCCAGACTTCCCGGATCACCGCTTCCTCGGCACTTTCTCCGGGCTCGACAAAGCCCGCGAGTGCGCTGAAGATCCCCGGCGGAAAGTGTTTTGAACGGCCCAAAAGAATTTCGTCTCCGCGTTCGACAACAACAATCATCGCCGGAGACAGTCGGGGGTACATGGGGATTTCACACTCGGGGCAAGCCCGTGACCGGTCGCCACTTGAGATTTTTGTGGGGCCTCCGCAGGCCCCGCAGAATTGATGGGTCCGATCCCATTCGACAATCTGGACGGCGCGTCCCGCTAAGGCGTGCAGTGTGGAGTCGAATGCACCGAACAACATTCGAAGGTCGCGAAGAGCGAATCCGTCGGGTGGTCGGAAGCTTTCGTCCAACTCAGCTGAAAAACAGTGGCGTTCGGCGAGCCGTCCAAGGTATTGGGTCCGAACTGCTTCGATGTCATGGGCATCAATGGCCGAGACATTTGGCAGAGCATTGTCCTGGGTGACGAGCAATTCGCGATTTCGAAAAGCGAACAGCATCGGGTCTTTTCCGGAGTCCTCCGGCGGCCGGTGGTCTGGAATGAAGGCGAGAGGCAGTAATTCAGACATGTCGGTGAGGGTAGTCGAGACCGAGCCACCCAGGCACACCGCACTCAAAATCCGGGACCTCGGCTGAAAGCGTCCCCCCACCGGCAGTTCAGCAGGGGGCAGGTTAGGATTGGCCCCATGTCGGTCATTGAATTCGCAGGCGTCCGCAAAGACTATGGGTCTCGGACCGCTCTTGAGACGATGGACCTTGTGCTGCCCAAGGGGGCCGCTCTGGGATTGCTCGGCCCGAATGGTGCGGGCAAAACCACGGCCTTGCGGCTCATTCTGGGGATGGCACATCCCAGCGCCGGTCGCGTGACGGTGCAGGGATGGGACCCGCTTGACCCCGAGGCTCGTCAGGGTCTCGGCTACTTGCCGGAGCGACTTGGCCTGCCGACCCACATGGCCGTCGAGGGATATATCGGATTGCATGCCTTGTTGGCGGGTGTTCCCGAGAAGTCTGTGGCCGCAGAGGTCGACCGCGTGATTGAGCTCACTGGTCTCACCGGTCGACGCAGCGATCGCATCGGAGTGCTCTCCAAGGGCTTGGCCCAACGCGTTGGCTTTGCCCAGGCCCTGATTGGAGATCCAAAACTCCTTCTTTTAGATGAGCCGAGCAGTGGCTTGGATCCGATTGGGATGAGGCAGGCCCGAGAGTGGATTTCGTCCGCTCAGGACAGGGGCTGCACAGTACTCATTAGTTCACACCTTCTGTCCGAGGTCGAACGCCTTTGTGACCGACTCGTAGTGCTCAAAGAGGGTCGGGTGGTAGCTCAGGGTTCGATTCAGGAGGTGGTGCACGAGGGGGAAGACTTGGAAGATGCCTTCGTTCGTTTAATCAATCCGCTTGCAGGGGCCGGGGGCACTCAGTGAGGATCGAATCGCGCCCCTTGCGATGGTTGACCACCCAGGCCGTTCGCGATGCCAGCCAACGGAGACTGGTGCCTGCGGTGCTGGTGATTAGCGTGCTCTCGCTGTTCATGATGGATAGCTGCACATCCTGCAACGCGAATGTGGTGGTGCAGGGCGAGCCCCAAACGATGGATCTCAGTAGCCTGGCCGGGCTGTTTACTTTCGGTCTTTTGGCGATCTGGAGCATTGCCCTTGCGGGCTTGTTGGCCTCGGACCATCTACGAGAAATCTTCGAGGATGGCAGCGCGACGCTTTGGTTGGCTCGCCCCATCAGTCGACCGACATTGGCACTTGGTCGGCTGCTGGGCTCCCTGATTGTTTCTCTGGGCGCAGCGCTTCTGCTATGCGGCGGGGCGAGCTTCTTTCTCTCGATTCGAGGCGGCCTTCCTCTCCTGCCGGCCATTTGGGCCACCCTCTCGGTGCTCTTGTCCTGCGTCACCATGGCGGCACTGGCCATGATGGCTTCGCTCTTTCTCCCACGCTTGGTGGCCGTTTTGATGGTCTTCGGCGGAGTCGGCCTGATGGCGGTGTTGAATTTAGCCGCAGCCGCCGGTCGGCCGCTGGCGGGCCTTTACTATGTCCTACACCAATTTGGACCTCCGATTCTCAGCGCCGTGATGGCGGCCCTCTCGCCGTGGTGGACGACAGGCCCAGTTGAGATTCCTCTATGGGATGTGGCGCTTCGCTCAATCTCCTGGGCCTTGGGTTCTCTCGTTTTGCTCCTGATCGTCTTCGATCAAATCGAATTGAGCCGCTTGGAAGCTCGATAGTTTTCGCCGACTGGGCTTAGACGCCGTCCGCACAGTTTCGGCGCTTTTGACCGCAACACCGACTGACCCATCGATGTGGGATAGCCTGTGGGGTCAGCGCAAGGGGTTAGAATGAAGAAGAAATCGAAGTGGTTGCGAAACGTTGTCGTGGTTCTACTGATCGTTGGCGCCTCCGTCTACTTTCTGAGAACGCGTGGCGTCATGACGATCGAACCCGGAACAACACTCGTCCTTGAGCTAGAGGGCGAGTACGTCGAGTCACCGCAGCCCTCCTTGTTGGCCCGCGCATTGGGAGAGGGCCAACGCCCCTTTGTTTCATTGCTCTCGCTACTTGCCCTGGCTGAACGTGATCAACGAATTGGAACGGTGGTGCTTGTGGTCCGGCCCCTCAGCATGGGTTGGGGCAAGGCTGAGGAGCTCCGGGAAGCCATTGCGCGCGTTCGTGAGGCCGGCCACCCGGTGATTGCTTTCCTCGACATGGCGTCATTCAACGCCACGCGAGAGTTCTATATCGCGACCGCCGCGGAAAAAATTCACGTCATTCAAGGCGGAGCGGTTCCAGTGGTGGGCCTGGCGGCCGAATACCTTTTCTTGGGCGGACTCTGGGAAAAAGTGGGCGTCAGTTTCGACGTCGGAAAGGCCGGTAAGTACAAGAGCGCCGTCGAGTACTACACCGGGAGCGAGATGTCCGGGCCCAACCGGGAGATGGCCTCTTCGCTTCTCGACTCAGCCAATGGCGCTTTCGTTCAGGCGATTGTCGAAGGGCGCAACATGAGCCTCGACGGGGTTCGAGCCGCCATCGACCAAGGCCCGGTCACTCCATCTGAGCTGATGGCGCAGAAACTGGTAGACGGTGTCGGTGATCTGAAAGGATTGCTCGACGAGTTGCCCGGGGAGGTGATCTACGGAGAGGATTACGCGCAAGTTGATCCGAAGGACGTCGGGTTTGAGCCGGTTGCCTCGGTTGCATTGGTCTACGGCACGGGCAGCATTGTTCAAGGTCGTGCCTCGCGTTCACCGGGAGGCGCCCCGGTGATGGCCTCGCGCACCTTTACTGAGGTCATCGAGGAAGTGGCTGAAGACCCGGAGATCGATGCCATCATCCTGCGAATGGATAGTCCTGGTGGTTCGGCGCTGGCCTCGGAGGAAATGTGGCAGGCCTTGGTTGCGGCCCGAGCACAAGGCAAGCCGATTGTTGCGTCTTTCTCTGATGTCGCTGCATCCGGTGGCTACTATGTGGCGGCGGGTGCAGATGCCATTATCTCCAACGGCGGCACCCTGACGGGTTCAATCGGCGTCTTCGCCTTGCGCCCGGTTTTGGCGGGGACATTCGACAAGTTGGGAATTGCCCGGGAGTCCATGACCCGCGGCGCCTTCGCCGACCTGCTTTTGACCGGCGAGCCTCTCTCGACCGGAGCCAAGGCCAGGCTTCAGAGCATTGTCCTCGACATCTACCAGCTGTTCTTGGAGCGGGTCGCGAAGGGGCGAGATCTTGAAATCAGCCGTGTGGACGCCGTAGCGCAGGGACGCGTATGGACCGGCCGTCAAGCTTTCGAGATTGGGCTCGTGGATGAAATCGGGGGCCTGCACACCGCATTGGATCGGGTGCGAACGAGTCTTCATCTCGCGCCCGACGACGATCTTGAGCTCGTGATTCGACCGGCTCCCAAAACGGTCTCAGAAGAAATCGCCGATCTGTTCAATTCGCGAATCGCAAGTTTGGCGGAAAGCGTTGTCCCGATCCCTCGAATGCTCAGGCCTTTAAGGGCCTTGCTGGCGGAGATGCCAGAGGGGAGGCCTCTGTTGGTGCCGCCGGTCTGGGTCGAGATCCACTAGCAGTCCTTGGCCGACTGAAAGGCTAAACTCGTTCTCCGAGTACAGCCGGGAGGGAAATCCTTGCAACTCTCTAACCAGTTTACCGTGAATCGATCACGGGATGACGTGGTCGAAATTTTGTCGCGGGAAGACGTGCTTCTGACTTTCTTTCCGGGCCAAACCGAGATAGTGGACCGTCGCCCCGATCAAATTACGACGCGGACCCAGTACACGGCCCTCGGCCAAGAGGGCGAAGCCACGTTTCATTGGACCTTTAGGATGGATGGAAGCGTGGGGTTTGAAAAGGTGTGCGACGGTCGAGTCTGGCGCGAGCTACAGGGTCTGGTCGAAGTCGAAGAGCATGCGCAAGGAGCTCGAGTCTTGATCGAGATGACCGGGCGGACAAAGAGTTTTGTTCCTGAATTCACCATCAAGGGCGCAATGGAGGACCAGCTTTCTGAAATGCTGGAAGCCCTCCAGTCTGCGCTTGAGGTTTGAGGGAGATCTTCGTGGGTCTGGTCAAGGCGCAGGACGGGGTCGGGCTCTTTGTTGAGTGTTTCGGGGAAGCGAATCCAGAAGGGGCCTCAATCGTCTTTTCCTGCGCTTACTCGACGACCCACGCCAATTGGTTGTCCCAAGTAGAGCCGCTCGTCGAGGCAGGGCATCGGGTTGCCCTCTGGGATTATCGCGGCCATGGTCAATCTGAGACCCCGGCAGATTTGAGCGCGTTGACCATGCAGCAGGTCGTCTCCGACCTCGGGTGCGTTGCAGATATCCTCTCGCCCGATGCGCCGGTTGTGCTGGCCGGCCTTTCCTTCGGCGGTCTCGCCTCTTTGCATTTCACCGTGGCCCACCCCGAGCGTGTACGGGCCCTTGTTCTGGCGGGCAGTGGGCCAGGGTTCAAAAAGCCCGAGGCGGCTGCGCGATGGAAGGCCCAAACCGAGCGAACAGCTGAATACATTGAGTCGAGAGGTTTCGAGGCGTTCTTGTCTGGCAAGGCCGCGCCGACCTGTATCGGTCGAAAGCCTGATTTGCCTGCCGCTCAGGCGGCCGCAAAGGCGATCTTGGCCCAGAATCCGAAGGGCGTCGCTGAGTTTGGTCGGCGAGTTTCGGGCTTGGCGCCGTCGGTCATCGATGATTTGGCTGGAATACAACAGCCGGCATTGGTCCTCGTCGGCGAGGAGGACGCCGCGTTTTTGCGGGCGGCCGAGGTGATGTCGGCGAAGTTGCCGAATGCTCAGTACGAGGTCGTTGCCGGAGCCGGCCATATCCTGAATATCGAGGCGGCCGGAGCCTTCGACCGTCGCGTTCTCGCTTTTCTCGCGGACCTGCCTAATTCGAATTGAGGGCCCCCGGGGTAATTCTTGTTCCAGACGCGCAACCTTGAGGGTCCTGTGGGGTTCAGGACTCAGCGGAGGTCGTTGTGCAGGAAGCGGATCCCGATGTTGCGCTGATGCTGGCATTCCAAGCTGGCGATGATTCCGCGTTCGACGGTCTCTATCACCGCTGGGCAGGTCCCCTGCTCCGGTATCTGGAGAGAATGGTGGGCGATACGGCAACCGCAGAGGAGCTTCTTCAGGACGCCTTTTTAAGGGTCCATCGCGCCCGGGCGCGTTACGAACCCCGCGCTCGCTTCTCCACATTTCTCTACCGAATCGCGACCAACTTGGCTCTCAATGAATTGAAAAGGCCTCGTCGAAGGCACCGCCATGCTGAGGAGCAAGACCAGGTGATTCCCGACCCCCGGCCCCATGCTGAGGAACAGCTGGACATCGGCCTTCGGCGAGAGCGCGTTGAGCAGTGGCTCGACCAGCTTCCCGAAAGGCAGCGCGTCGCGCTCTGGTTGTCCGCGGCCGAAGGCTGCTCCTACGCCGAGGTGGCGAAGGTGCTTGAGACGACCGAGAAGTCGGTGAAAGCCTTGGTCCATCGGGGTCGAAGTGCTCTTGTGTCCAAAATGAATGAAGCCGCCGCGGCTCGCCTCGATGGACCGGCCCTGGCCCTGGCTTCGGAGTCGGTGTGATGAATCGCCCCCGAAAACAATCAAACGGCTTGGAGTCGAAAGCATTGAAGAACCCGAATCCTGTCCCATTCAGGAGGCCCTCATGAATTCGGATGAAACGCGCTCCTCCCGACGGATGCAATCGGTTCCGAGCCCGGAGCTGGACGTGGAACTTTCGGCCCTCTTGGATGGTGAGCTTGAGGATGAAGCGGCTGACGTGCTTCGCGCCCGGATGATTCAAGAGCCGGCTTTGGCCGAGCGTTTGGCGGACCTCGGTGCAGCGGACGGATCTTTACGGCAATGGGGAGAGGAACAACTTCCCTCGCCGGAACGGTTGATCGCACTCAGAGAGAATCTCCAGGCGCAAATTGAAGCGGCGTCGCCTGATTCAGTCGAGCAACCGGATTCGTCCCGGACGCATGGAGCCCGAGTCTTTCGTCTTCCGGTTCGATGGAGAGCGCCCGTCGCGGCGGCTTTGGCGGCTGGCCTCGCTCTGGTCATCCTCTCCCGCCCAGGGGAGGAGGTGGCTTCGACGCCCTCGACTCCGCCGGACCGCTCGCTGGCCCTCGGAACCATTCCCTCGTTGACTTCGGAGCCGCCGGCGTCCCTCGATGTGCCTTCTCAACGTGTCCCCGTGCCGGCTGAGATCATCGAGCCGGATCAAATCCTCGCTCGGGCGCCCTCGCCCGTGGAAACCCCTGAGCCCGCGCAAGTCGAGATCTTGATCGAAACTCAGCGGGTTGTTGAAACGACTTCGGATCAGGCGTTGAAGCAACAGCCGGCCTTGGAGACTTCGTTGGATGAGGCCGATGAAACGGAACTCGCGGTTGTTCTGGAGTATGAGATGCTCGCCGATTTGGATGTGATCGAAAATCTCGACCTCCTTGAGCGCCTTTCAATCCTCGATGGACCGGAGACTTTGTGATGAAGAGTCTCCTCGTCCTCATTTTTGTTTTCGGTTTGAGTTCCGTGACCTGGGCGAAAGAACCCAGTTTGCAAAGCGAAGTCAAACCCATCGAGGGCATCCAGCGTGCGCCGACTGACGACCGAAATCAGCTTCGGGCCAACACCCGGGATCGGGCGACGAAACTTTCACCCGCCGAACGAAAAATTCTTCGCGACACCATGCGCGAACAGTGGAGAGATGCGAGCCCTGCTGAGCGAGATGCGCTTCGCAAAGAGCGACGCTCTTTGCGGCGGCGACTCGGTGACGGTCGCTCGTTTCAGGCGCAGCGTGAAAAACGATTGAGACGCCGCGCAGAGGAAAGACTGGGCGAAATAGACAACCGGCGCTCGCCGGGAGAAAGAGGACTCAGGAAGCAGTTTCGCAGCCTCACGCCCGTTGAGCGTCAGCGAATGCGGGACAAGCTCATGGATATGAACTCCGACCAGCGGAGAGGTCTGCGTCGGCGATTGAAGGCCTACCGCGAACTCGACCCCAATTCTCAAATCCGGCTGCGAGAGAACCTCGATGAGTGGCTTCAGCTTTCCGACACCGAACGCGAGCGGATCGAAGCGAATCAGCGACGTTGGCGAGAGATGGTGCCTGATGAGCAAGAGGCCTTGCGCCAGCGGATGCGTCGCTTGCGGGCGTTGTCGCCTGAGGAGCGAGAGAGGTTATTCGACGAGGCCCTCGGTCCTCTGGGAGAGGGTTCGACGGGATCGCCCTGACGCGCCCGGTTTCAAAGCTCCGGAGTGGGAAGACCTTTTGACTTCGCGAAGGCGACCAGAGCGGACAAGCCTCCTGAAAAGTGGTGTGCCCGGAGGCCTTCGTTTTGCATCAGTTCGGCGAGATGGCCGCTCTTGAGTCCAAACTCGCAATAGACAATGTACTCTTGGCTTCGATCGAGTTGGGCGTAAACACGAAGCGCGTTAGCGAAGTCAAGGAACAACGCACCCGGGTAGTGCCAGCCGTCGTACGCGGATTTTGAGCGAAGATCGACCAGGGTCGCACCGTCCGGAACATGATCGATATGAAGACCCGGTTGGTCGAGGCTGGCCATATCGAGCGTGCGAAGGTCGTAGATGGTTCGTTCTTCGAGTGCGCGTTGTAGGATACTGGAGTCGATCGCAGCTTCTTCCGTAGCGACTCTTCTTTCGGTCGTCCGCGTTGCCGGGCGACTGGGCACCAACGCGCAGTATTCTCCCACCTGAGCGGACAGGTCATGCGTCCCGATTGTTCGGGCGTGTCGAATGATCTCTTCTTTATTGAAGCCCACCAAAGGTCTCAGAATGGGTAAGTGTGTCGCGTTCGAAATCACTGCGAGGTTCGGCAAGGTTTGAGACGAGACCTGAGCCACAACTTCTCCGGTGATGAGTGCCTGCGCGTCACGTTCTTCAGCGACGAACTGGGCGGCGCGTAACATGAACCTCTTTAGAACGACTTGCCAGATGCGTGTGCTGACATGGTCCTGTAAGGCACGGGTGATGCCATCAAAGTTGACGACATGCAGGTGCGGACGGGTCCCAAAAGACCATTGGTCTGCCAAGGCTTTGCAGATCGCAAGGGTTTCGAGTTGCTGCTGGCGCCCGCCGAGGTTGCAGAGCACGTAGTCGAGGGCGACGCCCCGCTTCATCATGAGCCACGCCGCGACCGGAGAATCAAATCCCCCGGAGATCAGCGCGATGCCTCGAGACTCGACGCCAAGGGGCACGCCACCTGGCCCCTCGAGTCTTTCATCGAAGAGATACGCGGTTCCGGGCATGATCTCGAGGGCCACGGTGACGTCCGGATCTCGGAGATTGACCCCCGCCGCGTCGGGCAGGAGTGCCGTTCCCAGATCTCGCTCCACTTGGCCTGATCGGAAGGGCAGGCTGCCCCTTTCGCCGACCCGCCTGGCCCGGACCGCAAAGAACCGACTGCGAACGCGATCTCGGAAAAAGGCTTCGGCGTCGCGAACCAACCCATCCAGGGAACTCCACTCAAGCTCCTTGACCGGCGCCAAAGACTGTACACCAAAGACTCTTTGCAGATCGGCGGCCCCACGCTCCAGGTCCTTTCCCTCAAGAGAAACAAAGATTCGATCACGTGTGCGGATGACCGTGTGCTGGGCTCCCGAAGCCTTGAGGGCATCCTTGATATTCCGAGCCATTCGTTGCAGAAACCGCTTTCGAGTCGCCTCGGCCTTGGTTGTGATGTCCCCACTGAAACGAACAAGCAGAAGCTGCCGACCGGGGGTCGTCCTGATTTCTGTCATAGTTCTCCCCCGGGCTCCTTTTTCTGAAAACGCCGCAATGGCCAGAAAACACAGCACTGAATCGCCGCCGCAATCAGGAAGAACACATGGTAGACCACTCGCCCAGAGGTCCCCGGCTGACTTAACCAGTGCTCAAGGGCGATGCCGGCCAGTAAGGGTGCGGTGCTACCCAGCACAGCTGAGACCGTGAGTGCGATGACAAGGGTTCGAGCCGGGGCCTCGGGGGGCGTGAGCCCGAACAAGACATGGGTATCGGCGACTCCAAATCCGGCCGTGAATGCGGAGAAAGCAAAGAAGAAACCGACGAGGCCGGCGAGGGTCAATGGGCTTGCTTGCTCGACGCCCACGAGGGAGGCGATCAGCAGGGCATTGCCGATGGCGGTCACCCGAAAAAGGGCCGTCGGCCCAAAGAGGTCGACCAGACGACCGGAAAGGTAAAGAGAAGCGAGACCCCCGGCGAAGGAAGCGGCCGTGGTGTACAAGATCTCACCGTCTGAAAATCCGATTTCTCGTCGCATCATGACGAGGATAAAGGGCACCACACTCCCGCGGACGGCTGCCGCGGTGCCGACCCCTGTGAGATAGCGCCGTAACCGGGGGTTGTGAACAATCAGTGCCATGGCTTCCCGCGCACGAATCCGTTCGCCGGTTCTCTCATTGCGCTCCGGGAGGCGTCGAATGAGCGGGATACGCAGGACCCCTAGGACCCAGGCAACAGCAAAGAGCGGGCCGAATCCCATTGGGTCCTTGAGGAGCCAAAGGCTGGCTGCTGCGTAGTAGAGGATCAAAGCGAAGTGCCAACCTGAACGAAGGGTTCCGAAAAACCGACCGATGGCATCCGTTTCGACATAGCTTCGAAGCAGCGGGAACCAAACAGTGTCGGAAAACCTCATGCCGGCGACGACGCCCATGAGACTCAAGAGCGCGATCGCCACTGCGTGGGAGGCGCCGGACCGTGAGGCCTCAAGAAGCCATGGAAAAGCGAGCATTGGGAGCGCCGCAAGGAGGGCGGTCGCTTGGCCCGCGATTAAGATGGCCCGCTTGGAGAAGACCGAGACGGCCCGTAGGGCGGGGAGGCGGAGAAGGTCTGCGATACCCAACGCACTCTGGAGGCCCACGACGGTCTCGCTGGCCCCCAAGGCGACGAGCGCGAGGGTTGGGAGGTGCTGGGTGAAGACCATGCTGAACGTCATCCCCAGCGGGTGACTCGCAATGGCCAAGCGCCGACCGCGTCGGCGACTCTCCTCACTGAGGGGCGACGACGGCGGATTGGGTTGGGAAAACTCGGCCTGGGACACGGAAAAAACGTCCTGATTTTCGGTTGACGAAGAAAGGCCGGGCTGCGGTCCGGACAAGGAGTGGCGAAAAGGCCCATGATCCCCGAATGCCCCTCATTTGGCATGCGCATCCAGAAGTGCAGCCGAAGAGCCCCGAAAGCTTGCGCCATCCGACAGGAATCTCCATCATCCGGCCAGTCAGCGTGACGTTTGACCGCAAGCGGCGCCGCAGGCTGTTAATGTCGGTCCGGGATGCGCTTGAGGAATCAGCGCTTATCGGAAACTCCTCAGAAGTTTCATCGAAAGGAATCAAGCACCCATGAAGCGAATAGCTCTCCTTTCGCCTCGATCCACTGGGTCGAGGCTCGTGCTGTGTTTCGCGACTGCACTGCTGATCGGATTGGTCGGATGCGCCTCGACCGAGGAAAAGAAGGATGACGCCTCGACCGGAAGTGAGTTCAGCGACGCGGGTGCGACCAACGTGGTTGAAGAGACGGACATCACCGAAATCAACGAGTGGATCGATGTGCCGCCGGTCTACTTTGATTTTGATCAGTCCAGTATTCGCCCCGATGCGGTGGATACCCTGCGCACCGGAGCGACCGCTTTGAAGGCAACAGGGGCCCGGATTGTGATTGCCGGGAACACCGACAATCGAGGTAGCGAGGAGTACAACCTTGCCCTCGGAGAACGGCGGGCCGCCTCCGTACAGCGATACTTGGAAAATCTCGGCGTGCCCTCGGACCAAATGACAATCGTCAGCTACGGCGAACTCCGGCCGGCCGCCCAGGGCAACACACCGGCAGCCTGGGCGCTGAATCGCCGGGCTGATTTCACTCTGGCCGACTAGGCGAATTGCCGACGGGCCCCTGTGATCGGGGGGTCCGTCGGGCCTGAACCCTTTTTGAAGGGCGGGGCCTCTTGGGTTCCGCTCTTCCGTCTTTTTCGGGCCCCGCTTGGCTTCCCCAGAGGCTTCTTCAACCCGGGCCGCTCTGGCCGGAGGCCAACCTGCGGGGCGTTGGCGCCCCGCTGTCGTGGGGTGATAACGTCAGGGGCCACGATGATTCTGGCGCGGAGGGAGTTTGAGCTCGATCGCCCTGGGCTCTTTTATCCCAAGTTTCGCGCCGGCTTAGAACAGAGACGTTCTCTTCGTCTCTTAAGGAAGAAACAGAGGAGTGCCCGATGCCGGTACACGGTGGAAAACTTGCTGCGCGAGCCCTGAAGAATGCAGGTGTTGATGTCCTCTTCACGCTTTCGGGCGGGCACATCATGCCTCTCTACGACGGTTGTCTCGATGAAGGAATTAAGATTATCGACGTCCGTCATGAGCAAGCGGCGGTTCACGCCGCGGATGCGTGGGCCCGCTGCAATCCCGGCAGTATCGGTGTGGCCGCTATTACCGCCGGTCCCGGAGTGACGGATGGCGTCACCGGGATTGCCAATGCGTGGCGGGCGAACTCGCCGATTCTCATCTTTGGTGGCCAAGGGCCCTTCAGCCAGCTCCGCAAGGGCTCCTTGCAGGAAATGGATCATCTCGGTGTTGTCCG
Organism: bacterium TMED88; assembly: GCA_002171515.1. Classification (GTDB taxonomy): domain Bacteria; phylum Myxococcota_A; class UBA9160; order UBA9160; family UBA4427; genus TMED88. The sequence goes on along the minus strand of NHEP01000011.1, from coordinate 7,208 downwards.
CCCGATCACGAAGTACTGCGATGCCGTCTACAGCACCGACCGTATTCCCGAATTTGTGGAACTGGCCATTCGCCATGCCGTCTCAGGCATTCCGGGGCCGGCTTATCTTGAAATTCCGATGGACACCTGGAACGGTCAGTGTGAGTGGGAGAATGTCACGATACCGAGGATCCGAACTGAAACGCCGCGCTTGTCCCCGGACCGGGAAGAGGTTCGGAATGCGATTGAGATCCTCAAGGCCTCCGAACGCCCGATGCTGATGGCCGGCACCAGCGTGAAGTGGTCTCAGGGTAGTGAGGCCATGAATCGTTTTATCGGAGACACTCATATCCCGACGTATACCAACGGCATGGGGCGCGGCACGGTGCCCTGGGATTCTCCGGAATTTCTGAATCGATCTCGGCGAGACGCCATGCAGAAGATTGATTGCATTTTGTTAGCGGGAACATTGCTCGATTTCAGAATGCGTTTCGGGCAGACGATTCCCGCAGACGCCAAAATCATTCAGCTGGAAATGGATGCGACGCTGATCGGTCAGAACCGCGGAACCGATGTGCCGCTGGTGGGGAACCTCGGCTGCAGTTTCGATTTGTTGCTGGAAGAAATGAAGAATCAGGGCGTGAATCTCGATTTTTCGGCATGGCGTGACGAACTCCGCGTCATTGAAGAGGCCGCGGAAGAAAAGGTTCAGGCCAAGCTGAACAGCGATGAGGTGCCGATTGACTCGCAACGGATGTGTCGCGAGGTGAGAGATTGGCTTGAGACCCTTGAGGCGCCGATTGTCATTGGGGATGGTGGCGACATCGTGGCCACCGCGGCCAAGATCATTCCGGTGAAGGGCGAGGGGGCCTGGATGGACCCGGGGCCCCTCGGCACTTTGGGGGTGGGCGCGCCCTTTGCCTTGGCGGCTCAGCATGCTCATCCCGACAAACGTGTGGTGATTGTCTACGGCGATGGCTCTTTTGGGCTGAATGGTTTCGAATTCGATACGGCTGTTCGTTTCGATCTGCCGATCATCGGTATCGTGGGCAATGATGCAGCGTGGGGACAAATGATGCGTCCCCAGGGTGCCATGCTGGGTTGGGATCGCTTGGACGGTACGCTTCTGAGGCGGACCCGTTATGACAAGGTGGTCGAAGCCCTCGGTGGACATGGCGAGTTGGTCGAGCACCCCGATGAACTGCGCCCGGCGCTTGAGCGGGCGGCCGCTTCTGGGAAGCCAGCTCTGATTAATGTGATGATCAAGCAGGATCGTGATTTCAAGGGCGGCATCTACGTCTGATCCCAGGGTGAGATCCGCGCTTGATTCGGGAACTCTCGGAGTTCCGCTGGCTGCGTCCGGGCGCATCCTGCCCGAGCGGCTGAGAGACCTAGCGCCTTTTGTTGAGGCGGCGGGTCCTTTGGCGCTCTGCTCGGTTGTCACGCGAGGCGCCCAGGATTCGAGAACGGCTCGGGTTCTTGAGTTGGCCGTTATTTTGCTGGATGGCCCAGACGAGTCAAAGGCCCGGTGGGTCCATTCGACCGAAGAGGCGAGCGGCGAGCATGATCCCCAGATCATTGAGGCCCTAGCCCTCGAACTTTCCCAGCGCACCTGGGTGGTTCACGACGTGATGTCGGTGCGCCCATTCCTTTGCCGGACCGTATCACCGGCTCTGTCCAAAGCGCGCGCTTTCGACACCCTCGACCTTGTTTCCGTGGCGCACCCCGATGCAGAGTCCTTCGGCCTGGAGGCTTTGACTGTGCCACTTCTCGATCGAGGTCCAGCCAAGGGTGCGGGGGGGATGGTTTTTGATCTATTACAGGTCTTGGTGGCGATCGCTGCGGGGGACCTTGAGTCCCGTTATCGAGCGGCGGCTCGAGCCCTGGAGCGCTTTGTTCCTCAAAGTCTATGGGGCGCCTTGATTCCTGAATCGATGAGTGATCGAGATGACGGAACGCAGGGCCACTTTCTCGCAATCGGCGAAACGCAGGAAGCTCCGGTTCCGTTTGATGCGGATGCCATTGCCTCGGCGTTGCTTGACGAAGACCGAGGCCGTCGCCATTTCGATCATTATCGAGCTCGGCCCGAGCAGGTGGACTTAATGCGGGCCTTTGTGAGAAACCTCTCTGGAGGGGGCCATCTGCTGTTGGAGGGTGGAACCGGCGTCGGCAAGTCGTTGGCTTATCTTGCGGCGGCGATTCCCTTCGCGATTCAAAGGGCCGAAGCCGGCGAGCGAGACCCCGTCCTGCTTTCGACGCGAACGAAGCTCTTGCAAGACCAGCTTCTTGAGAAAGATATTGCTGCGGCCGCGCGGATGCTGGGGTATCCGCAGTTGCAGGCACTCTCGATTAAAGGCCGAGCGAATTACATCTGCGAAAAGAGGCTCCAGGAGGTTTTAGCGCGAGGGGCGGACGCGGAGTTGCTGGCTGAGGACCGGATGGCGTTTGCGACGCTCCTTGGTTGTGCGCGCAACCGGGGGGCCGGCGAGGTGGGCTCGTTGCCCTCCTCGCTGTTGGCTCGGCATCCGATCTTGCGCGATCTGATTCATGGGGCCGTGGCGCAAAGGGCGGAGCAGTGTAGTCGAGAGGAGTGCGCTCACCAGAAACGATGCCCCTTTGGGCGGCGCCGCGCCGCTTTAAGTAAGGCCCATTTGATTGTGGCGAACCACGACCTTCTCTTGCGTTGGCCCCCCGATTATCCTCGCTTTGGTCATGTGATTGCGGATGAGGGCCACGAGCTATCGGGTGTCGCCGATGATGTCTATGCCCAGATCGTTCGCCCTGAAGAGTTGATGGAGAGAATCGACGAGGTCTTTGGTGTCCCTTCGCCCATTGTGGGCGGGGAGCCGACTCGGGCGCTTTTGCCGAGAAAGCAGCGCTTGGAGGCTCAGAAAACGATCCATCCGATTCGCCGTGCTCTGTCGCTCGACTTCTCAGCCATCGGTCGAAACATTTCGACTCGGGCGGGGGATTGGGGTGAAGTGGAATTGCCCGCCGACGCGGAACGAACCTTTCCCGATGCTGCGCGTTGTGCCGAGGCGGCTGCGGGCCGACTTGAGTCGCTCGCGCGGCTGGCCGAAGAACTCGACGCTCGAGCCGAATGGACTTTTGATGAAACGCCAACCTCACCCGGGGAAGGTCCGACCCCGGTCGAAAAAAACAGCACAGCCTTTCGAGAAGCCGCTGGGTCTTTGAGGACGGCTTTTGGTTCCGACGGAGACGAGGTTGTGGCCGCATTTGATCGTCTGGCTGTTCCCTATGACCGGTGGGTTCTTGCACTCAGGCCTGTTTCGCCGGCGGGCGCCTTTCATCGGGAGTTTTTGGAGAGCCGGTCTTCGTTCGCGGCGGTCTCGGCGAGCCTCTTCGTAGGAGGCGATGCCTTTGCTGCCCTGGGCGAACTGGAGCTTGAGGAGCGGGCGGCATTCGGGATCGAGCGGCTTTCGATTCCAAGCCCTTTCGACTACGAGGGCCAGATGAGAGTGGCGGCCCTGCCTGATCCCACGGATGCAGAGGAATTGGTGACGCGAACCGCTGAAACCATCGCGCTCTTGGCCCGTCTTTTAGGGGGCCGAACTTTGGGACTTTTTACGAGCCTGCGTCGAATGCGAGCTGTCGCCGAGCGACTTGAGATGGCGCTCGACGGAGAAGGCATCGAAGTGCTTTGGCCGGATCGCACGGCCAGCGACCCAGGGAGCCTTGTGGGTCGTTTCCGAAATGCACCGAGCGGCGCCGTTCTTCTGGGCGCGCGAACATTCTGGCAGGGGGTGGACCTGCCCGGGGACGCTTTGCAGGCTGTCGTCATCGAAAAACTCCCCTTTGAGGTGCCCACGGAGTTACGTCGTCGCCGAGAAGCCCGGATCCGCGAACTGGGTTTGAACGCCTTTGATCGCTATCGCCTCGGGAAGATGCTGTTGCATCTGAAACAAATGGGCGGACGATTGATTCGAGGCGAGGCGGATCGGGGGCTGGTGGTCATTGTCGAGCCCCGCTCGGATCGCGGATATTTCCGACGAATCGGGGACGCATTCCCCGCAGGGGTCGAAATTCGGTCCGTGTCCCCGTCTCAGCTCCCGGATCTGGCTCGAGAAGTGCAGCTGGGGGTTGCGTTGAACCCGGATGACTCTGAGTCATAATCGGTCCGGATCACAAAAACGGTCCGAAAACCCAGTTTTTGCAAGACATTTGCGTTTGTTGAACCCGCAAATGCGGCTCCCGGGGCTACCGTCCCAGCGAGCTGTATTTCGGGCTGACTGAGAGAAGGTTCGCGGCCCCTCTGCGCGGCGCGCTGAGCGAAATCAGAGCCTCGGGCGCGCGAGGCCGGGGGAGTTGGGGTGAACCCGAGAGGACGGGCTCAGCTTGAGAAGATCGGGATGCGCGAGTGACCGAAACCATCGATAGGCAGCTTTCACCAGGCGGTCACACCGCCAAAGGGGTGTGTGGATGAATCTTCTGGGCTTTGGGCACTTTCATCCCGAAAACGAAATCACCAACAGCTTTCTTGAGTCCCTCGATATTGGCACGTCTGAGCAATGGATTATGGAGCGCGTCGGAATTCGCTCTCGGCGCACGGTTCTGTCCCTGGACTATCTCCGCGAGACCCGGAATTGCGAAACCCGCGCTTCGGTCGAGGCGGCGCAGTATACGAACGCGGAGTTGGGGGCTCGAGCCGCCCAATTGGCCCTCGAGCGAGCGGGGATCACGGCGGCTGATGTGGGCCTGGTGGTCGGAGGCAGCTGCGCGCCCGACACGGCTTCTCCGGCGGAGGCCTGCAATTTGTCGCGCCTGCTCGAAATCGAGGCCCCGTCGTTGGACGTCAACTCCGCATGTACCAGCTTTCTGGCGGGCATGAGAGTGCTCGACATGATGAAACCCGAGTCTCTCCCCGACTACATTCTTTTGGTTGCGATGGAATCGATGACGCGGACCGTGGATTACTCCGACCGATCGGCCGCGGTTCTTTGGGGCGATGCGGGCTTGGCGGCCGTTTTATCCCCGCGTCACTCTGGACGCGCCCGTGTGGTCCAAAGCCGGCTTGAGTCGAGTCCCGCGGGCAACGACAAAGTCTTGATCCCCAGAGAGGGATATTTTGCTCAGGAAGGCCGAACCGTGCAGATGTTCGCGATCAAGAAAACGGCCCGGCTCTACCGCGCGATCAAGGAAGAGCAGTGCGAAAGTGATCGGCCCCTTCATTTTATCGGCCACCAAGCCAATCTTCGAATGCTTGAGGCGGTCTGCAAGCGTTGCGATATTCCGCCCGAACTTCACCACAGTAACGCGGAGTTCTACGGCAATACCGGTGCAGCGAGTTCCGGTTCCGTGATCTCCCAAGAGTGGGACAAATGGGGTGCCCAGGATGACTTGGCCGTGGTGGGGGTCGGGTCGGGTTTGACGTGGTCGTCCTATTTGCTCCGTTTCGGATCCGACGCCTCCTAAAATGAAATACGACGAATTCAAATCACGCGATCATTTCGACCAATCCGAGTTGCTGGCCTTTGCGTACGGGCGACTTGTTGAGGACGCGCCTTCGGGCCTTAAAGCGAGGCTCCCGACTCCGCCGATGCTCATGGTCGATCGGGTCCTTGAGATTTCGGCGCGGGGCGCGCGCGGAACGATCGTGGCCGAGCGAGATGTGAATCTCGATGATTGGTTCTTCCAATGCCATTTCCAGGGAGACCCGGTACAGCCAGGTTGCCTCGGTCTAGACGGTGTCTGGCAGTTGCTGGGTTTCTACTGCAATTGGCGGGGTGGGCTCGGCAGCGGCCGAGCGCTGGGCTGCGGTGAAGTCGAATTTTTTGGTCAAATCCGACCCCACGATGCAGTCATCCGGTACGAAATCAAAGTAAAACGCTACACAGAACTCCAGAATGCCGGAGCCTCCATGGTGATTGGCGACGCCCGGCTTTTGGTCGATGACGACGAGATTTATACGATTAGCGGTGCGCGCGTGGGACTGTTTCGGGACATCGATTACCCCGACTACCCTCTTCCGTCGGCGAATTCCCGGGGCGGGAGGATGGAACGATGAGCGAGGCAGGGGTGGCGCTCGTCACCGGTGGAGCAACGGGAATCGGCGCGGCCTGCGCACGCCGCTTGTCTGCCGACGGCTATCGAATCGCTCTTCACTATCGCTCCAGCGAAGAAAAGGCCCAGAAACTCCTCAAGGAGCTGCCCGGTTCTTTTTCGGTCCGGGCCAATCTATCCGACAAAGAAGAGGTGGATGCCGCGATCAAGACGATCAAAGCTGAGGCCGGCAGCGTCGATGTCTTGGTCAACAATGCAGGCTATAACGTCAATGCTCCGATGTTGACGATGAACTTGGACCAATATGACGCGGTTGCTCAGCTGGCCCGAGGCACCTGGTACCTCACGAAGATGGTTTTACGGCGGTTCATGTTTCGCAAATCTTCTGGACGGATCATCAATATTTCGAGCGTGGTGGGTCATACGGGCAACGCCGGTCAAATTCCGTATACGATGGCGAAGGCTGGCCTCGATGCGTTTACCAAGTCATTGAGTCAAGAACTCGCCGGGCGTGAGATTTTGGTCAACTCCGTTGCGCCGGGCTTCATCGAAACTGAGATGACCGAAGAATTATCCGAAGAGATCAAAACTTCGATCTTGGACCGCATTCCCCAGGGCCGTATGGGGACCGCGGAAGAGGTTGCCGATGTCGTCTCATTTCTGGCCAACCGAGCCGCCTATGTGAACGGAAGCGTGATTCACGTGAACGGGGGCATGTACGGTGGGTAGCGAACTGAGCAAAGAGGAAGTGCTGGCGCGGGTTCCCCAACAGGATCCGTTTCGTTTTATCGATACGATTCACGAGCTTGATCGTGAACATATTGTGGCCAGTTATCGATTTCCCGAAGAAGCCGACTTCTACCGAGGTCATTTTCCCGGGAACCCAATCACGCCGGGCGTCATCTTGATCGAGACAATGGCCCAGGCGGGTGTGGTGGCCCAAGGACTCTATCTGTACGCCCTTGAAGCATCCGAGGAAGAGCTTGAAAAGGTCGTTACGGTCTTCACCGATTGCTCGGTTGATTTCACCGGGCAGGTCTTGCCGGGCGACCGCGTCAAGACCACGGGGCGCGTCAAATTTTTTCGACGGATGAAGCTCCGAGCTGAAGTCGAAATGACATTGGAGGACGGAACTGTGGTGTGTTCAGGTGAACTGTCCGGCATGGGGGTTCGAAAATGACGCGCCGCGTAGTCATCACCGGCATGGG
>NHEP01000010.1 GCA_002171515.1 bacterium TMED88 | reverse complement strand
GGTGGTCAGCCCGAATGGTGTCCACAGAGATCAGCAAAACGTTGGGGCGAGGGTCTTGCGCACGCTGACTTTCCGGGTCCGGGCCACAGCCCAAAACAGCGATTGCAAAGACGAAGAGAGAGGGGCCACTCACCCGCAAACGCCATCTTCCTCGACCGAAGACGGAGGGGTTGCGGAATGTGCAGCGCCCCCGGACCCGCACGGTCGACAGCCAGCGATCGAAGCGTTGCGAGGAACCCATGGCATGAAGATACCGCCGCTCTAGGTTCCAATCCATTCTGCCCCCCCCCCGACGCCCCTTCACCGCGATACAATCAGGGGGCAGCAGAAAGGGGGGACGGAGCCGTCGCCATGGGTGGCCCATGGGCCGGCACCGCTCACCGAATGGAGACCGGATGCCCCGCGAAAAAATCTCCATCGCCATGGCGACCTGCGAAGGCAGCGCCTTTGTGGGACAGCAGCTCCAGAGCATCGCGGATCAGACGCAACATCCCGATGAATTGGTTATTTTCGATGATGCCTCAACGGACGGTACGGTTCGCGAAATCCAGGCATTTGCCCAGGGTGCGCCGTTCCCGGTCAGGCTTGAGAGTGCGCAAGACCGAATAGGGGCCACGGCTAATTTTGAGCGGGCCATTTTGCGATGCCAAGGCTCACTCATTTTTCTCGCGGACCAAGATGACTTTTGGGCGGCTCATAAGGTCGAAACCTTGACCGCCGCTTTCGAGGATCATCCGGAAATCGGACTGGCTTTCTCAAATGGCGCGATCGTCGATGAGAACCTGGCGCCCACAGGGGACGATCTGTGGGAAGCCCTATTCTTTTCTTCCGCTGACCAAGATCGTGTTCGCGCAGGCGAGGCTCCCGCCATTTTTGCGCGCCGGGTCGTCGCAGCGGGAACAACCCTCGCCTTCCGCGCTGATTTTCGGGACGTCCTATTTCCTTTTCCCGATCTTCCCAGCGTCCACGATGCCTGGATCGCCTTCATCATTGCCTGCTTGGCGCCCTGCGCCGTCGTCGACATGCCCTTGATTCAATATCGCCTGCATGCCCGAAACCACATCGGCATCCGCCGCCGGGGCCTGATCGACCAATGGCGCCAAGCTCGATCACAGGTGGCCAGAAACGCATTCCGCGAGGAGTTGGCTTTCTTTGACCTCGCACTGAAACGCCTTCAGGAACACCCACCCGGCCTCTCTGATGAGAGTCCGGTTCGAACGCTCATCGAGGAAAAGCAAACGCATGCCCTCAATCGGTCCGTCATGCCAAAGTCGTTTTGGAGACGCTTACCCAGCGTGGTCCGAGAATGGTCAAGCGGCCGATACGATCGTTACGGGTACGGATGGAAAAGTGCGGCCCAGGACCTTTGGCTTCGTGGATAGCCCGTAAATTCACTCGTTGACCGGGCCGGCCGGCATGCGTCGGTACACCACCAAGTTGGGCCTTCCTAAACCTGGAGCAGGAGTTTCGAACCAATGCGTCTCGCTCAGAACACGGCCTGAGTAAAGTTCAGGTAAATGGTTGTAAGGCATGTCCGCAACGGGCAATCTCCTGGCTTGGTAACCGCCTCCCAAGAGAGCGCGACGAACAGCCTCCAGGCTGCGTGGCTGAGCGGTTCTCGGAATCACCCAGTCAGGCCTTTTCCGTCCCAAATCCCCGAAATTTTCGAGGCCGCCTGACTCATGCCGGCCAAAAACCTGACTCCCCAGATAAAACATCAGAGGCTCGGCTTCATAGTTGGTGGCAATCACGACTTGCTCGGGGCTCCCCTCCTCTGCCCGTATCATGCCCACGACATAGTCCACGGGCCCCGACACGGGGTGCAGCACTTCACCCACGCGGCCCAGGATCTCTCCCGAGCGCACCGCGAGGCTGAAGACCCCAACGGCCAGCACAGCCCCCAGAACACCCCAGCGCCAAGCTGACTCCGACGCTTTTCGTGTGCTGATGACTTTGAACAAAACCTCCGCCTCCAAAACGACGGAGAGAGAGATCAAAGGGCTCATCGCCACAAAATAACGCTCAAAGAAAATAGGATTGAATGCGGACACGGCAGCAACCCACACCGCGAGCCTGAGGAGAAGCCATGCTGGACGATGCTTTGGACTGACCCAATCTTTGCGCCGACCGAGCCCGAAGAGAATCATCTGGATCACCAGCAGGAGCCCCAAAAATTCCCATCGCAGCAGAAAGACCATCAGGTGAAACAGATTTTCCAGGTAGAGCGTCGGACCGAAAGGCCAACGAGATGCCAGGGCTCGAGAAACCGTGGTCATGTCGAAGGCAACCACCAAATAAAGCGCCACGAGCATCGCAAAACCAACCGGCAACAAGAGCCATACGGATTGTTTGAGCGACCACGCCTGATGTCGGCGCGCCCCAAGCCAAGTCTCCACAATGATCCAACCCATCACCGCCAGGGCAGCGGGGTAGAAAATATTCAGCAGGCCCACCAGAATCGCCGCGAGGGCCAGCGCGCGCAGCCAGCCCCTTCCCCCAGATCGAGAAATCGACAAGGAGCGAACACACGCAACGGCGAGTCCGACGCCGCCAATCACGAGGCCGTAATAGCGTGCCTCCCGCAGATGCAACTGAAGGGACGTTGAGGCACACAGAAGCGCCATAAAGACCGTCGCGGCGGGGAGAGCGCTTCCCGAACGAGCCGCGAGATCCTTCCAAAAAGACGCGAGCAGCGTGAATAGACCCAACAATCCAAACATCACAAAGGGGAATCGGACCCTCGCCGTCTTCTCATAAAGGTCGTCGACGCCTTCAGCCCAGGAAACGCCGAGAGCCGCCACGTAGTACTGGCCCCACAGGCTCCCGCGATAAGCGTCGCGATCGAGATCGGTCCCGACGTCCAGGGGAACCCCCATGCCGTACACGACGCCCTCGGGTCCGTGAACTTTCGGGAATCCGAATTCGAGGATCCGCCGGCCGAACATGGCCGTTTCCCCCTCATCTTGCCAAAACAGGGGATGGCCCAGCGAACCCAGCTGCAACCCGCCATACAAGAGGGCCATGAAAACGAACGCCGCCCAAGCGAGTCCGCGCCCACTTCCCCCCGCCGTCCGCTGCTCGCCCCCCGCCGACTCGTTCACATCGTCCTTCCCCGGCCATCGCGCAATGCTCGATCCCCCGGCAAGATAAAGGCCCCCCGGGCAGATCTCCAGGGTCGGGGTAAACTGACGGGTGCATGCCCGAAACTGTCATCGTCGTCCCGTGTTACAACGAAGCGCACCGGCTCCCTAAAGACGCCTTACTGGCGCATCTTGAGCGAGATGCTCGGACCGACTTCATCCTCGTCGATGATGGGAGCCAAGACGAAACGCTCGCCGTCCTCCGCTCGATCGAGGAAAATCAGCCTCGCCGAATTACCGTGATCCACCAAGAAACGAATCGGGGAAAGGCGGAAGCCGTCCGCCAGGGGATGGAGCAGGCCTTCGAGCTCGACTGCCAAAATGCCGGCTATTTCGATGCGGACCTCGCCACACCGCTGCATCAGATTGAACCCATGCGACGGGTCCTTGATGAAGATCACCAAATCGAAATGGTCTTCGGTGCACGGGTCCAGCTCATGGGGCGGCAGATCGAGCGAAGCCGAGTCCGCCACTATCTAGGTCGCGTCTTCGCAACCATCGCGTCCATGACACTGGGCCTCGCCATCTACGACACCCAATGTGGGGCCAAGCTCTTCCGAAACATCGCCTCAAACCGAAAAATTTTCACCGAACCTTTTGATGGTGGATGGATTTTTGATGTAGAAATTCTCGCGCGACGGATCGCAGCCACTCGCTGGGACGGTCAGCCTCCCATCGAAGGCGCGCTATACGAGTTACCCCTCGCCGCCTGGATCGACGTCGCTGGATCGAAAGTCCAGGCAATCGATTTCGTACGAGCTTCCATCGCATTGGGAAAACTTCATCGTCGATACCTCAGCCCTCGCGCAGAGCGATGGCCTTCCGAAACGGACACGGCGACTGAATGAATCGGGCCAATCCCGTCCCGCCGTTACAGACATCAAGCCTTTTGCGCCTTCAATGGATCGCGTGGGGTGTTCTTCTCGTCGTCTGCGGGATCGCCGTGGTTCGGGCGGTACTGATCGACGACGAGGTGCCCTTCATCACCGATGCGAAAAGTGGTGACTGGATCACCGTCCCGTGGCAACCGACAGCCGATCTGATTGCGGTCCTTCCAGAAAAACCTCCTTCCTTCACCTTTGTGCGGCGTTTCGACTCAATCCAACCCTCACGCGAAACGCGGCTCACAGGTCGTGCACTGCGCACACTGGACCTCGAGATCAATGGACACATGGTCAAAGTCGGCCCTGCAGACGGAGCCGGTTGGAAACGTGGGTTTCAGATCGATGTCGGGCGTTGGCTCAGACCCGGTCGCAACGAACTCCGAGCCACAGTTCGAAATGTCCATGGACCCCCACTGCTCACGCTTTCTCTGCAGGGGCCCGGCACCGAAACCCTATCAACCGGCCGGGACTGGATGGTCGTCGGCCCCAATGGTGCTTCGCAGCCGGCCGTTTTGGCCCAAGATTCCCGAATCCACCCCGAGTCGCGCCAGCTCCCCTCCTCACGACGCGTGGCTCAGAAGCTTGCGCCGGTGCTCTTGGGGCTTTTCGCCGCTTCGGCTGTCCTGGCTTGGGGAATCATGCATCGGTCGCGCCCGCGCATCTTACGGCATGCCCCGACCATCACCCTGCTCTTTGTCAGCGCAGTCTGGGCCACGATTTACTTCTACAAAGCCTTCCGAATGCCGCTGCCACTCGGCTTTGATGCCCACGCCCATTTGACCTATATCGACTACCTCCTTCGAGAAGGAAAACCCCCTACCGCAGACTACGGATTTTCGACCTATCACCCTCCCGCTTTTCACACGCTCGTCGCCGTGATTTCCCGGGTGACTGGAATCGGGCCTTCCAGCGAATGGGCAGCAGGCCTCTACCGGATTGTCCCGATGGCGGCCGGATGGACCACAGTTTGGCTGACAGGCCGAGCCGCCCGCAGGCTTTGGCCCGAAGAGGCCCTTCGCCCCTCAATCGCCATTGCGGTCGCCGGACTCCTGCCCATGAATCTCTACATGTCGACGTACGTGTCGAACGAGTCTCTTCACGCGACCTGGGTCAGCGCATCCCTCGTCTTAGCGACGGAAATGATTCTGGCTTCTGCCTGGGCGTGGCGACACGCTCTTCTGCTTGGCGTCACCCTCGGGCTTGGTCTCTTAACAAAATTTACGAGCCTGGCCCTGGCTCCTCTCATCGCCGGATTGACGGCTAGCCGGCTCTGGATTGTGGACCGACAACCCGTGCAGCGAATGCTGGGCGTGGGTGGCGCACTGATGCTGATTAGCTGCTGCATCGCGGGGTGGTTCTACGCTCGCAACTGGATTCTCTTTGGCGACCCAGTGGTTTGGAATCTTGATGTTCCCGGCAAGCCTACGTGGTGGATGCTTCCGGGATTCCGATCGACGAATAGCTACCTGCAATTCGGTGAATCCCTCTCCTACCCATTTTTTTCAGGCTTTGTTTCTTTTTGGGATGGTGTCTACTCGACGCTCTGGGCCGATGGGCTCGTTGCAGGAATGATTCGGGTCTCCACCCGTCATTCATTCTGGCGTTACGACTACATGACCCTGATCCCCGCCCTCGCGCTTCCGGCGACAGCGGCGATGGTGGGTGGATTTTTCGCCTTCGTGCTCGAGTCATTTCAAACACCCGACCTCCGCCGCAAATTAGTCCTCTCCCTGCTGACAAGCGTCCTCTTCGTCCTCAGCTTCTCGCTCTTTTTCATCACGCTCAGGCTCCCGTTTTATGCACAAGCGAAAGCGCCATACGTGCTTGCAGGAACGCTCCCGCTCGCTCTCTGCTGCGCCCAAGGCCTTGGATGGGGAACGCAAAGAATCGAACGCTTCGCCGGTCGAGGAGGCCTCGTGGTCTTCTGGGGCTGGGCCGGAATGCTCGCCGCCGTCGTCGTCTTGGCCTTCGCGACTTGAGGCAGGCCCTGGGGCAGGAGGGGCAGATAAATGCCCCTCCTGCTTTCCGTGAATCAGACCGCTCCTCGCGGTGAGTCCGGCGGCCCAATTAGACCGGCCACGTTCAAAAGCCGGATGCGGTCGGCTTTCTCGTGCGGCCATCGTTCACTGGGCTTCGCTCTCGGCAATCTAGCTTCACGGAATAAACTATGCGGCGCTGAAAAATAAGTTGCTTTCTGTGACTCGTTATTCCGAATTGCGAACGTACACAATAGGGTGAGAATCGCAACAGAGTTGCGTTGGCGCCTAGTGGGCCTCGGTGCAAGGAGAAGCACTTCTCGCATCGCCTACGCACTTTCCTGCATCCACTAAACGAAAAATGGAACCGATTAACTACTGAAATAGACATCGGTATTCAAAACGCTTTCGCCTAGGCCATTTCTAGGTTGGCATAGCGGACAACGACGGTTTTAAGCCCCGCTCTTTCGAATCGAATTTTCAACTTTTGATTCAGTCCAGCGCCCTGAACCTCGATGATTTCACCGACCCCGAAGACCGGGTGGCGGACACGGGTGCCCGGCTGAATCTCACCATCTCCACCGCTCGCTTCCTGAGAGTACGAATAGTCGAAAGAAGACTCTCGACGAGAACCGCTTGATGATCGAGTTGAGGACCTCGGACGACGAGACTCTAAGCGTTCGACCAGTCCATCCGGAATCTCATCCAAGAAACGACTGGGCGACTGGAAAGAGCGCTCGCCGTAACGCATTCGGGCCGAGGCATGCGTGATGAAGAGTCGATCCATCGCCCGCGTCATGGCCACGTAACAGAGCCGCCGTTCCTCTTCAAGCGACTCCTCATCGCCCGATGAACTCGCATGAGGAAAGATTCTTTCCTCCAAGCCCACCAAAAAAACATAAGGAAACTCGAGCCCCTTCGCCGAATGCACGGTCATCAGGGAGACGCGGTCCGAACGATCCTCCCATTGGTCGAGATCGGAAATCAGGGCCACTTGGTCCAAGAAGAGGTCGAGGACCGTTCGGTCCTCATCCGAAAGGTCCGCATTGGCTGCGTCAAAGTCCCGGGCACTGGCCATCAGCTCCAACAGGTTGTCTCTTCGGGATTCGGCTTCTGGCGTCGCTTCCTTGATCAACGCATCGAGATAGCCACTTTGGTCGAGGATCCGGCCAATCAGCTGATCGAGCGGAAGTTGCGACATGTCTTCACGCAGCGCCTCGATCATGGTCAGGAAAGCGCGGACCTTCGTGCCGGTCCGGCCACCTCCGGACGCAGCCGTTTGCCCGAGGGCGTCCAACAGAGTGAGCTCCTGCTCGGCGGCCCTTTCGGAGGCACGCTCCATTGTGGTCTTGCCAATCCCGCGAGTGGGCCGGTTGACGATTCGCCTCAGCGCTTGGTCGTCGAGCGGATTGACCAGAAGCCGGAGGTAGGCCATCGCATCTTTGATCTCGGCTCGGTCATAGAAACGAACGCCACCGACCACCGTGTACGGCACATCGTACTTGAGCAATTCCTCTTCCAGAGCCCGAGACTGCGCATTGGTGCGATAGAGCACCGCACACCCCCCGAAAGATTCGCCATCCCCCTTGGCCTGAAGCATCCGGCGAACAACAAATTGAGCTTCTTCCCGATCGTCCTCGGCCTCAAAAATGTGGATGGGATCCCCGCCCTCCCGCTCTGTCACCAAGCGCTTATCGCGTCGGGCCACGTTGTTCGAAACGACAGCGGAAGCCGCCGTCAAAATCGGCTGGGTCGACCTGTAATTACGCTCAAGCTTGATGACTCGGGCCTCTGAATAGTCATTTTCAAATTCGAGAATGTTCCGCACGTTGGCGCCACGCCATGCGTAGATCGACTGATCCGGATCCCCCACCACGCAGAGGTTGCGATGCTCCGCGGCAAGTAAATGAACGAGTTCATACTGAACGCCATTTGTATCTTGGTACTCATCGACCAAGATGTACTGCCATCGCCGCTGGTAGAACTCAAGCACGCGGGGGTGCTGGCGAAAAAGCTGAACCGTCGCGAGGATAATGTCGCCAAAATCGAGGGCATTCGCGTCGAGAAGCATCCGCTGATAACCCGCGTAAATTCGAGCAGACAACTCATCATCAATGTCGTAGGCCGCCTCCATCGCGCCAGCAGGCAGCGTTCCCGCGTTCTTCCACTGATCGATCCGCCAACGGATTCGCCTGGGGTCGTGCGCCTTGGGATCTAAATCGTTGCGGCGAAGAACCTCTTTGATCACACCCAGGCTGTCAGCATCGTCATAGATGACAAACCCACGACTTCGGCCCAGATGACCAATCTCTCGCCGCAAAATCCGAACGCAGATCGAGTGAAAGGTCCCGATCGCGAGGTCACTCGCCTCGGGGCCCAAGAGCTTACCGACCCGCTCTTTCATCTCTCCCGCGGCTTTGTTTGTAAAGGTCACCGCAAGGATCGATTCGGAGGGGATTCCGCATCCCCCGATCAGGTACGCGATGCGACTGGTCAAGACCCGGGTTTTGCCGCTGCCGGCACCCGCCAGCACGAGGGACGGACCTTCCGTGTTCTCAACAGCTTGACGCTGTTCAGGGTTCAGGCCCTCGAAGATCGAATCACTCAGCACGCTGACTGCCTCCGCTCGGGCCATCGCGCGCAGCACGCGGGCTAACCCAAGGTGGATGGGAGGCCTAGGGGGACCGTCAGGGTATGGGCTAACGCGCGAACGTCAAGCCGGGCCCGCGTTATTCCACCGTCACGCTCTTGGCTAAATTTCTGGGCTGGTCAACGTCTGTACCGCGGAGGGTCGCCACGTGATACGCCAAGAGCTGCAGAGGGACGGTCGCCAGCACAGAAGTCAGAAATTCGCCCAGATCATCGATAAAGATGACTTCGTTTGCCTTTGCGGCGATCTCCTTATCCCCGACTGTCGCGATCGCAATCACCCGACCATCCCGGGCTCGGACTTGCTCCAGATTCGAAATCAACTTGTCTTTCAGCGGACCGTCATTGGCGATGACGACTACAGGCATATTCTCGTCAATCAGAGCGATCGGCCCATGCTTCATCTCACCCGCCGCGTAGCCCTCGGCATGGATGTATGAGATTTCCTTGAGCTTGAGGGCCCCCTCCATAGCGATGGGGTACATGATGCCACGACCGAGAAAGAGAAAATCCTGCGCCTTGAAATACTGCCGTGCGATCTTCTGAATCTGACGATCAAGCTGGAGGGTTCGCTCAACGAAACGCGGGAGGCGAGTCAGGTCCTGAAGCCTTTCACGCATCTCTGAGGAATCAATTTGACCGCGAGCAACCCCCAGCTTAAGCGCGATCAGATAAAGGCCGACCACCTGAGTGACAAAGGCCTTCGTCGACGCAACACCGATTTCAGGACCCGCATGAGTATAAAGAACATCGTCACTTTCTCGGGCGATCGTTGACTCGCGAACGTTGCAGACCGAGAGCACTCGCGCACCCTGATCTTCAGCTTCGCGAAGGGCGGCGAGTGTATCGGCTGTCTCACCCGATTGGGAAACGGGAATGATCATGCACTTCGAGTCTACGATCGGCTTGCGGTAACGGAATTCACTGGCGAGGTCCACATGACACGGAATGCCCGCCAGCTGCTCGATCATGTACTGACCCACCATGCAGGCGTACGACGCGGTCCCGCAGGCCACCAACTCAATCGACCGCAGGCTCTCGGCGAATTCAGGACTGAGTTCGATTCCATCAAGATCAAGCCCGGCAGCAGACTCGTCCATCCGCGTGCCGATCGTATCGGTGATCGCGCGGGGTTGTTCAAAAATTTCCTTCTGCATAAAGTGGTCGTAGCCGCCTCTCTCGGCGGAAACCGGATCCCACTGAATGGTCATAAATTCTCGATCAACCGGTCGTCCCTCTCCATCGACAACCTGAACGCCTTCCTCTGAGAGAACGGCAAAGTCACCATCCCAAAGTGAGATCATCTGCCGGGTGTAAGGCAGGATGGCCGGAATGTCGCTTCCCAGAAAGCATTCTTTCTCGCCTTGACCAACGATGATGGGGCTGCCTCCATTCTTAGCGGCCACCAAACAACCGGGCTCGGTATCGGACATCGCGCCAAACGCATAGGAGCCCGTCAGCCGGCTACAGGCCCCTCGAACAGCCTCCAAAAGGGAGCGACCCCTACGGATTTCCTGATCGATCAGGTGCGCGATCAACTCGGTATCCGTATCGGAGTTCACGCACGCGCCCTCGCCCTCCAGCTCCGATCGGATCGTTGAGTAATTTTCGATAATGCCGTTGTGAACAATTGATACGGACCCAGCACGATGCGGGTGGGCGTTGCGTTCAGAAGGCTTTCCGTGAGTGGCCCAGCGCGTATGACCGATCCCGACCACCCCCCGGAGCGGCCTCTCTCGTAAAGCGCCCTCGAGGTTGATCAGCTTCCCCTCGGCCCGACGAATCTGGGTTTGCTCGCCATCGAAGACAGCCACTCCAGCCGAGTCGTAGCCCCGGTATTCAAGACGGCGAAGTCC
Organism: bacterium TMED88; assembly: GCA_002171515.1. Classification (GTDB taxonomy): domain Bacteria; phylum Myxococcota_A; class UBA9160; order UBA9160; family UBA4427; genus TMED88. The sequence continues at coordinate 22,186 of NHEP01000010.1, read as the reverse complement.
ATCGACTAAGACCTCAACGGCCCGATCCTCGACTCCGATATATCCGACGATTCCACACATAAGATGGACTCTCCCTTCGTCGCGGTGAAAAACCGCAGCGTCTACTCGACCTACTTTTTGTCCCCGGAGGCTCTTTCGGAGTCTGGGCCCGGTGCGGAGCCGAGCGTTTCGCCAGCCTGAGCTCTTCCCGGACCCCGCTCTTTAAGTGACCCGTCGGGGGCATTCGGTGTCGCCGAATCGGCCCTCTCCCCGGACCGACCTTCCTTTCGGGCAACCCACCCGTCTAAATTCCGCTGACGAGCCCTCGCCACCCCCAATGCATCTTCAGGGACGTCCTGTGTGATGGTGGAGCCCGCGGCGAGAAAGGCCTTCTCCGAAACGCGAACAGGAGAAATCAAGTTGACGTTGCAGCCCACAAAGGCGCCATCGCCGACCACACTGCGATGCTTCTGGTAACCATCATAGTTGACCACCACAGAGCCACAGCCGAAGTTGACGTCGGCCCCGACGTCGGCATCGCCGATATAGGTGAGATGAGCCGACTTGCTGCGCGGCCCGAGAGTTGAATTCTTGATTTCAACAAAATTACCCACCTTCACACCGAACTGGAGGTGAGAGCCAGGCCTTAAGTGGGAATAGGGCCCGAACTGAACGCCTTCATCGAGCTGCGAGTCCTCGATATAACAACCTGCTCGAATCAGAACACCAGGACCAATGACGCTTCGGCCCTTGATACAGCATCCAGGTTCAATCACTGTATCCGGGCCGATTTCGGCGGTGGCATCGATGTAAGTCGTCGCAGGATCGACGAGGGTGACCCCAGAAGCCATCACCCGGGCGTTAATCCGCGCCTGCATGAGTCGAGTCGCTTCAGCCAACTCGTTGCGATCATTGATACCCAGGCACTCCGAGGAATCGGCAAGCCAAAGGGCCTCGACGGCGTGCCCTTTCTGAACCGCGTATCCAACGATGTCCGTGAGATAAAGCTCGCCCTGCTGGTTATCTGTCCCGATCTGGGAAAGCGCCGCCCAAAGCAAACCCGAACTGACGAGATAGACGCCCGTGTTGCGCTCCTCGATTTGCAGTTCCTCGGGACTTGCATCCTGCGCTTCAACAATCCGCTCCACACGCCCTTGCTTATCTCGAACCACGCGACCCGGAATTTCACCCCGAGCCGTCAGCATGACGAGATCCGCAGCACGATCGACCTTCAAGGCCCGCATCCGCTCCAAAGTCTCTACCGTCAGCAGGGGCGTGTCGCCGTAAAGGATGAATACATCCCCGGCAAAATCGCTGAGAGCCGTCTCAGCCATCATGACCGCATGGCCTGTACCCTTCTGCTCAAGCTGATGAACGAATTCCGCGCTCTCCCCGAATGTGCGACGCACCTCATCGGCCTCTCGGCCAATGACGACCACGAGACGCTGGGCCTCGAGCCCCTTCGCGACCCGCTGGGTATGACCCAACATCGGCAAGCCACAAATTTCGTGCAGGACCTTGACTCGGGCCGACTTCATTCGCGTGCCCTTGCCCGCGGCCAAGACGACAACAGCCACCTCACGATTCATATTGGGACCCTGACTCTGCACGCTCCGCCTCGCCTCCTGACTCTCGGTTGGGCCCTTTTCCCGCACGGGACCAAGCCCTTGGCCTCTCTGGTTGCATCGGAAGGTTTGGCCCCCAAGTGAAGCGCGTTCACCTCCGTCTTGGACACAGTATCGGGCGAATCATCGGGCAGGACACTCGAGTGTCGAAAGGGGGCCCTTCTCACCGCCCCTGTACGACCCCCGTGGGACACTGCCGGTTCCCAGGCGAAAGGCCGATCCATCAAAATCGCTCCAGTAGGACGACATTCTCGAAACGGGTGCTTTTTGCAACATCTTGAGAGGTGCGACATGTTGCCCCGGCTTCGGGCCACTCCTACCTTCCGCCCGGCGCCGATTCCAGAGCAAATAGAGCCCCATCGCTCTCCCCCAGCGCGGCCGAGCCAAGCCGCTGGAGCATCTTCTCATCCAGATCTACGGCAACACCCGTGGCCTCAAGGCCAGTCAGGTTAAGCAGCTTGAGCGACTCTTCCGCCGTCAGTTGAGTGGAGACCGCTTGATCTCCCATGATTTGGCGCGGCACCTCACCGAGATCAGCCACGATATTCGCCGCCAAGTGGGCGTTCTCGTCGACCGGCGCGGGGAAGTACAGCACGTCATGGTCGGAGACAGTGGAAGCACCGAGCTCCCGGATTGGGGTCGACTCCGAGCCGGCCGCGGCCGGCTCCGCGGCCTTCGCTGCCTGAAGACACACCTCCGAGAAGAAGGGCTCTCGCGCGATGACCTGACGGATCTTGCGGTCCTCCGACTCGACGCCATGGTGAGCATCTCGGTGGGCGAGGATGCCTTACCGGGACTGGCCCACACCGCATTTTTGGCGCCCGCGAATGATGAAGGACGGACAACCGAGCAACTCAAGCCCACCCGACCGGCCGACCTGGATCTTCACTTCGATGAATACATCCGGGAACTGGAGGGGCAGCTTGCTCGCAGCGCCGAAGGCCACGCTGTCGAAGATGGCGAAAGGGCGATCTTGGTCGCGGTCACGGCCGGTCGCGATCGTGCCGCGCTCGATCTCCACGTCGCGGAGTTAAAAGAACTCGCGCGGGCCGCCGGCGTCGACGTTGTGGACGTCATCACGCAGAGTCGCCCGCGGGTCGATCCCAAAACCGTGGTCGGAACCGGGAAGCTATCGGATCTCGTCATTCGATGTTTTCAATCGGACATTGAGTTGGTGATCTTCGACCAAGACCTGACGCCCACGCAGGCCCGAAACCTCGCCGAGCGTATGGAATTGAGGGTCATCGACCGCACTCAGCTGATCCTGGACATCTTCGCCCAGCGAGCCACAACCGGCGATGGAAAACTCCAAGTCGAGCTGGCACAACTCAAGTACCGGCTACCCCGCCTCGCCCAGCGGGCCGAACTTTCGCTCTCGCGCCTTGCCGGTGGGATCGGTGGTCGGGGCCCTGGGGAAACGAAGCTGGAGATGGATCGGCGCCGAGTCCGGGAGCGTATCACTCGCCTCGAGCGAGACCTCGCTCGGCTTTCGAAACAACGGGCGGGCCGTCGCAAGCGGCGGGAACGACGGCATATCCCGGTTTTATCGATCGTGGGCTACACGAACGCCGGTAAAAGCACACTTCTTCGAACCCTGACCCAGACCGATGTGTTCGTCGAAGACAAGATGTTCGCCACCCTTGACCCGGTCTCCCGACGACTCCGCTTCCCCCGGGAGCGAGAGGTTATCATCACCGACACCGTGGGTTTCATTCGAGACCTTCCCGAAGACCTTATGGCCGCTTTTCACGCCACTCTCGAAGAATTGCGTGACGCGAGCCTCTTGATTCACGTGGTGGATGCCGCCTCCCCGGATTTCGAGCGGCGCATTGAGGCCGTTCGAAAAGTGCTTGGCGAGCTTGGTTTGTCGAAAAAACCCGAGCTCCTCGTCTTTAACCAGATTGACCGTCTGCCCGAGGGCGCTGCCGGGGTGCTAGAACGGCGTCATGGTTGCGTGGCGGTCTCCGCTCTCGAGCGAAGCGGAATCAACGAACTCTTGATCCGAGCCGAACGCATGGTTTGGGAAGAACAGTCACCCGCGAGCCGTCCAGAAGAGGCCGCGGACTGGATTCAGGAACGGGCCTGATCAAGGCTGACTACAGCAATCTTGAAAGCAATGCCGATCATAACGGCCCGCATCGGGGGAACCCAACGGATGACTCGAAACCTGCGCTCAAAGATCATTGGAACCGGAATGTGCGTTCCGGACCAGATCATCACCAACGATGATTTGGCTCAGCGGATGGACACCACCGATGAATGGATCCAGCAAAGAACCGGGATCAAGGAGCGACGCTGGATCGTCGAGGGCGAAACCCCAGCAGACCTCGCCCAATCAGCGTGCGAACAAGCACTGCAATCCGCCCAGCTCGATGTCGGAGACATCGACTTTATCCTCTTGGCCACACTCTCGCCCCAGCACGAATTTCCCGGCACATCCTTCTTCCTTCACGAGCAGCTGGGCGGTGGCGAAATCCCCTGTATCGACCTCAGAGCTCAATGCAGCGGATTCCTCTATGCGTTGAATTTCGCCGATAGCTTGATCCAATCTGGAAAGAGTCAGAGGGTTTTGGTCGTCGGCTGCGAGGTCCACTCAACGGGGCTCAACGTTTCCACGGAAGGCCGAGACGTCACCGTCATTTTCGGAGATGGAGCCGGAGCTGTGATTTTGGAGGCCGTCGATGCCGAACAAGACACGGCTGGGATTCTTCAGGTGCGGCTGCATGCCCAGGGCAAACACGCCAAAAGACTTTGGATCGATGCCCCGTCTTCGGCGGATTGGCCCCAGCGTATCACTCAGGAAATGATCGAGGCGGGTCGGCACTTCCCCCAAATGGAGGGCCGCTACGTCTTCAAAAATGCCGTGACACGCATGCCCGAGGTTTTACTCGAAGCCCTGTCAGCGGCCAGCATCAAGGCCGATGACGTGGACCTTTTCCTATTTCATCAAGCCAATCTCCGAATCAATGAATTTGTCGCACAGAAATTGGAGATCCCGGAGGAGCGGGTTTTCAATAACATTCAGCGGTATGGCAACTGCTCCGCCGCATCCATTCCCATGCTTCTGGCCGAGGCCGAACGCAACGGCCTCCTCGAGCCAGGCAAAGTCGTGTCGATGACAGCCTTCGGCTCGGGCTTCACCTGGGGCAGCGCAGTCGTTCGGTGGTAGGACTGGCCGGGCAGCGCATTGCGTCATCTTTTTCTAAAAAATAACTCAAGTATCTAATTTTAAAGAGTATTTTTATACGGCAAGCGCCCTTGACCGGATGACGCAGCGTGTCTATTCTCTCGCCGTGGACGCCTTGCCGCATTGCGTCATTGGCGTCATCCCGCCGCGGGATCTTCCCGCGGGCCGATGACTCGGCCGCTGGAACGCACCCGATGGCCGCCTGAAGGAGAAACAATCATGAGTACCCAAGCCAACGTGATCGAGAGCGGCATCGACCGCATCCAGGCCGCTTTCCGATCCGCTGAAGAAGAGGTTGAGCGAATTCAGAAGCAAGTTGAAAAGCGAACCACCCAGTTCAACAAGGAGACGGAAAAGCGGGTCAAGCGTTTCCGCAAGGACCTGAACAAGAACGAGGCGGTTCAGCAAGCACAGTCCCGCTGGATAGACGTTTCAAAGGGATTCCAAAAGCGACGTAAGGAATTCGAAGACCAGGTCGAAACCGGCTTGGCTTCGGTTCTGGGCACTTTTCAGATCGCATCGAGCAGCGACCTGAAGAAACTGGACAAGAAGCTGAATCGGATTAGCCGACGCCTCAATGCGCTGGACAAGATCCTCAGCGACGAGGACAAGGCTGCCGCCAAGTAGCAGTCGCATCGAGGCAAATCTCATCCCGGCGGGCCGCCGCATCCGGGCCGCCGGCGAATGAGTCCAAGCAGGAGGGTCTGACGGGCCAATCGTCAGACCCTCTTTGCTTTGAATGCGTGGCGCTCGCCCGGGGCGGTCGAGAGCACCGTCAACCGGGGCTCGATCGGCTATTCTCCAGCCGAGCGGTGGCCGCTCCGGTGAACGCCGAATTCACGAACCGCCCCCCCCAGCGAGGATCCACTGGAGAAGCCTATGCCTGCTTTTGAAGCGCCCGACTTTCTAAAGCTCGACGAGACTCAGTTCAGCGAAGAAGAACGCATGATCCGGGACTCAGCCCGGGCGTGGGTCAGCGGCGAGTTTCTTCCTCGGATCCAGGAGCATGTCCGCCAAGACGGATCCTTTCCTATGGATCTCGTACCCCAGATGGCTGAGCTTGGAATGTTTGGGGCCAATCTTAAAGGATATGGCTGCGCGGGGATGAACAACGTGGCCTACGGCCTCCTAATGCAGGAACTTGAGCGAGGCGATTCTGGCCTTCGCTCGTTCGCCTCGGTTCAGGGCGCACTCTGCATGTACCCCATTCATGCCTACGGAACCGAGGCCCAAAAGGAAAAATGGCTCCCGCCGATGGCCGCCGGCGAGGCCATCGGTTGTTTTGGCCTGACCGAACCCGATCATGGAAGCTTTGTCTCGGGAATGACGACCCGCGCCGAACGAAAGGGGGAAGGCTGGGTTCTCAACGGCGTGAAGCGGTGGATCACGAACGGCTCGCTCGCAGATGTGGCTGTTGTTTGGGCCGTCACGGACGACGGCGTTCGCGGATTCTTGGTCGAAACGGATCGAGCCGGCTTCGAAGCTCGGGATATCAAGGGGAAATTTTCACTGCGAGCAAGCGTCACCTCTGAACTCTTTCTCGAAAACGTAGAGATCCCTGAATCAAACCAGCTGCCCGGTGCCAAGGGGCTTGGTGGCCCCCTAGGCTGTCTCACGCAAGCTCGCTATGGGATTTCCTGGGGTGTAACCGGGGCGGCAATGGCTTGCTTTGACGAAGCAGTTCAGTACGCCCGCGACCGCATCGTTCAAGGCGGCCCCTTGGCGAGTAAGCAATTGACACAAATGAAATTTGCCGAAATGCTGACAGAAATCACCAAGGCACAGCTGCTTGCGCTTCAAGTCGGACGGATCAAAGATGCCGGCCAACTCCATCACTCGATGGTCTCGATGATCAAGCGAAACAATGTCGACATCGCGTTGCGGATCGCCCGAGAGGCCCGGGACCTCCTTGGCGCCAATGGCATCGTTGATGACTACCAAAGCATGCGGCATATGATGAACCTCGAGACAGTGCGGACCTACGAGGGCACACATGACATCCATACGCTCATTTTGGGTGAACACATTACTGGAATGCGCGCGCTCTAGATCGCTTCAGGCCTTCTGGCTTAGCCGCCACTGATTTTTGAGAGAGTCAAGGGTGCAAGACAACACCGCGCGGTACCAAGAATTCGCGCAGCTGGGCCGCGGCGGCCAAGCCGACTCTCTTTCTTTCCGCCTGATCCTCCGATTGCTCTGGCGCTGCCTGCCCCTGCTTCGAACGGTTCGCGGCCCCCTGGCCGGACTCGTCGCCTGCGGCGCCATCCTCATCGCTCTGTTTGCAGTTCCGGTGATCAATGTGGTCAATATTTTTTGGAACGGCGTGCTTGAGGGGGGGCCGCTCTCAGATCTGCAGGCCACCATGATCGGCCTCGATCCCGATCGATTTTCGTCCGCGACCGGGCTCTCAGTCGCGGCCCGTAAAGAAGTCCTCCGCCATCTCGTGTGGAGCGTAGCTGGCCTGCTTGTTGCGTTAACGCCGATCTTCATCGGGCTCGTGTATTGGCGAATCTGGATTCTGCAACGCGTGAATCAAAATCTGCGAATACTGATGATTGAAAAATTACAGGCTCTTTCGCTGCGCTTCCACGACGAACAAAGGGTGGGAGATTCGATCTACCGACTGTTTCAAGACAGCGCCATGGTGACTCAGCTAATCAATGTACTCTTCTTGAGCCCGCTCGAGACTATCAGCCGCTTTTTATTCACTCTCGGACTCGTGTTTCTCTGGGACCCCCGACTAGCCCTCCTGCTGATGCTCGCTTGGCCACCTTTGTTTTATCTGGGACATCGATTCGCTCGGCCCATGCGAGTGGGATTTCGCCACGCCCGAGAGGCCAATAGCCGCCTCACTTCAATTATTCAGGAAACCCTTGCCGGTCTTAAGACCATCAAGGCATACGGAGCCGAAGGGTCCGAAAAGAAGCGCTTTAGCGACGCTTCCCTCGAAGCCTTCACGGCGGCCTATGCAGCGCGCAACCGTTTTGTCGGTTTCAAAGTTCTGACCTTTTGGTGCGTGGGACTCACTCTCGTCATCGGCGTGGGCTTTGCCACAGGATTGTCGGCGTCGGAAGCGCCTCTCTATGGCGAGCAATTCATGATCAGTATGGGATTCGCTGCGGCCAATTCCGGAGTATGGAATCTCGGCTTCTACAACAACTTCAAAGACCGCTTTGGGGATGGGACCCACACCGAGCACCACCTCCTCGATCTTTGGGGAACCGTTCAGGACGTCGCCACCGGGCTGGATCGGACTTTTGAATTGCTGGATCTTGAGAGTGATATCGAGGATGCGGCAGGCGCGATCCCCATAACCTCTCTCAGCCACGGGGTTCGTTATCGGAATGTCTCATTCAGCTACGAGTCCAAACAGAAGACCCTCGACGAAATCGACTTCGACGTCCCCATAGGATCAATCGTGGCGATTGTGGGGCCCACCGGCTCTGGGAAGACCACTCTCATGAGTCTTCTGCTGCGGCTCTATGACCCCGACCAGGGAAGCATCGAGTTCGACGGGCGTGACATTCGTGAATTTACTCGCACGAGTCTGCGGGAGAACGTATCGATCGCACTCCAAGAGAATATTCTTTTCGGGGACACCGTGGCTGAAAACATCCGCTACGCCGTGCCACACGCAAGTGACGAACGAGTTCGTGAAGCCGCTGAAATCGCATGCGCGCTGGACTTCGTCGCGGAACTCCCAAAGGGCTTTGAAACACAACTCGGCGAGAGGGGGACCAAGCTCTCCACAGGGCAACGACAGCGAATTTCGATTGCACGAGCGATCCTCAAGGACACTCCTATTCTCATTCTAGACGAGCCCACTGCCTCACTGGATGCTGAGACGGAACACCGAGTCCTTCAAAACCTCGCGCGATGGGCGGACCGACGAATCGTTTTTCTCATCACCCATCGCCTCTCCACGATTCGACACGCTGATCGAGTCGCGGTGATTCGAAACGGTCGGCTGATCGAATGGGGTGATCCACAGCAGCTGATTGAGAAAGACGACGGCGCGTATCGCCGACTCGCCAACATCGAAGCCGGAAAACCCCTGCGCACGGAGCCGGCCAACTCCCAGACCGGAGAGCCATAAACCGTGCCCAACTCGTTTCAAGAAGACGAAAAGCAAAGCGCAAGGGATGCAGCTCGGACGATCGGTCGCGCGCTCCGTTACATCGGGCCGTTTCGCAGAGATTTCGGCATCAAACTGACTCTGCTCCTACTGAGCTTCATTCCCATGATGCTCTTGCCTTGGCCAACAAAAATTTTGGTCGACCATGTGATTCGTGGCATCCCGTTCGGCGAGGAACCAAGACCCTACCCCTTCTTTCTCGAGCCCCTGATCCAAGCGGCATCTGAACTCTCACCGACGGCGGTCCTGGTTTGGACGATCGCCGCACAATTCTGTTTACTCGTCGGGATTGGTGCCTTTGGAGTCGCCTCGCGAGAGCGGAACAGCGCCAACGGTGATGGAATTCCCCAGGGCTGGGACACCGCTACGCGAACCGAGAATGAGGCTAACTCGGGATTCAGCCTCGTCGGGGGTCTGTTCGGCTTGCTCGACTACCGATTCACGATGAGATTGACGCAAAAGCTGAACCACCATTATCGCACTCATCTCTTCGGACGCATTTCATCGTTGCCAATGACCAGCCTCGATGACGGGCGAATCGGAGACGCCGTTTTCCGAGTCATGTATGACACGACATCGATCACACAGGCCTGCTACGCCTTAGTTCTGACCCCCCTAACGTCGCCGCTCTACATTCTCCTCAGCATCTGGGTCCTGGGATTGGTTTACGGGTGGGTCTCTCCCATTGTCTTTGCGGGTCTGGCTTTCCTATTGGTCGCCTTCATTCCGACTCTCCCGCTCGCCGGATTCCAGCGCCTCTACGCGAGCCGCAGCCGACAGGCCGGCGCGAAAACGACGTCAACCATCGAAGAATCCATGTCCAATGTTCTTGCAGTGCAAAGCCTGGGTGGGGAAGCGCGAGAGCTAGACCGCTTCGATACGGACAGTGCGAACTCCTTTAGGCAGTATCGCCTCAAAGTTTTGGTCGATCTGATCACCTACTCGATCGCCGCCGTTTTTGGAGGGGGGCTTGTCATCTACGTTTTTTTTCATGTTGGAGACGGCATCGTCGACGGTCTCTATAGCCCTGGGGATTTCGCCGTACTGCTGCCTTTCTTCGTCGGCATTGCCAGCGCAAGCATCGATCTTGGCGCCCTTTGGATTCGCCTACAAGGCGACTCAACGGGCCTGAATCGAGTTTTCTTCTTGATGGATGCTGCCTCGGAACGCGATTCGGAGTCGGATCGGGCCCTCGGCCCCCTGCAAGAAAAACTCGAACTCCAAGCGGTTTCATTTGCCTATGAAACGGGTCGACCCACCCTCGAAGGCATCAATCTGACAGCGCGTTCCGGACAAGTCATCGCCCTCGCGGGGCCGGCAGGCGCCGGAAAGACGACGATTGCCCAGCTCATTCCCCGCTTCATCAACCCAAGCCATGGGCGTGTCCTCATAGATGGACAGAACATCGCGGACTACTCACTCGATTCGCTTCGCTCTCAAATCTCATTTGTCTTTCAAGAGACGAGTCTTTTCGATGCCACTGTGGAAGACAACATCAGACTCGGCCATCCAGAGGCGACCGAGTCCGAAATCTGTGAAGCCGCTCGTCTCGCCGGAGCCTCAGACTTCATCGAAAGCCTACCGGACGGCTACCAGACCCGACTCGGCCGGGGCGGAGGCAAGCTCTCGGTGGGGCAAAGACAACGAATTGCGATCGCGCGAGCACTCGTCCGCAATACGCCGATTCTAATCCTTGACGAGCCGACCTCCGCGCTCGACCCTGAAACGGAACAGAGGCTCGTCTCGGCGTTGCGAGAAGCCAGTCGAACACGTCTCGTTATTGTGATTGCACATCGCTTGTCCACAATCAGGGAAGCGGATGAAATTCTATTCGTCGAAGAGGGACGAATTGTAGAGCGGGGGAATCACCCGCATCTCATGAACCGACCGAACGGCCGATATCGTCAGTACGTCAACATGCAGACTCTGGGAACCGATTCGCCAACTTCGCCCACGACTCCGTAGGATGGTGGCGATTCGTTCGAGGGAGAAACGAGCCAATGGATTTCGGGATCGAGGATGAGCTTCATCTCCTAGTCGAAACGGCAGCGCTCTTCGGCGCTCAGCAATTAGCGGGCCAAGAACGAATGCACGAGCAGCAGCGAAGCATCGGGAACGCCCTGCATCGTGCTTACGCGGAAATCGGGCTGGCTGATCTCGAGACACCTGAATCCCTTGACGGCGCAGCGCTCGGCTCTCTGGCCAAATGTATCGTCAACGAAGAGCTGGCTGCCTGTGACGTCGGAGCCGCCATCGCTTTGGACCGGCTAGGACCCACCCTCTACCCAGCCCTTGAATTCGAGGGCGCAGCGGCTGTCGCCCGGCTGCAAGCCCTCTGCGATGGCCCCGCCCCGAGGCGAGCAATCCTGATCCATGAGGAAATTGATCGCGATCCGGGGAAACCCATCTCGCTATGGGTTGACTGGGTGCCCGCAGATGAGATTGCGGGCGTCATGCTGCTCGGACCCACTCGCGCGTGCCTGGTGACGGAAGGAATCGAGACGCGCCCCCTTCATGCATCGGGGCTCAGAGCCTCAGGCGGCTGCTCACTCCACCTCGCAAGCGCCACAGCGGCGGAGCAGTGGACTGGTCCGGACGCAGCCAGCCGAGCCCATGCGAGAGCCCGGCTTTGGGTGGCCTCAATGATGCTCGGCGTACTTCGAGCGACATGCGAATTTTCTCGGCTCTACGCCGGTCAACGCGAGGCTTTCGGCAAACCCATTGCCCATCACCAGGGGCTGGCATTTCTAATTGTCGAGATGAATATGGCGCTGGAAGCGGCGCGGCTGTTGGTACACGAAGCCGCCTGGCGACTGGACCAAGGCGAAGACGCGACCCTTGAAAGTGCATCCGCCCTCGTTGAATGCATTGAGGCAGCGCGCTGGGTAGGGCCATCGGGCGTCCAAATCCTGGGGGGGCATGGTTTTATGGCGGATTACCCCGTCGAGAAACATATGCGGGAGTTGCGCACACTTGGACTGATGGGCGGCGGCTTGGATGCAGCCCTCGAAACCGCCGGCCGTCAGTTAGAAACCGGTGTCCCCCCATTGAACATCACAACGCCGGTCGGGGAGCGGAAATAATGGACTTCTCAATTCATCCCGAAACCCAAGAAGCCGTGGAAGCCGTTCGCGATTGGGGCCACGAAGCCATGCGACCGGCAGGCCTTGAAGCCGATCGTCTCGGTAGCCCTCTCCCCGTCGACCATCCGTATTTTCAGCGTAGCCTAGAGCGTGGCGACGGCCGCACGAGCTGGTGCCCTGGAGAATCAAGCCCTGTCCGGCGCGGTGCAGCCGTACATGCGATGTGGCTGGCTGAGGAAGGCGCCTATTGGGACAGGGGAGTCATGGTGGCCAACCCGGGACCCGGCCTGCCCGAAGCCAGCGTTCTCGCTCGGGGCACCGAGGAACAAAAGGAAAAGTACCTGGGGCCCTTCGTCGATCCGGATCGCCCTCGCTGGGCCTGCTTCGCAATGACCGAGCCCAGCGCGGGTTCAGACGCGGCCGCCATCCAAACCACCGCGCAGAAGGACGGCGATGCGTGGGTTCTCAATGGGGCCAAATGCTTCATTGGCGGCGCGAGTCGATCCGACTGGCTCCTCGTCCAAGCTACGCTGGATATCCGACAAGGACGAAATGCCCAGCGCTCCTTCTTCGTTGAACAAGGCACACCTGGGCTTGGGAATTTCAAGATCGAGAAAAAAATGGGACTGAAGGCTTACGAGTCAACCTCCTTCACCTTGCAGTCCTGCCGGATTCCATTGGAAAACCTCCTGGGCGGCGAAAGCCAACCGAAGAGCCAAGCGGGTTTCAAAACCGCGATGCAAACATTCAACGCCGGGAGGCCGATTATTGGCGCTATGGCTGTGGGCATGGGGCGAGCCGCCTTGGACGAGTCGCTCCATTTTGCGAAAGAGACCGGCTTGATCAAGCGAGAACGTATCCGAGACAGAATCGAATGTATGAGCCGCAAGCTCCGCAGTGCGCGATTAATCTGCCTTCGCGCGTGCTGGTTGGTGGATCAGAAACGCCCCAACGTCATGGAAGCCTCAATGGCTAAGGCGCTCGGCGCTCAAGTTTCACAGCAAGCTGCGGGACTGGGCCTCGAAATTCTCGGCCAGGTAGCGGGCACCGGAGACCACCTCATCGAAAAATTATACCGCGACACCAAAGCCATGGATATCGTAGAAGGGACTGGTCAGATCCAACGGGTCATCATGGCTCGACAACTCGTCGGGTTACCTCGTTGACATCAAATCGTGAGACGACCGGCTCACGGCCAAGGATGAATCACTTGGGGTCAAAACTATGAACACGGTTGAACAAATCGGTGACATCAAAATACGACTCGGCTCAGACCATGTTGCTGAGGTTGAACTATGCAGACCACCCGAGAATTTCTTCGACAGCCATCTCATCGAATCGATCGCCGAGTCGTTCGAACGGCTCGACTCATTAGAATGTCGAGCGATTGTGCTTTGCTCCGAGGGAAAACACTTCTGCGCTGGCGCGAATCTGAACCGGAGCGAAGGGGATGACACCGAAAGGCTGTACGGTGCAGCCGTACGCCTGTTTTCCTCTGGCCCGCCCGTTCTGGCCGCGATTCAAGGGGCCGCAGTGGGGGGAGGACTAGGGCTCGCCTTGATGCCGGATTTTCGAATCGCCGCACCCGAGGCTCGATTTAGCGCCAATTTCTCCCAACTCGGTTTTCATCAAGGCTTCGGTTTGTCCGTCACCCTTCCACGACTCGTCGGGCCGCAAATCGCCCAGGAAATGCTCTACACAGGCCGTCGTATTCCGGGGGAAGAGGCTCTGCATCTCGGCCTCTGTGACCGACTCGCCCCAAAAGCCATGCTTCGAGAGGAAGCCTTTGAGTTCGCTCGCGAGATCGCCCGGGCGGCCCCTTTGGCCATCCGTTCGATTCGCCAAACGCTGCGGGGAGAATTGGCCGAAGAAATCCGCATCGCGACAGCTCACGAGGCGACTGAGCAGGCCCGGCTACAGAAGACACAAGATTTTCGAGAAGGCGTTCGCGCGATGTCTGAACGAAGGCGGCCCCATTTCAAGGGGCGCTAAGCCTTCCCCTGGAAGCAGCCGTCAGTCGCTGACTTCCTCGTAGCCGAGTTCGCGGAGCGCTTGACGGAGCACGGAAGCCTCGCGGGCCAGCACTTCCTGCGAGGTGTTCGACTGAGCATTCTGAAAGTCGAGATCCGTCGGTTTCCAAATCGGAACCACATGGACGTGCACGTGTGGAACTTCAAGTCCCAAAACCATGGTCCCGATGCGAACGGGACGATATGCCTGCATCTGTGCTTTCCCAATCTTCTGCGCCACAACCGACAGATGCGCAACGCAATCGGGGTCGAGATCAAGCCAATGGTCTACTTCCGCCTTGGGAACCACCAAAGTATGTCCAGGCTTGAGGGGCGCAATCGACAAAAAACCGACACAGACTGAGTCTTGCCAGACAAAATGAGCGGGAAGCTGGCCTTCGATAATCTGAGTAAAAAGGGTCGCCACGCCGTCCTCCTTAGAAGTTCCCTTCAGGCTAGAGAAAGCATGGTCTCTTTGCACGAGATCCGCCCCGAGGCAATCCCGTAACCCGATTGCTAGGATTATCCGGCTCGTTACTTCCCCCTCAAGAGGCCGCATTCCCATCAAGGAGTTCACGATGAGTCGAAAAGTTTATGTGATCGGTGTAGGCATGACCCGCTTCGAAAAGCCTGGGGGACGGGACTGGGACTACCCCGACATGGCACGAGAGGCCGGCCAAAATGCCATCGAGGATGCAGGCATTTCATTCGAAGACATTGAGCAGGCTGCCGTGGGGTATTGCTATGGCGATTCTACTTGCGGAGAACGCGCTTTTTACGAGCTCGGACATTCGGGCATCCCGATCTACAACGTCAACAACAACTGCTCCACCGGATCGACAGCCCTCTTTATGGCCAAGCAGTTCGTTGAAGGTGGGCTTGCAGACTGCGTGATGGCACTCGGTTTCGAAAAGATGGAAAAAGGCTCCCTCGGGATGAAGTACACAGATCGCACGATCGCACTCGACAAGCACTTCCAGGTGATGGTTGATCGCCACGGCTTCGCCCAGGCCCCTGCGGCCCCCCAAATGTTTGGGAACGCCGGCCTTGAACATAATGAGCGATTCGGAACCACCCCGGAGCACTTCGCCAAGATTGGCTGGAAGAACCATAAGCATTCGGTCAATAACCCCTATTCGCAGTTCCAAGATGAATACAGCCTCGAAGACATCAAGAATGCACCGCAGGTTTTCGGCCCACTCACCAAACTTCAGTGCTGCCCAACTTCCGACGGCTCCGGCGCCGCCATCCTGGCCAGCGAGGATTTCGTCAGAAAACATGGACTCCAAGATCGAGCCATCGAGATTGCGGGGATGGCCATGACGACTGACTTCCCCTCTTCCTACGAAGGCAGCATGATCAAGATGGTCGGAGCAGACATGACCCAGGCCGCCGCAAAGAAAGTTTACGAACAATCCGGAATAGGTCCCGAAAATGTCGACGTCGTCGAATTGCACGACTGCTTTTCTTGCAACGAATTGATCACCTATGAAGCCCTCGGACTCTGCCCGGAAGGGAAAGCCGGCGAGTTCGTAGACTCCGGAGCTCAAACCTATGGAGGGCAGGTCGTCGTCAACCCCTCCGGCGGCCTGATCTCGAAGGGGCACCCTTTAGGCGCCACTGGCCTCGCGCAGTGTTGCGAACTCACTTGGCAGCTTCGTGGAGATGCCAAAAAGCGCCAGGTCGAAGACGCGAGCGTCGCGCTCCAACACAACTTGGGCCTCGCCGGAGCCGCCGTCGTGACCCTTTATCGTAAGGGCAATATCGTCTGACCGTGCGCGCGCTGAGCACCCCCCGCAAAGCCGCCTACGGGCTTGGCGACCTCTCGACCAATACGGCCCTGAGTGCGCTCACCCTTGTCTTCTTCACTTTCCTCGTCACCGTCGCCGGCCTTGAGCCCTGGTTAGCCGGCCTCATTGCCTGGCTGGCACGACTCGTCGATGCTTTTACCGACCCCCTCATGGGGCGGTTTTCAGATGGCCTTCAGTGGAAAATCGGACGCCGCCGCCCTTTCTTTTTGATCGGCATGCTGCCGCTCGGAGCCTTGTTCGCGCTTCTCTGGAGAACGCCCTACAGCGAACAAGCGCCGATGTTCTTTTGGTACCTCTCCATTTACATCGGAATTGCTCTATCCATGACGGTTCTTTCAGTTCCCTACATGGCCTTGATCCCGGAAATGGCCAGCGGCTATGACGAGCGGACCTCTTTGAATACCTGGCGCTCAGCGGGGGCCGTTCTGGGCAGCATGGTCGCCGCGAGCCTCTTCGAACTGGCCGAAGTTTTTGGAGGAGGCGCCGAGGGCTATGCCCAAGCCGGGGCGCTTCTCGCCGTTGGCCTTATTATTCCGTGGCCAATCGTCTGGGCCGCTAGCTTCGAGCGAAGCAAGGCACCACCTGGGCAAAAAGAACCTCTCGGGCCAGCCCTTGCGAGCCTTTTTCGTCATCCCACCTACGTGCGCTTATGTGGAATTTACCTCCTCGGCCGAGTCGCTATCGATCTCCTGGGACTCGCTATCCCGCTCTTTGTCATTGTTTGGCTGCGCCGGCCTGGCGACGTGACGTCGACGCTTCTTGTCATGCTCTCTGTTGTCGTTTTGTCACTTCCCCTCTGGCTTCGATTCGCGCAAAATAGAGAGAAACACCGAATTCTCATTCTCGGCTCCCTTTGGTTTGTGACGTGCTTAGTTCTCACCTTCGCGGGCGATCCGGGCTGGCCTCGCTGGAGCCTTTTCGTCATCGCTGGAGGCCTCGGCGCTGGATATGCCGTCGTCGACCTCTTTCCCTGGGCAATGCTGGGCGAGGTAATCGACGAGGATGAGCTTTCGCATGGCGCCCGCCGCGAAGGAATTTACAATGGCGTATTCACATTCATTCGAAAGGTCGGAGGGGCCAGTGCTTATATGCTGGGCGGTTTTGCCCTTTCGTGGGCAGGCTACGACAGCGAACTCAGCACCCAACCCGAAGGGGCGATCTGGACCATCCGGGTGCTCGGCACCCTCATCCCGGCCGCTTTCTTAGCCTGCACCCTCTTCAGTCTGCGCGACTATCCCCTCACACGGGTTCGGCACGCTTGGATCCATCAGCAAATCGCCCAACGGAACCCCGACCGTAAGCTCGAGGAAAGCGGTCCCATTCAGGACGACCCCGTGTAGAATGGTGCGATGACCGTGAGCCAAACCGGCCAAGCCGAACCGGCCTTACCGAAATGGCCAGAATGCGAAGAGGATCGGCTCCTCGTCTTTCTTCTCGATGCATCCAGCCCTCTTGAGCACGAAATGCTTGAGGAGTGGGTGACCCGGTCCCACCCACCGGACCGGACACCGGGCGCGGTTCGGGTCCTGTCCCTGCCCCCTTCCCGACGCCCTCAACCTCGACGAAAACAACCGCTCGACCCGAGCTTGGAAGCGCTGCTCTCCGCAGACGAAGACGCTCTCTTCGCCCCAATTCGGATTGCCTGGCTCGCCCCCATGCTGGACGGCGAGCGCGTTGTTCGGGGCCGAGACCTACTCCTCTTCGGGGACCCTCGAGATCCCGGCCGGCTTCGACAGCGCCTGATTCGGGCTCGGCACCCTGACCGCTTCCGAATCGTCGTCGCGCAGCCAGCAAGAAGCAGCGAGCTGCGAACCCGTTGGAACCAAGCCGGGCAACACGGCGGAGGCACTGTTGCCGGACTCCCCGAGTTTGTCGCACGGCAAGCGATTCTGGCCCTTGAAAGAGCCGAGCGTCAAATCCGAGGCGCACGCTACAAAGTGCCCAAATTGGTTACTGCGGAGATCCTTGACCGACCCGACTTTCGGGGCCGACTGACTCAGCTTGCGCGAGAAGCCGGCCTTCCAGACAGCAAGGTCCTCAAGGAAGCCACAGCAAACCTCCAGGAAATTGCCGCAACACACAGTACCTACGTGATTGACCTTGCTGCCCGGCTGATTCGAAAAGTGTACAGCCAAGGCTATGCCGAAGAGATCGAATACAGCCAAGACGAACTGCGCCATATCGCGGGCCTCAGCCAACGGCACCCGGTGGTCTTCCTGCCCACACACAAATCCAACCTCGACCACCTCGCACTCCAGTACATGCTTTACGAAAATGGTTTGCCGCCCAACCATACGGCGGGCGGCATCAACATGAACTTCTTTCCGCTCGGGCCGATTATTCGAAGAAGCGGTGTCTTCTTCATCCGTCGCAGCTTTCGAGATCAACCTCTCTACAAGCTGGTCCTTAGGCACTACATCGACTACCTGATCGAGAAGCGTTTTGCGTTGGAATGGTACATCGAGGGGGGGCGCTCCCGCTCCGGAAAGCTCTTGCCTCCGAAGTTTGGACTACTGGCCTACGTGATCGACGCCTGGCGACGAGGAAAATCAGAGGACGTCATGCTGATTCCCGTTTCGATCGCGTACGACCAGATCCAGGAAGTCGGCGGATACAGCGACGAACAACAGGGCGCGGCAAAGCAGAAAGAAAATCTGGGATGGTTGGTCGGTGTCATTCGGGCACTGCGCAAGCGATATGGGCAAATCCATGTGCGATTTGGCGAACCCGTTTCCGTCGCGGATCAACTGGGCGCGCCTCATGAAGTCAATCATGAGGACCCCGACGAGCAAGACATCGCTCTACAGAAGATCGCCTTCGAGGTTTCTGTTCGAATCAACCGAGTCACACCGATCACGCCCACTTCACTCCTGACCCTCGCCCTCTTGGGAACAGGAGAGACCGCCCTCACGGTGCCTCAGGCCCAGAGAAGCTTGGCGAATCTCATGCAGTCCGTTCGAGAACGAAAACTTCCAACCACGGCTCAATTTGCTCAGCTGGAAACCCAAGAAGGGATTGCGCGTACGCTGGACGCATTGGTTGAAAACGGCGTAGTCAGTCGCTTTGACGGGGGGCCCGAGCAGGTTTATCGAATTGGTTCTGAGCAGCAACTCGAGGCTGCCTACTACAGGAACACCGTCATCCATTTCTTTGTCAATGCCGCAATTGCAGAACTTGCAGCCATCAAGGCTTCGGAATCTTCAGCCGAAGGTGCGCTCTCGGTTTTTTGGGACGAGGCCATGGCACTTCGTGACCTCCTGAAATTTGAATTCTTTTTCGCGGAGAAAGAGGAATTCCGAAACGAAATTCGGGCCGAGCTCACGCGGCAAAACGTGAAGTGGGAGACCGCTCTGGAAAAAAGTGGATCGGAGAGTCGCAAGCTTGTCCAATCCTTCAGGCCCTTCACTTCTCATCGTATCCTCAGACCCTTTCTGGAGAGCTACCGCGTCTTTGCCGACGCACTGCTCCGCATTGAATCGACCGAACCCGTCGATCCAGATGCCTTGGTCTCAAGCTGTCTGGGATTGGGCAAGCAGTACCAACTGCAGCATTTTGTTCAGAGTACTTCTTCGATCTCCAAAGTCCTCTTTGAGAATGCACGAAAATTAGCTGACAATCGAACTCTTCTTGACCACCGAAATCCTGGCATTCAGGACGCACGACGCGACTTCGCTTCAGAGATCGCTGACGCGAATCGCCGCGTGCAAGTCATTGTCGCTCTCGCGGCCAGCCGCCGAACTGGAGTCATTGACTAGATACCCGCTTCAGAATCAACTATCTCTGCCCGACTGAACCAATCCGTACCCGCAGTCGTTCCTGCTTAAATTCTGAGACACATCCAAGATGGATGGGAGGAAACATGGCCATTCCCAGCAAGAAAGAACTCCTCGAGTGGGCCCGAAACTACGTTGCCCTCTGGAACGCCGGCGACAAAGAGGCCTGGATCCAAAACTGGAAGAAAGTCGCCATCGGCGATTTTCGAATGCTCGACCCTGTAGGAACACCGGAGAAGCGCGGATTCGAACATTGCTGTGTGGAATCCTTTGACCTCTTCCAGAAAGAAGTCACTTTTAAAATTGCGGACGGCGGCCTTTTCGTTTGCGGAAACGAGGTCGCCTGGATCCTCGAAAATCACATCAAAACAGAAGAGGGCAGCCGAGTCGGTCTGAGTATCGAGACTTATCGATTTGAAGAGGATGGTTCCGTCGTGATCAGAACCTATTACCGAGTCCCTTCCCACATCGACTCAGACCTCGGCGGACATTTCCAAACCTATCTTCCCGGCGAGAAATAGACATTCCAGAAAACGAACTCGAAGGGCCGCCCCTCGGATTCAGCAGGCCACCCGCGGACGAGCGCGGCTCTAGGTTGAGAACCTTTCGATACGGACTGGGATACCCTCGCAGGATGCGGCGCCACCCGACACCCAACCGATCAAGACGTCGGCCCAGCCGTAACGTTCTCTCCGAAGCGTGTGGTAGTGATCATGAGCAGATGGATCCGCCGAGGCTCGATAAGAACCGAGTTTCCCCGCACGCTCAATACGAATGACCGGATCCTGCGAAAGAGCCGAAATCCAAGCCGACTGTGCATCGCCATGTTCGATCCACGCCACTTGGTCGTCCTCCACAATCCACACCCGAACTCGGTCTATTTCATTGGCCGGGGCGCCCGGGTCTCGAATCCGATGCAGGACAACCACCTCGCCCCCCAACTCGCTCGCCCCATAGATCACGGCCAAAAAGATCAATGGGGTTGCCATCAGCAACGCCAGAAAGATTCGAATCCGCTGCATCATGGACTGTACGCCCTCGCTATTCGAATCCGAAGACAAGACTTCGAACGTTCGAAACCGTGGTCGGAACCGAATGAAAAAGAACAAAGAACAGAACGAGGGGCACCCACCAGCGAAGCAGAATACGCCATGCGGCCGCCCAGCTGAGCGGACCTGCGCCCTGCTCGAGCTCATCCTCGGCTCCCTTCATCACCCAACCAACAAAGATCGAGAGCAATAGGGCGCCTAGCAGGAGCAGAATGTTGTTGGCAATTTGATCCATCGCATCAAGCAAGTTGAGATCCCAGGCTGCAAAAGAACCCATCAGAGTGATCAGCCCGCCGGCCACCACAACTGCACGACCACGGCTCCAGTCCCACCCGTCAACTGCAGCGGATACCACCACCTCAAGCAGGGAGATCGCCGAGGTGAGAGCCCCGACGATCAGGGCGATGAAGAAGATGACTCCGACAAAGCGCCCACCCAGACCCATGCTGACAAAAGCTTCTGGAAGAGCAACGAACAGGGCCCCCAATGTGCTCTCACTGACATCGCCTTCTACACCCAAGGCAAAGACAATCGGAAAGACCATCAAGCCGGCCAAGAAGGCGACTCCGAAATCCGCCGACGCAATTCGAATCGCCTCTCTGGGTAAGTCGCTTTGCCGAGCGAGATAGCTGGCAAACGTGAGCATCGCGCCCATCCCTAAACTCAGACTAAAGAAACTTTGGCCCGCTGCTGAAACGACAACATCCATCGACAGGGCATTTGCGAAATTTGCATTCAAGTAATACGCATAGCCCGCCCCAGAACCCGGTAAGGTGGCGGCATACAAAGCGAGCCCACAGACGAGGATAAAGAGAGCTGGCATCGCGACAACTGAAACGCGTTCGATTCCTCGAGTCACGCCCCCTGCGACGATCCCCATTGTGAGCGCCATAAAACCCACGTGAAAGAGAAAAGCTGACCAACCTTGACTCACCTGCGAAAAGTGATCTCCTGGGTGAGCAGGGAGGCCATGCAAAATCAGCTCTCCGGCATAGCGTAATGTCCAGCCAGCGATCACCGAGTAGTAGGATAAAATCAGAAAACCGGTCAAGACGAACAGGCCGCCTAAAAGTCGCCAGCTTCGACCCCCGTAGTGCTCAAGCGCCAGAATGGGACTCCGACTTGCGCCCCGACCAATTGTCATTTCCGCCAGAAGAATGGGGAGCCCCACCAGCAAAGTGAAGGCCAAATAAAGGGCAACGAATGCCGCGCCTCCTTTTTCCGCAGTCAGGTAGGAAAAACGCCACATGTTGCCGAGGCCCACAGCAGAACCGACGGCCGCTGCGACAAAGCCGAAAGAGGTGTTCCATTGCTCGCGCTTTGCGTTGGCCATCTTTTCACCTCACTGCACGGACAGGCTCTGATTTCAAGAGTCCAACCGCTCTAGATGCCTTAGTCCGAACGGCGGGATGGGTCACGCCGAATGGTCACGAGCCGATTGATCGAGCCCCCTCGCGAGCTAAGGCCGGCAACTGCTTGAAATCGGGGTGATCTGCCTGGTGGCGAAAACGGTGAGCCCAAAGAATTTCCGCACC
>NHEP01000009.1 GCA_002171515.1 bacterium TMED88 | reverse complement strand
TCCGACCTGGTGCGCTTCGTGCACGAAAACGGTCGCTTGCCTGTTCCCAATTTTGCGGCCGGGGGGATCGCAACGCCTCCGGATGCGGCCTTGTGTCGTCAACTGGGGGCCGAGGCGGTCTTTGTCGGTTCAGGGATCTTCAAGAGTGCCGACCCCGCGGCTCGCGCTCGCGCAATCGTTCAGGCCAACACCCATTGGGAAGACCCCGAGCAGGTGATGGCGGCCTGCCGTGGCTTGTCGGAGGCGATGGAGGGGATTGAAATGTCGACCCTCGGCGAAAACGATCGACTGGCGAATCGCGGCTGGTAGCCAGACGGTGCTCCGGTGGACCCGGGCTGATGGGTCCGCCGGTTTGCAGGGAGAATGCATGGCGGGTCGGAGAGTGGGCATCTTGGGGATTCAGGGCGCCGTACAAAAGCATGGCCGCCTCTTGGAGGCCGCCGGCGCGTCCTCGGAGATCGTTCTCCACCCTGAGGAACTCGAAACCGTCGACGCGCTGGTCCTCCCGGGTGGTGAGAGCAGTACAATTTCGAAGGGCATAGAGCGTTTGGGCCTATTGGAGCCCATTCGCGAATTTGTCCGCCAAGGGCGCCCGGTTTTGGGAACCTGCGCGGGGGCCATCCTGCTGGCCAAGCGGTGCAGAAACCACCCAGTTCCCACCCTTGGCCTCTTGGACGTCACCGCCTGCCGAAACGCCTATGGGACCCAGGTCGATTCGTTTTCTAGCGGGGCAGATCCCGGGGGTGATTCTGGCTTGGCGGGAATGCGCTGCGTTTTTATCCGAGCGCCTCGACTGGAGGACTTAGGGCCCGATGTGGAGGTGCTTCTCCGCGTGGATGACTGGCCGGTTTTGGTGCGACAGGCGGGCGTATTGGCCTCGACATTCCACCCTGAGCTCGCCGGTGACCCCCGGGTGCACCGACTCCTCTGGGCGTAGCTGCACGGGTGAGGTGTGGCCGAGCAGGACAGGCTGCGCTACCCCTCCGGCCTCCAAATCGGGGCAAGAGAGCCCCTCCTTTCAATATTAATCCTCAGTTCCCGCTGTGAGGGCGGTCCCGACCCGACCCTCCATAGTCATGACCCGAGCGTCGTGGCGGGCCGGAACTCGGGCGCCTCGAGCGCCTGTCCAGGGGGAGGTCCAGTGCGGGAATACGAACTCAATTTCATCATCCAGCCCGAGATTTCGGAAGAGGGATCGAAGGTGATCCTGGATCGACTCGACGCGATCCTGACCGAGGGCGAGGCCGTTCGGCTGCTCTGCGATGACCTCGGTAAGCGCAAGCTCGCTTATGAGGTCCGTAAATTCCAGAAGGGCCACTACTACATCCTGTCCTTTCTCGACTCGGGCCAAGTTGTTCCGAAGTTGGAGCGTGCGCTCCGACTTGAGGAGTCCGTTTTACGCTTCCTGAGCGTGAAGGTGGCCGACCTCGTGACTGACATCGAGGGTCGCATCGCTGAGGCGAAGGAAAAGGAAGTCGAATTGCAGCGTCGGGCAGCCGAGCGGGCTGCGCGCGAAGCCGAAGAAGTGAAAGCCCGAGCTGAGTCCGAGGCAGCGGCCGAGCGTGCTGCCGCCGAAGCGGCGTTGGCCGAGGATACCGGCGAATCCGATGAATCGGCGGAGCCGCTTGAAGCAGAGGCCGATTCGGAGGAGAAGGTTGCTGAGGAGGCGTCGGCTGAAGACGCTGCCCCGGGCGAAGAGGAGGATGACCGATGAGCGCACCCGAGGGACCGGCTGGATACGAGAGAAACGATCGAGACGACCGCCCGGCGCGCCCCCAAGGCGACCGGCCGCCGCGTCCGGGTGGAGACCGGGGTGATCGTCCTCCCCGAATGCCGATGACGGTGAAGGGCCGACTGCGTGCGGCGGCCCGGAAGAAGGCCCGCAAGGCCAAGAAAAAGGGCATGTTCCAGCGCCGGAAGGTCTGTCGGTTCTGCGCTGATAAGGGAGCGGTGTTGGACTACAAGGAGGTCAAGACGCTTCGCCTCTTCATTACCGAGACCGGAAAGATGACGCCTCGGCGCATCTCAGGAACCTGTTCGAAACACCAGCGACAGCTTGCAGTCTGCATTAAGCGGTCCCGTCACTTGGCTCTGTTGCCCTACGCGCCGAGCCACATGTAGGCCAGGGGGAAATCGTCATGGCACAGGTACAGCTGATTCTACGAGAAGATGTCCGCCGCCTCGGCGAGGCCGGCGATTTGGTGAGCGTCAAGCCGGGTTACGCCCGCAATTTTTTGGTGCCCCAGGGTAAAGCGATCCTAGCCACGGTGGGCCGCGTTAAAGAATTGGATCATCAAAAGCGCGTGATCTCCGAGCGGCTCGCCAAGGAAATGGCCGACTTCGAAGCGGTGAAGCAGCGCATGGCCTCGGTGGTTCTTGAATTCAGTGCCCAAGCCGGGGATGAAGGCAAGCTCTTCGGCTCCATCACGGCTCAGCAGATCGGGGAGCAGCTCGCTGAGAAGGGCTTTAAAATTGATCGCCGGAAAATCGAGCTCGATGAGCCCATCAAGGCCCTCGGCGAGCACCAGGTCCCGGTGAAGTTGCGGAGCGAGATTGTGGCCGAAGTGAAGGTCATCGTGACGGCCGCCGACTAGCGGTTCTCCCACGGTGGGACCGGTTCAGCTTCGAAACCTCGCTGGGATCTTCCAGCGAGGTTTTTTCGATTCAGAGCGGGGCTCCCGAGGATTTGGCCCCGCATGGAGCGCGGGGGGAGTGGTAGACTGGAGCGCGGACTCCGCCGGCCCATGATGGGACCGAGGACGTGAAGGGCCAGGGGGCAGGGTGAGCGTCGAGGGATTCACGGGCGAGTTGGGTCGCAGAGGGGGCAAGCGCCGGGGCGGAGTCGCCCCGGGCGACTCGGCCTCCGCGGCGACTCTTGAGGGCCGTGTTCCGCCGAATGACCTGTCTGCCGAAAAGGCTGTGCTGTCCGCGGTTCTGCTGGACAACTCGGTCATTCATTCAATCGTGACAGAAATCAAGGAAGAGGATTTCTATCACCCGGCTCATCAGCTGCTTTATCACGCGATGGTGCGGCTGAAAGACGAAAACCAGCCGGTAGACCTCACGACTCTGGCTGCTCACCTCGAAGCGAATGCCCTACTCGATGCCGTGGGCGGGGTCGTCGCTTTGGCCGACATTGCCGACTACGAAGCGACTCCGGCCAACGCAACCCACTACGCAAAGATCATTCGGGATCAGTCGACGAAGCGGAAGATCATCTACACCGCTTCGGAAATTGTGGCCCTCGGATATGACCAGACCGAGTCGGCGGACCGGCTTCTCGATGCTGCGGAGAGTCGAATTTTTGGTTTGTCGACCGAGCAAGCGAAAACCACGCTCTCCAGCATCGGCGTGCAAATGCACGATGCAGTGAACCACATCGATCAGCTGATGAGCCAGAGTGGAGAGCTCACGGGCCTCAGTACGGGCTATAGCAAGCTCGATGAGCTGACGGGTGGCTTCCAGCCCGGTGATCTGATCATTCTCGCCGCCCGGCCCAGTATGGGGAAGACGGCCTTGGCGCTGAATGTCGGTCGCAATGCCGCCGTCGATCACGGGAAGAAGGTTGCGGTCTTTTCTCTCGAAATGACGACGCGTTCACTGGTGATGCGACTGCTGTCCTCCGAAGCGCAGGTCGATTTCTCCGCATTCCGCCGAGGGCTGATTTCGACCGAAGCGCATGGCCGATTGATGCAGGCAGCTGGGCGTTTGGCGGAAGCCGGAATATGGATTGACGACACCGGCGCCGCGACAGTTCTGGAGATGCGCGCGAAAGCGAGGCGGCTCCATGCCCAGCATGGTCTCGATCTGGTTGTGGTTGATTATCTCCAGCTGGCGCATGGCGATGGAGGCTCGGCCAGCCGCGAGCAAGAAATTTCGGAGATTAGCCGAGGCCTCAAGGGGCTTGCGAAAGAGCTCGACATTCCGGTACTCGCTCTGTCCCAGTTGAACCGAGGTCCAGAGACTCGTAAGGAAGACAAGAGGCCGATGCTGGCGGATCTCCGAGAATCCGGCGCCATTGAGCAGGACGCGGACGTCATCGCTTTCATTTATCGGGATATCGTTTACAACAAGGAAACCGAATTTGAGAACCTGGCAGAACTGATTATTGCCAAACAGAGGAATGGGCCCACCGACACGGTTCGTTTAGAGTTCGAGGGCCGCTTTGCTCAATTTCGGGATTGGATCGCCTCCGAAAATCCGTATGACGGGGCGCCAGGGGGCGCGCATTTCTCCGCCGTTGACGCAAACCCTTTTGGTCCGGGCTCAGGGCCCGACGCAGGGTTTGGCGGCTCGGATGGAGCGGGCGGCTTCGACGACGACGTCTTCTGAAGTCGCGAGCTGGTCAGGCCTCAATGAAGAATGGGAGGGTGCTGAATGGAGTATTTGGGTCCGCAGTTCTTGGTGTCCGTGGCCGTCGCGAGCTTTCTGGCCATCGTATTTCTACAATCCGGCCTCGATAAAGCGTTCGACTTTGCGGGCAATCGCGCCTATTTGGAAGAGCTCTTCAAGGATTCACCCTTGGGCGGTCCGGTTGGACCGCTTCTTGCCTGCGTGACGTTCTTCGAAATCGCGGCAGGGGCTTTTTCTGCGTTAGGCGTTGTGATTTTGGTGCTCGGGGGCAGCAGTTCGATCGCTTACCTTGGGGCGATTCTTTCGGCGATGGCCCTGCTGATGGTGCTCTTTGGACAAAGGCTCGCAAAGGCCTACGCAGATGCTGCCGTCATCGCGCCCTATTTTCTTGTGAGCTGCTTGGGGATCTACATTCTGGGTCTTTGAAACGATGACGAGATCCCGCGTCGCTCCGCCCGAGACTCAGTGAAGCGGGCTGTTGGCGGGGGCGCCTTCGCCCCGGAGAGCGACACTGCCCGATTCGAGCATGTGCGCCACGGTCACCAGGACTTCGTCTTCGTTGTCGCTGACGGCAGACACGGCTTCGACGAGGTCAAGCAGGCTGACGAGGAGGGGCGGCTCAGGGTCAAACCAGCCGGCCTGGCGGATATCTTCTAGGGCCGCCAGCTCGGCGGGGTCCGGTTGATCCGACCAAGTTGTGCTCGGAAGATCGAAAGCGTCGAAATTTTGATTCAGCATCGGTTTTTCTCCTTTGAGAAGGGGTAAAGCACATTCCGTGCCACTTTGTTGCCGGCTTGAGAGGCGCTGAAGACGCCCCAGACAGATCGAATCCGATTCGAGCGACGGTTTTCCGACGATTTGGTCCAGGGGCGTACGAATTCCGACGGGCTCCAGGCTTGGACCTTGCCCCAGGGGAACCATATACTCGCGGCAGGCGTCGAATGGGGATGCATCATTGGGCGGAAGGGCCGTCCAAGCCCTCGGCCCAATTGCCGGCCCAACCCTCCCGCTTGGCTCGGAAGGAGCGTTTTGTTTTGCCCTCCCTTTTGAAAGCCCGGGCGATTCGTCCGGGGGACCGCATTGCCATCGTGGCCCCGGCGGGCCCGATCGACGAAGGTCGCCTGAGAGCGGGTCAAAGGTTGATTACCGAGATGGGTTTTGAGCCCGTTTTTCGCCCCGACGTGCTGGCGTCTTCGGGCTATCTCGCCGGGGAGGATGACCGGCGCGCGGCAGAGCTGACGCAATGGGTGGCGGACCCGGAGGTCGGCGCGATTTGGTGCGCCCGAGGAGGGTATGGTTCCAGCCGTGTGCTCAGGCGCCTGAACCCGGTTCAGTTTCGCGAGGCGCGAAAGCCCTTGGTGGGTTACAGCGACATCACCACCCTGCTCCTCTGGCAGAGACGCCAAGCAGGCTTGATGGGCATTCACGGTCCGATGTTTGACTTGGCGGCTCAGTCGACGACAGAGGCCGCTGAAGCGCTGGCCCGGGCGCTCCGCGGTATAGAACCCCGGCCGCCGACCTGGATGGGGCGTGGGCTGTGTGGAGGCCAAGCCGTGGGACGTTTGATCGGTGGGTCGTTGAGTCTGTCCGTGGCCAGCCTGGGAACGCCGTGGGAGATTCAGACTCGGGGCGCGATTATGATGCTGGAAGATGTCACCGAGCCTCCCTATCGAATCGATCGCATGCTTGATCAACTCAGGTCTGCCGGCAAGTTCGAGCAGGTCGCAGGCATCGGTTTAGGGGGCATGACGGATTGTGTGGACAGTCGCTATCCAGATCGGGACGTCGAGGCCGTGCTGGTGGATTTTTTTCGACCACTGGGGGTTCCTGTTGTCCTCGACTTGCCCTTTGGCCATGGTGACCAGAACCGGGCCTGGCCTTACGGTGGTCGGGCATCGATCCACGGTGATCGAGGCGAGCTGAACCTGTTAGAATCCGCGGTATCAACTCGTTGACGGCATTTTCGGAGCTTGCTTTTCTAAACGATCCAGATCGAGCCCACTCCAGCGCTCGAGTCGCTTGGACGGGGCAGGCGGGAGAAGACTTCTTTCGATGAAGCGAAGCCTGATCAATCGGAAGCTCGGCAAGGTCGAGCGGCTTCTTGACAAAGCCATCGAGCGGGCGGAAATCCCTGGAGCGGTCGTTCTGGCCCGCATGCCTCGTGACGGCGAGACGCTCAACTACTCGTGGGTTCGGGGCGTTTCCGTTATTCGGCCTGAGAGAATTCCCATGGCCCGGGACACTCTCTTCGATTTGGCTTCGCTGACCAAAACATTGGCGACGACGACAGCGGTGATGCGCCTTGTCGATCAGGATCGGATCAGTCTGGACGACCCTGTGGCGAAGCATTTACCGGTGTTCGCGGAGCGTGATAAGGAATCGGTGACGATCCGCCATCTGCTGACGCACTCGTCGGGCCTGCGTCCCTGGCGGGGATTTCATGAACTGCTCATTCAGCGCGAACGCAAGACTGGCGACCGGATGATTGGAACACCGGAGGGGCGAGCGTGGATCGTAGATCGTATTCTTCGCTCCGCTCGGGTTCATGAGCCAGGTGAGGCGGCGGTCTATGGCGATTTAGATTTCATCGTTTTGGGCGAACTTGTCCAGTCGGTGACTGGACAGCCTTTGGATATCTTCTGCCAGGAGCAAATCTGGGAACCGCTCGGCATGAAGGAAACCCGCTTCCTCCCAACTGCGGTCGATGGCTCCGAGGATCCCGCCATGCCGATTGCGGTGCGCCGACGAATTGCGGGCGCCGAGAACTGTCCATGGCGCGAGCGGATCGTTTGGGGCGAGGTGCACGACCCGAATGCCTTTTCGATGGGTGGTGTTGCGGGGCACGCGGGTCTGTTTTCGTCGGCGGATGACGTGATGCGTTTTGCCCAGGTCTTCCTAGACAGTTGGCATGGCCGACAAGATTTACTCCCCCAACGCTGGGTTCGCGCCTTCGCCGAGCGTCAAAGGATTCCGGAAGAAAGCGATTGGGCGCTCGGCTGGGATACGCCGACGGCAGGGACATCTTCATCGGGTCAGCACTTCTCGGAGCATTCGGTTGGCCACTTGGGTTTTACCGGAACTTCGCTCTGGATTGATCTTGAGCGGGAGGCCATTGTGGTAATGCTGACCAATCGTGTGCACATGGTGGCGAAGCGAAGCCATTTTGAGCTCCGCCCGAAAGTCCATGACGCCATCATTGAGGGCTTGACCGCCGAGTGAGTGGGGCCGCACCGCACCACGTTCATTTCGTTGCCATCGGGGGTACCGGAATGGGGAGCCTGGCGGGCCTTCTGAAGGCTCGAGGGTTACGCGTGACAGGGTCTGACCGCGCCCTCTATCCCCCCATGAGTACGGCGCTGGCCGATGGGGGAATTCCTGTGACGGAGGGCTTCGACCCGCAAAATGTTCTCGCTCAGCCTCCGGATCTCGTGGTGATCGGCAATGCGGTTCGGCCGGATAATGCGGAGGCCCAAGCGGCCCTCAATGCCGGCCTGCCGGTTCGCTCTTTTCCCGACGCGCTTTACGAACTCGCGATTGCAGAAAAGCACTGTCTCGCAGTCTGTGGAACCCACGGTAAAACGACCACTACAAGCCTTTGCGCGTTTATTCTAGAGGCCACCGGCCGACGCCCATCTTTCTTAATCGGCGGGATCGCAGAAAATTTTGGTGCGAGTTTTGGTGAGGGGCAGGGCGAGCACTTTGTTGTTGAGGGCGATGAGTACGACACGGCCTTTTTCGATAAAACGCCCAAATTTCTGCACTATCACCCAGAGACCGCGATCGTAACTTCAGTGGAATTCGATCATGCGGATATTTACCGAGATCTCGATCATGTGAAGTCGGCGTTTCGCCAACTGGTAGCCGAGATGCCGGAAGACGGGACTCTGGTCGTGGCCGGTCGCCATTCAGGTGTTCGCGCAATCCTTTCGGATGCTCGGTGTCGGGTCGTTGAGTACGGAATCGAGGGAGAGAAATCGGATCGCCTCCCGCTCGATCGGGAGGCTGTCGACATTTCAGTGACCGAGAGGGGGACACGATTTACGGTGCGGACCGCCGAGGGCAGCGAATACCCTGCGGAGATCCCACTCTTCGGACGATTCAACGTCGAGAATGCTCTGGCGGCGTTGAGTGCATGCGAAAGCCTCGGTGTGGGTTTAGAGGAATCGATCGCAGTGCTGACAGAATTCAAGGGCGTGAAAAGAAGGCAGGAAATTCGGGGGAGGGTCCGGGGCGTCACGGTGATGGACGATTTTGCTCACCATCCAACAGCCGTGAAGGGCGCCATCCAATCGGTTCGCAGTCGTTTTCCCAAGGGTCGATTGATTGCGGTCTTTGAACCCCGAACGAATACGAGTCGACGCCGGATTTTTCAAGAGCAGTACGAAGAGGCGCTGGTCGGCGCGGATCGCGTTCTCGTTTTTAGGGTTGCAGAGGAGCCGATTTACAGTGCGACGGGCGAGGTGACAGAGCTGTTCTCAGCGGACGAATTGGTCACTCGTCTTCGAGGGCGGGATGTCGATGCCTCAGCCCTGAGCGAGGTTCAAGAGATTGTGGACACCCTTTCGCGAGAGGCCCAGGACGGCGACACAATTTTAGTGATGAGCAATGGCGCCTTCGGCAATATATGGGAGAGAGTTCTGGCGGCGTTGTGACACGATCCAGAGGGCTTAGCGCTCCCAGAATTCTTCGACAGCCTTCGGCTCGAGGGCCATCGACCAGACTTCCTGGATCCGCCGGTCGACAAAACGGCAAAGCAAAAGGGTGTCGAGCTCAAGTGATTCCTCCTCTTGCTTTGCCCCTACCCGGATGATGAGTGCCCCGTAGGTGTCGTTCGCCATGACGCTGACGAGGGAGATATCGGTCGATCCCTCGTGCTCGCCAATTTGGGCAAGATATTCAAATACGCTGGCGATACCGTGCTTGTCTCCTTGCCAGGGGCTTCGCGCCGTGGCATGCCAGACAATGTCCTCGGCCCAGAATTCTTGCAGAGCCTCGATATCACTGTGGGCCACGGCAAGCCATGCTTGCCGGACCAGAAGGGCGTTCGGGTGCTCTTGGATCTTCATGATTCGTTTGTCTCCAGCTCGAAGAAATCAAGTCTTTATCGTGAGACACCCATTGCACCGAAAGAGTTTCGGCGGTAGGGCTCAGTGGGTCCATGATACAACGGGCGGGTGATCAGTATGAGGGAATTCTCGTCAAACAAGGCCGGAAAGGGTATTTCTCCCGACCGCAGCGGGGGGCTGGCGTCCGATTGCGATTGGCTGTCGGCCACCTGGCAAACGCTATTTCAAAACGATGATCGTGGGCGGATTACCCGATCGGAGGCCCAGCGGTGGGGGCGGGTGCCCATCTTTCAATTGGGTCGAACCCGTCATGGCAATCTATGGCGAGTGGCGCGAGGGGTGCCCGGGCCCGTTGCAACCCGTCTTGCGCGGCTGGCGGCTCGGGAAGCCGTCTTGGGAGAAGCCGGACCGCCGTGGACCCCCTGCGAGCGGCAGGGGGCGATCCGGGCGGTCATCGGCCCAGGGTCTCGCCAGCAAGCAGATTGCGAGACGATCGCGTTTCGCCTTCCTGAAGCGAAAAAAAATAGGGCTGAAAATTCGCCCGCCAGCGCCGGGAACGGACCGAGGCGGAGTCGGTTCGATGCACCAAGACGCCGACGCGTCGCGCAAGATGAAGCCCATGGGCCGGAATCCGTGGGGCGCACGGTGTCGATGGAGGGAGAAGAGGTGGTCTCAATCTGCGAGCCTTTGGTCGGAGCTGCATCCCCGTTAACCATTGCCTACATGGAAACGGAATTGCGTTGGCGAAGGAGGGGTCACGCGTCCAGAGCTCTCGAAGATTGGCTCGGGCGTATTCGACAAGCCGGGGGAACGCCGGTTTTTATTGCCGACGCGGCTCGGCCCGAGGCTCAAGCCCTTGCGGCCTCGGTTGGCATGGAAGCATTTGCGGCGTTGACCTTCTGGTTCTGAGAGGGCCGCTGAAGAGACGGTGGCCTTCAGACCTCAAGCCCGATGCTGCGCATCAGCTCGAGGGCGTTGCTTCGGGTGACCACGCCGGGCCTCAGGCGGTAGTCGAAACGCATTTGATCGCCATCGAACTGGTCTTCGAAGTGCACGTTCACAATCGTCTCTTGAGCGCTCGCCTCAATTCGGGCGAGGGCGAGGTCGTGGGTGGTCACGATGCCGAGGGCGCCTCGATCGATCAACCCTCGGATGACCGCCTCGGCTCCGATTCGACGGTCGTGGGAATTGGTGCCGTGGAGGACTTCGTCGAGGAGGAAGAGAACTGGCCATGCGCCGACAGTCAAATCAACCACCATTCGGAGGCGCTGAATTTCAGCGAAGAAGTGGGATGCCCCCTGCTGAAGGGAGTCGGTGATTCGAATGGACGCGGCGATCTGCATCGGTGACAAGCGCAGCCACTCACCCCGAACGGGAAGCCCCATCATGGCCATCACGCAGGCGGTCCCAACCGTTCTCAGCAGGGTGCTCTTGCCCGACATGTTGGATCCGCTCATCATGAGGACTCTGCATTCTCCTCCTAACGAGACGTCATTCCGGACGCATGATTCTGAGGGGAGAAGTGGATGGCCAAGGCCGCGGGCCTGGAAGGTTGGCCCCTCGTCAACCCACTCGGGAAAAGCATTGGCGGGATTTTCGTACGCATAGGCGGACAAGGCGACAAGGACTTCGATTTCAGCGGCGGCTTCGATCCAAGGTTCTAGAGTTTGCCCGCAGTTGGACCGCCACGTTTCCAAGGAGAGTGCGAGATGGGTGGTCCAGCAAAAAAGCCCGGCCAGGGGAGCAAAAAGCTGGTTGCGGCGAGCATCGAGCAGGTCGATGAGGCGTCGAAGTTGCCGGATTCGCACCGAAGGCTGTTCGCCGCTGGACGCGAGTAGGCCGCGGAGCGTGGCCAGGCGAGGGGCGGTGAAGGATTCTTCCTCAATTCGCCCCAGCAAGCCCGATAGCACGATCAGTTCCTGCCCCGGCGCCTCGACGTGGTCGACGACGGCTCCGACCGACTGCCGAAAGAAGAGGCTAACGCCGACTTGGAGACCGATCGCGACCAGGAACGGAATCACGCCCGCGCCGGTCCAGATCCATGCCGCCAACCCCAGCAGTGTCAACGTGGTGGTCGTAATCGCCAAGAGCCGCAAGGCGATGCGTCCCGATGGAGAAAGGGCCGGAGGCGCCTGGCCCCACTCGACGAAAGTCTGCTGGAGTCCGCGCTCGCCCACTTCTTCACCGAGGAGTGACAGATCGAGGCGCAGTTTGCCCCGGGGCGTTAATTCCTTCACCGCGGCCTGCCTTTGGCGGGCGGTCTCGGCGGCGGCGGGTTCCAGCATCCAGCGCGCGAGGGTTCGCCTTCCGGCGGCGGTGCGGGCTGAACTCAAAAGCTCGAAGAGGGAGGCTTCGCCGAACAGGTCGAGATCATCCGCGTAGGGGTGATGCGGGGGCGGATCACCGAGGCCTCGGTCGCCTCCTCCCATCCAACGCTCCTCGAGTCGAGCCAAGCCTCTTTCGTAGAAGGCGACGATTCTCCCGGAGCGTTCCCCCTCCCGCAGCACACGGTCGTGCCAAATCATCAGGACGCCAAAGCTGAGGACGGCCGGAATCATCCAGATCACACCGATTTGTTGGCTTCCGAAAGCCAGCCACGCAATCAGACCCGTGAGAAGAAAGACCACGAGGCGTAAGTTGGATAGGAGTCGCGCCCTCTTTTGCCATCCTGACAACGAGGTGGCTTCGTGTTGGGCGGCTTCGGTGTAGACCTCGTGGGCGTTGGCTTCAGGAGGGTTCGTCAAGGCAGGATTCCTGGAAGGGTCAAGCGGCGTGCGCCGTGGCCGATCGATTGGGCTGCACGAATCCCCGCGGCGATCAGCAGGCGGCCGGCTTGCACCGATTCACGAAGCCCTTTTCCCCGAGCCAAGTGAGCCGTAATGACCGCGGACAGAGCGCACCCCGTTCCGTGGACCGGCCCTCCTTCGAAACGCTCGCCCTCCAGCCATTCGTACTGAAGAGAGTCACTTTCCCGGAAAGCGAGCAGATCGTCTGGGGCGCCCAAGCGATGCCCCCCCTTAATCAGCGCCGCCCGGGCTCCGATCGTTTCGACAAATTCCCGTGCTGCGCGTTCGCATCCGGACCGCGTCGAGACGTCGATTCCCGTGAGTCGTTCTGCTTCGATGAGATTGGGTGTGACTAAGGCCGAACGTCCGATCAATTCCAGCAACACTCTCTGCGCGCGGGGCTCGAGGAGAGACGTCCCGTCGCTGGCGGCGAGGACTGGATCGACGACAAGGGGCGTTTGGTTTGGGAGGTCGGCCAGCCCGAGTTGGACGCTCCGGGCGACGTCGTCTGTGGCCAGCATACCGAGCTTGGCTGCGCGGGGCGGGGCGTCGGCGAGTAAGGCGCGAAGCTGATCGAGCACGACGGACGGAAAAACGGGTAGAACTCGGTGGACTTTCGCGCTGTCTTGAACGGTGAGAGCGGTCACGACAGCGCTCCCGTGTACTTGGCAGGTCGCGAACGCTTGGAGGTCGGCCTGGAGTCCAGCCCCACCCGTGGGATCTGATCCTGCAATCGTCAAGGCCCCGGACATAACCGGGATGGTAAGCTGACTGGTGAGCCACCGCACCCCGGCCCGACCTTCTAAAGTCGGGTCCGAAGCGGTCGACCTGTTCGAAATTCGCTCGAAGGGTAGGGATGATGCTTCAAATCAGAATGATCGGTTTGGGGCTCTGGGCAGTGTGGGTGGTCAGCGCTTCCTGTTCGCTTGCGGCCGAAGTTCCGGAGCGGGGTTCGCCCTCGGTGATCCTGATCTCATTGGATGGGACGAGGCCTCAGGACGTCAATCCAGAGACGATGCCGTTTTTGGTTAGAAGGTCTGCGTCGGGTGCGGCGGCGGAGGGCCTTCAGTCGGTTTTCCCGAGTAATACTTTCCCCGCCCACGTCAGTCTTGTCACTGGCGTGACGCCCGAACGTCACGGCCTGGTGAACAATGGCTTTCGGGATCCGGACCCGGAGTTTGGAAGGTTCTGGAAAGGGGTCCCCGACATTCCCCGGTGGATCCAGGTGGAGCCCATCTGGTCTCTGCTGGAGTCCGCGGGGCTCCCGAC
The DNA here is from genome assembly GCA_002171515.1 of bacterium TMED88. Lineage (GTDB taxonomy): Bacteria > Myxococcota_A > UBA9160 > UBA9160 > UBA4427 > TMED88. Next base: position 15,391 of record NHEP01000009.1, on the reverse strand, counting down.
GGCATCCTTTTACTGGGTTGGGTCTGAGGGCGCATGGCCCGAATCGGGTTACGGGCCCGGCGCCTGGAAAAAATTTGACCCAAAGACCTCTGAGGCGACGAAAGTCGATCAAATCCTCGAGTGGATGAGTCGGCCTAAATCGGAACGCCCGCGGCTCATTACCGCTTGGTTTCAGGGTGGGGATCATGCGGGGCACCAGGATGGTCCGGGTGCGGAGTCGGTTCGGCGAAGTCTCCGTCGCCAGGACCGGGAAATCGAGCGCCTGATCGAAGGCCTTCGGGAACAGGGTCGATGGGACGAGACGACCCTTCTCATTGTTTCCGACCACGGAATGGCGAGTGCCCAACGGACCGTGGATGTGAAGGCGCTGCTCGAGACTCCGCGGGAGGGTGAGGGACGGAAGATCGCTGCGGAGGTGTACGGAATCGGGGGGTTTGCGTCGGTTGTTCTTCGTGACCCGTATGCTCCTTCTTCAGAAGAGCCCCCGGCCAGCCAAGTCGCACAGCGGCTCCGCCGAGCCGGGCTGGAAGCCTACCCGAGGAGCGAGGCGCCGAGGTCCTGGGGAGTGGCCCATCCTCGCTTCGGCGATGTCGTGGTGCGGGCGCCCATAGGAACCGCCATTGTTCGTCAGGGGCTGAACATCAAGGGTTTCCACGGTTACTTGCCCAGCCACCCCGAGATGGATGGCATCTTTTATGCGTTCGGTCGCGGTGTTGAACCAGGCCGCCGCCTCTCTGGGGTTCAGAATGTCGATGTGGCGCCTACTATCCTCGAGCTGCTTTCCCAACCCATCCCGTCTGGGATGGAGGGGCGCGCTCTGAATCTTGGGGTGGACCCCGCCGCCGGGGACTGAGCTGGTTATCCTTTCGGAGCCCGCGTTGGGTAGACCCCATTCGAGGAAAATGATGAACGCAGCACACCGTAAAATCGGGTGGTCTTGGCTTTTGGCCGCGATCGTGATTGGTCTATTTCCATGGGGCGCCTCGGCCGCGCCCAAGGTTGAATCCCCGGTCGTGGGTTCAGGCCCCCCTGCATCGAAACTGGAACTGCCCGAAGGAGCGGTTCACGGGTTGTATGCAACGACGGTAGGGCGGTCTCAATCGGAGTTCATTCTGGTTCACTACTGGTCCAGCGGAGCCCGCTTTCGTTCGGAGACGATTATTTCCGGTCACCCGATCGTGACCCTAGTCAACGGGAAGTACTACTACACCTGGGACCGATTGACCGGCGAAGGATATCGCGTCGGACGGTCGCCTCAGGCGATCGCTGCGGACAAGGGTCGGTTGAGACCTTTTGGCTTGGAACTGCAGGAAATTCTCGAAGACGGCGGGGAAAAGATCCGCAGCGAGACATTGAACGGAATCCCTGTTGACATCTACAGGGTGACCGACGATGCCGGTAAACGAACACTGTGGGTTGACGCCGGGCGAATGGACTTGCCGGTGCGCCTCGAGAGCTATAGCCGTTCCAGTGGTCGGACTGGGCGGCTCGACTGGCTGAACTGGAATCCCAATTTGATCATGGCCGAAACGTTTTTCAACCCGCCCAAGGGTCTGGAAATCACCCGTTTTGACAGCTACGAGAAATTTCTGGAGCGCCTGATGGACGGACCCGTCGCGCCCACGCCGCCGTTGTTTCTTTACCTCTTGCACACTCCCGACGGGGGGCCTCCTGAGTGATCCCTAGCTTTCCCAGGTGATTTCTGCCTCCACCGGGGGCGGCTCCATGGCGAGCATGGCGAGCTTTCGAACGACCATATCGGACACGGATTGAAGGGATTGTCCGGTTTCCGATTTCGGTGCCACCCACACGATGGGTTCGCCGCGGTCTCCGTAGTCCGCCATACGCGGGTCAATCGGAACCTCACCGAGGAAGTCGACGCCGAGCTCCTCAGCCACGCGCTTGCCGCCATCCCGGCCGAAGAGGTAGTAGCGCTTGTCAGGCAGCTCGGGCGGTGTGAAGTAGGCCATGTTTTCGACGATTCCGAGGACCGGGACGTTCACTTTGTTGAACATCTGTAGGCCCTTCCGGGCATCGATGACCGACAGATCGTTGGCCGTCGTCACGATCACGGCTCCGGAGAGAGGAGCGAGTTGCGTCAGGGTGAGCGCCGCATCGCCAGTTCCGGGGGGGAGATCGATGATCAGGTAGTCGAGTTCCCCCCAGGCGACATCAGTCAAAAATTGCTTGATCAAGCCATGCACCATGGGGCCTCGCCAGATCACCGGCGAGTCGTCTGTCACAAAAAACCCCATCGACATGAGCTTCAAGCCGAAGCCCTCGAGAGGAATAATTCGCTGGTTTGCGGTGGTTTGAGGACGTCCAGAAACCCCCGTCAAGAGCGGGAGTGATGGGCCATATACATCGGCGTCGAGGATCCCGACCCGGGCCCCGCTCTGGCGCATGGCGAGGGCCAAGTTCAGCGCCGTTGTGCTCTTTCCGACACCGCCTTTGCCCGAGGCCACCGCAAGCATGTTTTTGACGCCGGGCAGGACGAGCTTGTCTTGGACCCCAGATGCGGCCTGGCGCGTTTGCGCCGTCATGTTGACTGTCACTTCGTCGACACCCTCGAGGGCTAGGACATTTTCACGCGCGGCCCGCTCAAATTCGGCCTTGACGGGACAAGCAGGCGTCGTCAATTCGATGTCGAACGAGACCTTTCGGTTTTCGACCTGTAGATTCTTAATGAAGCCGAGGTCGACAATGCTTTTTCGAAAATCAGGGTCCTCAATGGGCCGCAGCGCATCGAGGATCTGGGGCTCGCTCACGGAGGCGGGCATTTTCTCTCCCTTTTCAAAAAACCATTGTCGAGAGTAGCGAACAGAGAGGTTCTCGTGGGTTCTTTGGCATGATGACTCGGAGGGCAGGGCACAATGAGCGAGCTTGATCAGGTTCTCCCCCAATTTCAGCGCGGTCGTCTCGAGTATGGAGGGGGCTTCTCGAATCACGGGCCGATGGCGGCTGAGGCGCTAGACGTCTTGGGTCACGCGGCCCTCATCCCGGCTTTGGCGGACATTTACACACCTCGACTCGGAATTCTGGAGGCGGGGGAAGTCATTGCGCCTGAAAAACGCCGCGAGTCCCTCGGGAATGGCGCCGACTCGGATTGGGTCGCCACGTTCTGCGATTGCGTCCAAGAATCATCATGGGATCAGGTCCTCGCCGAATGGCTGCCTGAGCTTCTGCCCGGATTGTTTGCGGCGGCTGGGCATGGATTGCTGCGGACGGCTCATGCGGTTCGGGCGGTGCGGAAATCGGTGAGCCCTCCCCGGGTTCGAGAAGTTGCTTATGGGCTTGGCTACTGGGCGAGTCGCTACCAGGTGTTACCGGGTGAACCTGGCGCGGCTCCGGTGGAGGGCCGGAGTCCGGCAGAGTGGGTTGAGTCAATTTCACCGCTCGCTCTCGACGAGCGGACGGGCGCTTTCTTTTCTGAGAGTGTCCGTGCGCTTGAGGGCCGAACGGACTTTATCGAGGGGGTGGCCTCAATCGACCTTCATGCTGATCGGGACCTGGCCAGCATCTCCTCACTCTCGGCCGTGGCAGCGGGTCGCTATTTGGAGAATCCAGATGAAAAAGTGGCCTTGGCCCATGGAGTCACCCTAGCTAGCGCAATTCGTTTGTTGGCCCCGCAACTCCAAGCGTCCGACTTGCACCGAGCAGTGGGTTTCGCGACTCAAGCGGTGGGGGCCCTCGTGATGACCCGAGGTGCGTCGGGCGGTGGGTCGAGTGATCCAGTCGACGGGGACATTCGGCGCCTGGCCGCAGAGGACGCAGAGATGCGTTATGTCGCAGCATGTTCTGCCGAGGAGCATGCCATCAAACTTTGTGAGGCTTGCTTGCGTGAGGACTCCCTTTTGCCCGACCCGCGGCTTCGATGGGCAGCGGCCCATGCTGCGCTTCGGATGGGGGTGTCGGCAGGGGCGCGAGGGGCGTAGTCGCCGGCAGTGCTGCGGCAGACTCTGTTTGGGGCTTAACTCCGGGAAATCAATGAGTCGGCTCAGGTTTTCCCCCTAGCGGACAGACCTTTAAAGCTCGAAAAGCGTTTGCATCGATTGATCGGTAAGAAGGCTTGCTAGCTTGCCGCCTGCCGAAGGATCGAAATGTCCTCATTGACCTTGTTGATCACGATTTCCGTAGTCATTCTCACCGCCGTTTGCATCGCATTCGGTGTCGCGCTCCGCTATGCCCGCCACGCGCATCGATTGGCTGAGAGAGAGTCGCTCGCTTCGGAACAACGCCTCTCCGCTCTGTTGGCGCATGACAAACAGATTTTGGTGGAGATCGATGAGGCGGGCCTTGTCCTGGGACGGTTCGGGACTCGCTCGGCGGGCTGGGAGGAAGGGCAGATCGACGGGGCGAATATTCTTGAGCTGGTTCATCCAGACGACCGATGCAAGGTCAAGAAATCAATCGCTGCGGGACGACAGGGTGGTTCTCGGCCCACTGCGCTGGAGACGCGCGGCCTTCAATCTGATGGCACATACCGTTGGTATGAGACCAGCACTTCGAATTTTCTGGGGGATTCGGGCGATCAGAGACTTTACGTCGTGAGTCGCGATATCGAGGACCGAAAGAGATCGGAGCTGGCTCTTCAAGAAAGCGAGCGTCGTTACCGTTTAATGGTTGACCAATCGCCTCTGGGTGTTCTGCTTGTCGACCAAAATATGGATATCGCTTTTGCGAATTCGGCCTATGCCGACTTGGTCGGCGCCCCCTCGGTGGAGGACCTGAATGCGCGCAATGTGTGGAGTTCCTCGGTCCTGACTTCGGAGCAGTCCCTCGACGCCATTTCGCGCGTTGCTTCGGGAGAATCTGTAAGAACAGATTTTTTCTTCACAAGTCAGTACGAAAAGCCCGTCGAAGCCTCCGCTTATATCTCCCCGCTTCAAGATGAACACGGAGCGGTCATCGGTGGCCAGATTCTTCTTCAGGATGTGAGTCAAAGTCGGCGCCTCGAGGAGCAACTGCGCCATGCTCAAAAAATGAGGGCGGTGGGTCAATTGGCCGGAGGGATCGCGCATGACTTCAATAATTACTTGACGGTTATTCTGGCAAGTGCTGATTCGATCCTAGAGAGATCCGAACCGGACAAAGAACTCCACCAAGCGGGTCGTGAAATTGTGGACGTCGCGGAACGATGTGCTGTGTTGACAGAGAGCCTTCTGGCCTTTAGTCGTCGCCGTGTTGCTCGTCCCGAAGAAATCGATCTCGACCAAACCGTTGAGGGTTTAGAACCAATGATTCGGCGATTGCTCGGAGAGTCGATCAAAGTCGAGCATGTAAAATCGGGTGAGAACACGACGATCTGGTTCGATCCGGCCCTCATGGAGCAGGTGATTTTGAATCTAGCGATGAATGCAGCGGATGCGATGACCCAGGGCGATCGGTTGACACTGGAGGTGAGGGGCGGGGCGAACTTTACTCGTCGCGACGCACTCGCAAGCGGCGCCTTGGAATTAATCGTGCGGGACACCGGGTGCGGTATGGATCCTGAAACGCTGGATCGGGCCTGTGAACCGTTCTTTACGACTAAGTCCGAGGGTCATGGTACAGGGTTAGGGCTCTCGACTGTCTACGGGATCGTCGAGCAGGCCGGTGGCGCGGTCGAACTTAGGAGTGAGGTCGGCCAGGGCACGAGTTTTCATATTTTTTTGCCAAAAGGCAAAGAGGGGCCGGCTCCTGCTTCGAAACCGACATCCGACAAGAGTCCCGCTGAGACGGGTCACGAGCGGATTCTTCTCGTCGAAGATGAGTCCACCCTTAGAAACTTGACTCATCGCATCCTCGTGAGAGCCGGCTATTCGGTCATCGAGGCATCGGACGGCCAGCACGCGTTGGATGTCTATCGGGGACTGGAGAGCCCGCCGGATCTGGTCCTGAGTGATATCGTGATGCCTCGTTTGAGTGGCGCCGATCTGGCACACGCGCTGCGGGCCGAAAAGCCGGATCTCCCAATCCTATTCATGTCTGGTTACTACTCCAGTCACAGCATGAAGGTGAAAGCGCTGCCTCCCAACGTGGAAGTTCTGGCGAAGCCTTTTTCGGTGAGAAAACTCCGTGACAGCGTTCGGAAAACATTGGACGCATCAGTTGCAACGGCGTGATCCAAAGTCGGTCTGAATACAGTCTACCGGGAGTCACGATCCGGTACGGTCCAGCTTTCCTCGAACGTGGCCCACTCGCTCGGATCGGTTACCCAATATGCGTAGATCGCGACACCGCTAAAGCACTCTGGACGGGGATTCTCTTCCAGCGCCGAACGGACTCCCAACGCGGCTGTATGTAGATTTTCTACTCGAGGGTCTGAGTAGGTCGGGACATCTTCGTAGGAGGGCACGCCAATGAGAAATTGGTGGCCCTCCACAGAGCAGGCCCACTCGCCGACCAGCTGCGTCTGGTGCTTGACGAAGGCGACGTAGCCTTTCGTGAAGTCAAGTCCCGTGTCGTAGGCCATGACGACGGTTTGGTCTGATCTCTTCATGGTCTCTCGATAGAAGTGCTCAGACCAAAAGCTTCCGGTCAGCGGGCCGATCGAAACTCCAAAAGGACCGGCGCGCGGAGTCGCTTGGCTAATGATCAAGTCGGTCCCGAATTGACTTCGTACGCCCTCGAGCACGTCGAGGTATCCAGGGTGATCGTCTCTGAGCGGCTCAAAGTCAAAGTGAACGCCTTGAAAGCCCGCATCTTTGAGGGTTCCGATCGTTTGGGCGAGGCCCGCTTGAAATGAAGAACTTTCGAGCGAGAGCTGCTCGACCCGAGCGCCGAGCCACGCGAGCCAGACCACTTCTGGCGTTTCGGAGATGACTTGCGTGAGCAGAGGCCCGGGCTGATCTTCGATGCTGCCATCCGGCTTTACTGGTCCCACGTGAAGGAACGCATACCGAATGCCGCGGTTCGCGAAGGTCTCAAGCAGATTCTCAGTATTTTCTTGCGTGACGGGTCGAGCGTCGCGAACGCCCAGGCCCGTGAACCAGCGATGGCCCAGCCATAGTCCGTTTTCAGATCGGTCGAATGAAGTATCCGTCGTTGGCCGTGGGTCCCATGACAAGAGCAGCAGCCCGACCGCAATCCCAAGGCCGGCCATCGGCAGGACCCATGCGGTTCTGGTCAATCGACTTTTTCGCCGCACTCTTCCGTCCTTGGCGAGCCCATCGCCCGCTTGGCAGTCAGGGTATCACAGGCTCCATTCTGCAAACCGATCAGACCGCCGCTGACCGAGGCGAAGGAGTCATGTTAGAGTCATGCCATGACGACGAAAACCAAGTGGTTTTTGGCCGCACTGGCCCTCTCATTTCCTTTGGATCAGATCACTAAGTACGCCATCCTCGCGCACTTTTACTACGGCGAGCGACTGGTCGTGATCCCAGGTGTCTTTGATCTCACGTATGTACGAAACCCCGGTGGTGCATTCAGTTTCTTTGCCACGGGTGCGTATGAGTGGAGAATGCTGTTCTTTGTGGGTTCAACAGTCGTTTCGGTCATTCTCCTGCTTGTTTTTCTGTCTCGACATGAGCCCGAATCGCGTCTCTCACCCATGGCTTTGGGACTCATTATGGGGGGAGCCCTGGGCAATCTGTTGGATCGACTGATCCATGGCGAGGTGATCGATTTTCTCGATATTCACCTCTGGAGTGGATATACCTGGCCGACTTTCAATATTGCGGATAGTACGATTGTGGTGGGAGTCGGATTAATGATTCTCGAAGTTTTTCTGTTTGATTCCGGCCCTTCAAAGACTGAAGCCCAGAAAGATCCAGCCCAGCATTCTTAGCCTTCGGCGCACGGCCGCGACTCACTTCGCCGGATCCGTTTCGCGCAAAGTTGGGTGATCCGGTCGGTGTCCCGGAGGCGCCTACTCCGCTGTCGCACGGAAGAGATCGACGATCTCTTTGCAGTAACGAACGACTGCGTCGACTTTGTGGGGCGGTGTTTTGCCTAAGCGAACCACGATGAGATCAAGCTTCGGGCTGAGAAGAATACGTTGTCCTTGGGCACCGCTGCAGTAAAAAAGTCCGAGGCTGCCAGGAATCGTCCAAAAGTGTGCGCCATAGAGTCCCCCGGAGAGCTGTCCAGGTGTGCGTGAGTAGTCCACCCAGCCCGGTGGAAGGATTCTATGTCCATCCCAGCATCCATCTCGCAGGTAGAGTAAACCGAAGCGGGCATAGTCCCGCGCGTTGGCAAAGAAATGGCTTGCACCGACGAAGGTGTCCATGTCGTCGAAACGAGGGTCCGCCGACTTGAACCCGATCGGCGCGAAGAGCTCCTGTTTCATGAAGCGTTCCATTCCTTCTCGACCGCCTCCGACCGTCTGTCCGACCAGGCGGGCGAGTAGATTGCTGCCGCCGCTGTTGTAGTTCCATCGTGTTTCCGGTTCCGCGACCTTGGGGAGTCCTGAAGCGAAGCTCGCTACGTCTCCTTGACCTTCGCCAAACAGCATCGGGATCACGTCGGACTCTTCAGGGGGGTAGTACCGGATGGACCCATTTCCAAGATCCTCCGCTTCCCGAAACCGAAGCCCGTCCACCATCCGAAGCATTTGGTCAATCGTGATCTTGGAACGCGGATCGTCCGCAGACCACTCGGGAACTGGCATCGGGGCTTTGATGTCGAGGCGTCCCTGGCGTACCAAAATTCCGACGAGTGCACTCGTGATGCTCTTTGCCATCGACCACGAAAGGAAGGTGTCCTCCGGGCCGACGTCCTCGGCATAACGTTCGGCGACGATGGCGCCACGCTGAACGACAAGGACTGCGTGGGTTCGTTCGAGGTCGTCGGGAGTGGGCTGAGCGAAAGCATGGTCGAGCATGCTTTCGAGTTGCGCACTGTCTACTCGAGGGTCTAAGTCGGAGGTGGTCCACCTTTCCGTCGGCCAGGAGGCCTGTGCCGGAGCGGCGGGGAGGGGAAGGAGTTCGGCCCTGTTCGTCATAGACTCATGATTCTACGCGAGATCGGAAGACTTTCGAGGCCATCCCGCTCGGCCGGATCAAATCAAGACGCCGACGACGCAGGCCGTCATGAATGTGGCGAGGGAGCCCGCCAGAATGGAGCGGCCTCCCATGCGAGCGATCTCGGGCCTGCGGTGCGGTGCAATGCCCCCCAAACCGCCTAAAAGTATCGCCAATGAACCGAAGTTCGCAAAACCGCAGAGCGCGTAAGACGCGAGGATGAGACTCCGCTCGCTTAATTCTCCGGCAGCGATCAGCTCACCGAGCTGTTGGTAGGCGATGAATTCATTGAGCACTGTCTTGATTCCGAGAAGCGCTCCGACCTGCGTGGCGTCCGACCAGGGAACCCCCATCATGAAAGCCAAGGGCGCTAAACAAAACCCAAGGGCGCTTTGGAGGGTGAGGCCTGGTGCGCCCAGGGTTGCGCCAATGGCCCCTAGGAGGTCGTTGGCCACTGCGATGAGTGATACGAAAGCAATCAGCATGGCGCCTACGTAGGCCGCCAATCGCAGTCCAGAAGTCCCTCCCTCCGCTGCAGCATCAATGACGTTGACGGTTTCCTTTGCGACTGTCGCCGAAGCGCCTGTGCCGGTTGCCGGTTCGTGTTCTTCGGGGACCATCATTTTGGCCAGCAGGAGTGCGGCAGGCGCAGACATCAGGCTCGCGTTCACGAGATGTCCGGCAAAGCCCCCCCCCCGCGCATTTGGACGTAAGCAATGAGGACCGAGCCGGCGACGGTGGCCATACCGACCGTCATGGTCGTGAAGAGTTCTGAATTCGTCATGCGGTGGATGTAGGGCTTGACGATCAGGCAGGACTCAACCATCTCAACAAATATATTGGCGATGGCTGCGAGGCTCTCGGCTCCCGAGAGGCCCATCGCTCCTGACATGAGTCGGGCGAGATGGCGCACGACCCATTGGATTCATCCTAGATGATAGAAGATGGCAAAGACGCTTCCCATGAAGATGATAATGGGAAGTACGTTGAGGGCAAAGGACGCGCCCGTCTCCATGAGCGGGCCGAACATAAATTGGGTACCGGTCTCGGTGTAGGTCAACAATCGGCCGATCAATCTCGAGACACCCCCCAAAAAGAAATCGCCTGCGGGCGTCTTGAGAAGAAGAATGGCGAGGCCGAACTGTAAGCCAAGGCCCGATGCAACGGTTTTTCAGGGGATCCGCGCTCGATTCGTGGAGGCCGCCCAAGCCAGAGCCAGCATGAGGATCAGCCCGAGGGCCGAAATCAGGCGAGGGATCCATTCTTTCATGGGGTTTGGGGTCGACCCTCTTTGCTGATGGGGAAAAGATGAGCCAGTGATCGGGTGCTGGCCTCCGGGTCGGGTGCATCAATCACCGCGGAGATCACGGCTGCACCTTGGGCACCGGCACTGATGACGGACTCCAGGTTACGGACAGAGATTCCCCCAATGGCCACCAAGGGGCGTTCGCCCACAATCTTTTTGGCTTGGCGAAGTGCGTCGAGGCCACGGTCAGAATAGTCAGACTGTTTGGATTGCGTGCCAAAAACCGGCCCAAATGCCACGTAGTCGATCGGCTCCGTCAGGCTGGCGATGAGCTGCTCCTCGGTGTGAGTCGACCGGCCAATGGCAACCGGTCGGTTCAGCGCTGCAGCGACAGTCCCTGGGTCGAGGTCTGACTGCCCAAGGTGAACGCCATCCGCATCCGCCGCCAAAGCCAGGTCGAAGCGGTCATTCATGACAAAGCGGGACCCATGCATGCGGGTGAGTATCCTGATCTGTCTTGCCCAGTCTAGGCATTGACGATCGGTCGCGTGCTTGCAGCGAAGCTGGAGCACCTGGGCACCTCCTCGACACGCCGCTTCGGCTTGCATGATCGGGTTGATTAGCCAACGTGGGTCATCATCTATGAGGACGTGCAAGCCGTGAAAGGAATGAGCGATCAGCGATTTCGATGCCTTATTCATGTTCAGTGTGCGCGGCTCGGGAGATCGATTCCCAAATCAGCAATCTTTTTCCGCAAGGTATTGCGATTGATTCCGAGCAGGGCTGCGGCGCGTATTTGGTTACCTTCGGTATGGCGGAGCACGGTTTCAACCAAAGGCTTTTCAACTTGCTCGAGGAGTAGGTGATAGATTTCCGTAGGCTCTGGGGCTGTGAGGGCAGAGCGAACGCCCTCGGTCACCAGATCGCTCAGGCTGATTCCCTCGGGTTCTGGGGCACCCCCTTCCTCGAGGAAATGAAAGTCGACGGGTGACAGAATCGAGGTGGTGGCCAAGACAAGGGCTCTTTTGATCGCATTCTCGAGTTCGCGAACGTTTCCTGGCCACTCGTACTGCTCAAGATAGGCGAGGGTAGAAGGGGCCAAAGAGACGTCGGAGCCACAGAGTTCCCCGGCATATCGCTCGACGAAATGATGGGCCAACGTTCCGATATCGGCACCGCGTTCTCTGAGGGGGGGGATGGCAATAGGGACGACCCGGAGCCGATAGAGGAGGTCTTCGCGAAAGCCGCCCTCTTTGACCGCACGGTCCAAGTCGCGGTGAGTCGCTGTCACGACCCGTACGTCGACATGAACCGGCTCCCGCCCACCAACGGGAATGACCTCACCGCTCTGAAGAACTCGGAGAAGCTTCGCCTGCAACTCGATGGGCATATCGCCAATTTCGTCTAGAAATAGAGTTCCGCCCGAGGCCTCTCGAAACCGCCCGAGACGAGCAGCGATGGCCCCCGTAAAGGCTCCGCGTTCATGTCCAAAGAGTTCGCTTTCGAGAAGCTCTCGAGGGATGGCTGCAGCATTGACGGCCACGAAAGGCGCTTCGCTGCGCGGGCTGGCGGTATGGAGGGCCCGGGCGACCAGCTCTTTGCCTGTTCCGCTCTCGCCCGTGATCAACACGGGCACATTTCGCACGGCCACTTTGCCCACGGTCTTAAAGATCTCGAGCAACTCGGGGCTACTTCCCACGAGTCTTTCGCTCCGGGGAGAGATGCCCCGTCCGACCTCTTTCCGCAATTCCCGCACTTCACGCTGGAGTGCCTGGGTATGCCCAGCCCGCTCTGCAAGCGCCATCGCCTCGGCGAGGGAAAAAGGCTTGACGAGATAGTCGAGGGCACCGCGCTTCATGGCCTCCACCGCGTTGTCCATCGTATTTTGAGCTGTAATGATCACGATCGCGGTCGCTGAGCCGGTTGCTCGGATTTGATCTAAGACTTCAAGGCCTGTGATCCCGGGCATTCGGATGTCGACGAAAGCAAGGTCGAAATCTGAAGCCAGCAGGGCTTGAATCGCCGCTTCTCCATCGCGTGCTTCTTCGACGAAGTGCCCTTCCCCTTCTAAAGCCTCGCGGAGCACGAAGCGAATGGAATCCTCGTCGTCGGCCACAAGGATTCGGAGCGAGCGTTTGTTCTCCCGTGATTTTTCCATCATCAGCCTTTCTGGATCGATTGTCCGGGGGCCGGGAAAGGGCGGCGCGGATCATGGGGGGCGGGCGGTTCGTCTACCATCAAGAAGTCACGAGGCGAAATAAAAAGATCGGCGCGCAGGGGTAGGGCGATTTGAATTTTCGCACCCCCATCGGGACCCGCGCCGATGCGAAGTCGGCCGCCGTGCCGAGTGATCCAGTGACGGGACACGGCGAGGCCGAGCCCGGTCCCGTCGGATTTCGTCGTGAAAAACGGAGTGGCCAGTCGATGGATGATCTCATCCGGTATGCCGGGTCCGTCATCGGAGAAAATAATTTCGACAGTGGGAATGGGCTGACCCTTCTGGTCAACCAAGCGATGTTGCCATTGCATCCGCGTCATGATTTCGAGATTGCCGGCTCGTTGATCCAGGGCTTGCACACCGTTTCGTACGAGGTTCAGGAAAACTTGCGTCAGGCGATTGGGATCCGCGGTCAACTCAGGAATCGACGGATCGAAGGCCCGGACGAAAGCGATAGAGGCCGCTTCGGGTTCTGCGGAGGCGATTTCGAGCACCTCGTCGATCAATTGATGAAGGTTGACCTGGGTCAGCTGAAGGGTTTCGCTGCGGGCAAACACCATGAGTTCTTCGACTAAGCCCGTGATGCGGTCCACTTCCCGAGTGATGATCCGAGAGGTGCGACGGGTTCGGTCATCTTCGGCGCGGAGTTCGAGTAGTTCGGCGGCTCCTCGAATGCCGCCCAGAGGATTCTTCACTTCATGGGCAATCCCGGCCGCAATTTGGCCGTAGGAATCCAGCTGATCGAGTTGCGTGGCGTCTTGGCGGAGACGGTTTCCGATGGTCCTGTCTCGCAGGACAATCACGACTCCTGCCCGCTCAGAGTTCTCTTCTTCCAGCAGAGGCGAAATGGAGACCTCAAGCTCAACGTCGTTTCCATAGCGCCGCACGAGGGGGACTTCATTGCGAATGATCGGCTGCCGACTGAGTTGGACCTGCTCGGCGAGCTGAGCCATGGAGTGTTTTGGGCCCACAAGATCAGCAAGCGGGCGATTTCGACAGGTTTCGGGCGAGCTTTCGAGAACTCGACAGGCCTCATCGTTGATTCTGCGAACCGTGCCCTCGGGGCAGACGACAATTAAGCCGTCCGGCACCGCGTCGAGGACTCGCTGCAGTTCGTTCTCGCTTTGGCTGTTGGAAGGGTTCATTGAGGGGTCGGGAATATCTGCCTATTTTTTAGGCAATCTAGCGGCTCGGGTTCTAGGCCGCCAGCAGGCGGTGGGGGAAGTGAGACTTTCTGTAGTGTTGTCGCCATGAAGCGTGACTTGAGCGTGAAAGAGGCGAGCGACTGGATTCAAGGGGCGACCCCGCGTCTGGCCGCAGAAACGGTGAATCTGTTTGATGGGCTGGGTCAGATTCTGGCCGAGGGCGTGGTTTCGCCCCGAGATCTCCCACCGTCGGACTGTTCGGCTATGGATGGCTTCGCGGTGAGAGCGTCCAACCTCGCCGGGGCCGACTCGGAGCAGCCTGTTGGTTTGCCCGTGGTTTTTGAGGTTGCTGCAGGGGGCTCCGCCGCCCGGCCATTGGCGGATGGGGAGTCGGCCCGGATCTTCACGGGGGCGCCCGTGCCTGCCGGCGCCGACGCCGTTGTCCGGCAAGAGGACACACGGTCCGAGGGCGACACGGTTTGGTTCTCGGCGCCGGTCGTCGACGGAGAGCACGTACGGGACGCTGGGGAAGATATGCGGGCCGGCGAGGAGGTGCTGAGCGCCGGCACACGCCTCGGTGCTGCGGAGATCGGTGTTCTTGCATCCTTGGGGCGTTCTATGGTGTCGGTCCATCGCCGTCCAAGGGTCGCGATTCTTTCCGGAGGAGACGAACTGGTGGAGGTCGATGGGGATGTGACGGGCGACCGCATTGTCTCGTCTAATTCCTATTCCCTGGTCGCACGCTGTCGGGAACTGGGTGCGGAACCGATCTATCTCGGGATCTCGAAAGATGATCCCCAAAGCGTTGAGAGTCAATTTCGCGCCGCCTTAGGCGCGGACTGCATTGTGAGTTCGGCGGGCGTCTCTGTGGGGGATCACGATCACGTCCGTCCGGTCTTGCAAAAACTCGGATGTGAGCTGGAATTCTGGGGCGTCAAAATGAAGCCCGGCTACCCCTTCGCGTTCGGTCGCTTTACGGCGGGCGGGGTCGTCTTTGGCCTGCCGGGCAATCCAGTATCCGCTTTCGTCACCTTTGAGGAGTTCGTTCGGCCCTCTCTACTCAAAATGATGGGGGCAGAGCAATGTTTCATGCCCACTCTCCGAGCCCGTCTCGGAGAGCCTCTGACGAAAAAAGCGGGTCGTTTGCACTTCGTCAGAGTGCGGCTGGTTCGCGATGGACAGGAATGGATTGCGACGACGACGGGCAACCAAAGTTCGGGGGTCATGCGATCCCTCGTGGAGGCCGACGGGCTGATGATCTTCCCGCTGGAGGAGGAAGCTCTGCAAGAAGGGGCCTCGGTTGAAGTCCAGGTCCTGAGGGGGCACTGGTTTGAGGGCCGCCAGCCGCCGCCGTGAAACCCATTTCATTGCGCGGAGTTGATTTCACCCGTTTGCCCTCCCTGAGGCTGCTGGGGAAGCTCTCGGCAAGTAGACTGGGGCCTCACTCGATTTTTTTCCGGAGATCTTTGGATGCTCGATATCGATCGTCTCAAAAGAATTCGCCTCAACCGTTATCCCTTCGTCCAGCGCATGGTTGGGTACGTGCTGTTGGTCAATCAAAATTGGGCTCCTGGCTTTGAGGTCGAGTTTGAAAACGCTGACCGCATTCCCGATGGCCCGGTGATCTTCGCGATGAACCACACGGACCGGTATAACTATTTTCCATTTCAAGTATGGATCTGGCGTGCTTTCAATCGCTTTACCGCCACCTGGGTGAAAGGAAAGTATTACGAGAATTGGTTCGTTGGGTCCTTTATGGAAAAGACGAATCAACTTCCGACGATTTCTCGGGGCTACATCATCTCGAAAGATTTTCTTTCGGCCATGGATCGTTCAC
>NHEP01000008.1 GCA_002171515.1 bacterium TMED88 | reverse complement strand
CCTCCGCCGCCCTCACCACGTGGCCCGCCGAGGAACTGCACTGTCTGCGCGTTGATCTCGGTTGTCTGGCGCTTGTTTCCGTCTTTGTCTTCCCAGTCCCGGGTCTGGATGCGTCCTTCCACGTACACCGTTCGTCCCTTCGACAGGTATTGCGCACAGAGTTCACCTGTCTTTCCCCAAGCGACAATGCGGTGCCATTCGGTGCGATCGACGCGCTGGCCACTCTTGTCTGTCCAGTTTTCGCTGGTGGCCAGCGTGAAGTTGACGACCGCCTGACCGTTCTGCGTATACCGCAGCTCAGGGTCTCGCCCGAGGTTTCCAATTAAAATTGCTTTGTTGATGCCTGCCATGTGGATCTCCCCCGGGACACGTGTTTTGGGCAATGATCCCGGTGGGTTCGGGCTGAGTCAAGTGCGATTCGCGGTTCACTGCAGGGCCCGCGTGGCAGTTGTCGAGCGCGGGGGGTATTCTGCCGAAGTTCCTTTCCGGGGGGTGAGGACGACATGTTCGCCACAGCGAGCGCCAGTCGACGCCTAAAACGCAAGCGAGACCACCAGCAGCCGGCGGCCGTCCGTGCTGTTTCGGGATTTCTACGTCTGGAGTCGAACCTTGGCTAAGGCCGCGGCAAAACGCAGTCGCAAGCGCGCTTCAGTCGCGAAGGGTGGCGGCGAAGGCGGTTGGAGCCGCGCCCTCGCTGGAGAGGTCGCGGGCATTGCCCTGCTTGGTTTGGCGGCCTTGGCCACGCTTTCATTGGCGACGTGGTCGCCGACCGACCCGCTCCTCGCCTTTGCGCCGGTCCAGAACGCGGCGGGCATCGTGGGCGCGAACCTTTCCGGGCTTTTGATTGGGTCGCTGGGTTGGGGCGGCATTGTTTTCGTTGCCTCGATGGCCTTTCTCGGTGGTCGGTTGGTCTTGGGCCAGGGCGTTCCAGGTCTGTCCTCGAGGCTGTGGGTCGGGAGCGGGCTTTTAATCGTGGCGGTGGCCACCTTGCCGCCCCTGCTTGACAGCCTGGCTCCCGGTCGCCTGGGTTCGTCAGAAGGGGGCCTGCTCGGCGAATCTCTGGCCGATTTTGAAAAGATGATGTTGAGCCAATGGGGTGCGCTCCTGGTCAACAGTTTGTTGCTCGCCCTGGGGATTCTGAGCGTGAGTGGGCTTTCCCTGGGCACCGCCCTTCGGGGTCTTGGAGTGGGAGGGGCGTTCGCCGGGGATCAGACCGCGCGCGTCGCCCTGTTGGCTTGGACGGGGTTGCGGGCGGTCGGGGTTCAGATTGGTCGGGGGGCCCAAGCGTTTGGATCGCTCGTCGCGCGGGCCTGGGCTTCGCTCACGGTGTGGCGAGAGCAGCGCGCGCGTCGCGAGCGCGTGGCAGAGCGCCGTGCTCCGGAGCTGCCGGCCGTTCCCGAAGAGGCCGAAGCAGCCCTTGAGAAATTGCCGCCCGAGATGCCCCCTGAAGCCGAGCGGGTCCGCAAGCGGACGCCAGCAGGGGGCGAACCCCAGATCGTGGATCACCTCGAGGAGCGTGAGAAGGATCGCAAGCCCGAGCAAGAGACCTTCCATTTCGAGGAAGGCGGGCCAACCGGCCCCTTTCAGCTCCCGGATGTCTCTCTTTTTGCCTCACCGCCTGAGTCCGGCCGGACCTTCGATCGAGACAGCTTGCTGATGAACTCGCGGATTCTCGAGAAGAAGCTCGCGGATTTCGGAGTCCAGGGGCGGGTCGTTCGCGTTCATCCCGGCCCAGTCATCACGATGTACGAGTACGAACCGGCTGCGGGCATCAAGGTCAACAAAATCGTGGGTCTCACCGATGACCTCGCGATGGCCCTTCGGGCGATTTCAATTCGCATTATTGCTCCGCTCCCCGGCAAGAGCGTTGTCGGGATCGAGGTACCCAATCAGGAGCGGGATACGGTTTATCTGCGGACAGTGCTGGAAAGCGAGCCTTGGCGTCGTTCGGATTCATCCTTGGCTGTCGCCATGGGGATGGACATTTTCGGCAATCCCTACATCTCCGATCTCGCCAAAATGCCCCATCTCTTGGTCGCGGGATCAACGGGCACCGGCAAGAGCGTGTTCCTGAACTCTTTTCTCTGCTCTCTTCTTTGCAAAGCAACCCCCGACGAGCTCAAGCTGCTTTTGGTCGACCCCAAGCTGCTTGAGTTGTCGATTTACGAAGGGATCCCCCATCTGATCGCCGATGTGGTGACGAATCCCAAGCGGGCAGCGGCGGCCCTGCAGGGCATCGTTCGGAAGATGGAAGAGCGCTATCAGATGATGAGCGCCGTTCAGGTCCGCAACGTTGCGCAATTTAACGAGAAGGCCGAGGAAAAATTGGCAGCCGGAGAGGAAACTTTCCGGCTGAAGCCGACGCCGGGCGAGGAAGAGGGCCAGGAGGTGGCCTGGACCAAGATGCCCTACATCGTGGTTGTGATCGACGAGTTGGCAGACTTGATGGTCATGGTGGCGAAGGAGGTTGAAGAGTCACTGCAGCGTTTGGCCCAGATGGCTCGAGCTGCGGGGATCCATCTCGTTTTGGCGACTCAGCGGCCCAGTGTTGATGTCTTGACCGGCGTGATCAAAGCGAACTTCCCCTCTCGAGTTTCCTTCCAGGTTTCGTCGGCGACGGATTCGCGGACGATTCTCGACCAGAAAGGGGCCGAAAACTTGCTCGGAATGGGGGATATGCTCTTCCTTCCTCCCAGAACCGCGGTGCTCGAACGGATCCATGCCCCCTTCGTTTCTGAGAAGGAAGTGGTTGAGCTGGTTGCATTTTTGAAAGATCAAGGGCGTCCTATCTTCGACGAAGACTTGGTCAGGGCGGCCGATGCGGCGGCTGAGGGAGCTGACTTCGCCGATGAAGATGTCGACGAGATGTTCGACCAGGCGGTGGCAATTGTCGCGGAGACACGGAATGCGTCCATTTCCTACGTGCAGAGACGCTTGAAGGTGGGTTATAACCGCGCCGCTCGGATGGTCGAGCACATGGAAAATCAGGGCATGGTGGGCCCGCAAGTGGGGACCAAGTCGCGAGAGGTTTTTCTGCCGAGCCTTGAAGAGGACTAGGGGTTTCGAGCGGTCCAGCGAGGCCGTCGGTCTTGGGTGCGAAATGCGAAGTCTGCAGGCATTGGGGAAAAGGTCGAGTACAGGCCGGAGCGCGCTTCTTGTGCTTGCGGGTTGTTTTCTTTTCTCATCCATTTCGTTGGCTGGGCAGGCGGGGTGCGATGCGGCCAAGAGTCGCGAGGTGGCCGCAGCCGTTCAGGCCCACTACGACACGGTCAAAACCTTTTCGGCGGATTTTGAGCAGGTGACAGAGTCTGTGGTCCTTGGAACGACCATGATCGAGGATGCAGAGGGCGATCCCAGCGCATCCCGTGGACGCGTTCTCTTCGCTAAGCCGGGCAAGATGCTGTGGCATTACCAGACGCCAGAAGAGAGCTGGGTGATTGCCGATGGAAAGCTTCTTTGGCTTTATGACGTCGCTGCGGGCCAAGCGACACGTATGCCCGTCGGTCAAGAAATCCTCGCGGGCGCAGCCCTGCAATTTCTGCTGGGAGATGGAAGCTTGCTTGAGAGCTTCCGAATCCAGTCGGTTTCTTGCTCGGAGTCCTCGGTGTCTCTGACCCTTGAACCCCTGCGGCCGGCGAGTTACGAGCAGTTGGGCCTGATCGCCCGGTCTGAGACAGGAGAAATCTCCGAGACATCGATCGTGGACCTCTTTGGCAACCGGACCCGAATCCGATTTTCGGAAGTCACCACCAACCAGCCGATTCCGTCCGAGCGTTTTCTTTTTTCTGTTCCAGAGGGCGTCGAAGTCATCGATCTGGGTTTATGAAGGGGCCTTCGGTCCTGTGGGGACGCGGCTTCAAATGGGCCCGCATGTGGTCGATTTCCACCGTTCCATTTTGGAGGTAGCCCTCCTGATTCGGAACGCGATCTGCCGCAAAATGCCACGGGGTTTCCGCCCGATCTCCTGTGCCGCAAAAAATGGCGTGGGCTTTCCACTGCGTCAGGTCTCCACTGTTTCGGCGGTGCTTTCGTCCGATTTATGGCGCTCCGCGAGCGAATCAATCTTTTACCCCCCGCTTATGGATCTCTGGCGGTCGGTCGACAGGCCTGATGGGTGGCGTTCGTCTGCGGGGCCTTTCCGAGGGCTTCCCGGTTAGTTCCAGGGGTCCAGGCTGTCGGATGACGGGCTGTCCAGGGCCTGGTCCGACTGTTCCGATTTGGTATTCAAAACAGAGCCTTACCCATGCTCATGCCGGCGGGAAAGAGTTGACAGACCGGGCAGGCGAGATACTCTGTAACAGATTAAAAAGTTTTTAAAAAACGAGGGGTTCGACGTTTTTCCGGGATGCCAGCCGACTGACGGGGTGGGTGCCCACCCGATCGCAACACGCCATGGGGCTCGAGTGGCCGCCCGGCTCAGGGGCGTGGCTCGACGCAGCCATCTCGCTGACTGTGGCCGGAACCCGACCGCCTCGCAGCGCCGGCTCGGCGGGCCAAGGCGAACATCGAATTGGGGCCTCGCGGTCGTTTCCCCCCTCGGAGCAATCCGGTTGGAGAGGGAACGACCCCTCCCAGGGTGGCCAACTCGGCCCCGGGCACGAGACTTGCTTAGTGATATGAGGCAAAGACCGAATTCGCGCGGATCGGCGCGACGGGGCAACGAGGAGGCGGTGGCATGAGTGAGCATGATTCGGATGGTGGAAATGGTCGAAAGGGCTTCGTGCGAGATGTCATGAGGCGAATCTCTCCGACGGGTGCCCGCCTCGAAGATGATTTCGAAGGGGGGGGCAGGCCTGAGGGCACACGGCTCTCCGACCCGGACCAGCTCCAAGATGCGATTCGGTTTTTCGGCAGCGATTCGAACGAGTTCCGGCACCGCCTCGACCGGATGCTGGCTGATTTTGAAACGCTGCGGCGCCGGTATGACCAGGCCCGTGGTCAGCTTCGCGATTCGGAAAATCAAAATGAAAAGCTCGTGGGTATGCTTCAAGAAGCGAAGCAGCAGATTGAGCTGTTAAAGGAAGAGGTCGACAAGCTCTGCGCTCCGCCGAATACGTACGGGGTCTTTCGCCAGGCGAACAAGGATGGAACGGCGGAACTCCTGGTGGATGGACGGCCGATGAGGGTGAACGTGCACCCGGATTTGGATCCTTTTCAGCTTGAAGATGGTCAAATGGTCGTCCTCAACGAAGCATTTAACATCATCGAGCCCGCAGGATATACGTCTCGCGGGGAAGTGACGACCGTCGTGGATACAGTGTCCGAAAACCGGGTGCTGGTGCTGGGTCACACCGATGATGAGCGCGTCGTCGCCATTGCCGAACCTCTTCGCAGCGAGAAGATTCGCGTCGGGGACCGCCTGTTGGTCGATCCTCGAACTCAGTACGCCTTCGAGAAGATGCCGAAATCGGCTGTCGAGGAGGTGATGCTCGAGGAGATCCCTGACATCACCTACGACGATATCGGTGGACTCGGCGATCAGATCGAGATTTTGCGGGACTCGGTGGAGCTTCCTTACCTGCACCCGGAAATTTTCGCCGAGCATGAGCTTTCACCGCCCAAGGGCATTCTGCTTTACGGGCCGCCCGGGTGTGGGAAGACCTTGATGGCGAAAGCGGTGGCCAACGCGCTGGCCAAGAAGATCGAGCAGAGAAGCGGCAAGGCGACCTCTGCGTTCTTCTTGAACGTGAAGGGCCCCGAGTTGCTCAACAAGTATGTGGGTGAAACCGAATCGAAGTTGCGCGAAGTCTTCAAGAAGGCGCGTGAGAAGGCCAGCCAAGACGTTCCCGTGGTGGTTTTCTTCGACGAGATGGATTCGCTCTTCAGAATGCGAGGCTCAGGCATTTCCTCGGATATGGAGGCCACTGTGGTGGCGCAGTTCCTTTCTGAGATCGACGGTGTCGAGTCCTTGGAGAACGTGATCGTGATCGGTGCAAGTAATCGGCAGGATCTCATCGATCCGGCTGTTCTCCGGCCCGGACGGCTCGACTTGAAGGTGAAGGTTTCGCGACCGGACGCGCGGGGAGCGCGAGATATCTTCAATAAATACCTGACGTCCAAGCTGCCCCTGCATCGAGACGCGACGGCCAAGTATGGAGGGGATTCCGAGGCGGCTTGCCGAGCGATGATCGATGATGTGATCGAAAATATGTATTCCACAGGCGACGACAATAAATTCCTTGAGGTCACCTACGCCAAGGGTGAGCGGGAGATTTTCTACTTCAAGGATTTCGCCAGTGGGGCGATGATTGAGAACATCGTTGCACGCGCGAAGCGAAAAGCGGTCAAGCGGCTGATTGATGATGACGAGCGCGGGATCAAATTTTCGGACATGGTGGAGTCGGTTCGGGAGGAGTTTAAGGAGAACGAGGACCTCCCGAATACGACCAATCCCGACGATTGGGCCCGGATCTCCGGGCGCAAGGGGGAGCGCATTATCAATGTCCGGACGCTGATCACAGGCGTCGAGCGCAAGGAACAGACGATCGAGAGCGTTTCGGCGGGCCAAGGCCAGTACCTCTAGGGTTCGCCGGAGGAGCCCCCTCTTCGAGGAGAAGTCGGGGAGGGGCCGCCTCACGCTCTGGCCTGGGATCGCGGGGATGGGGAAGACCGGCGGGCAGCCTCCTGCTCTGGATCCGGTACGCTTCTCGATACGGGGCCAAGGCCCCATACATTGGGCTTGAGGCCCTTCGAGCCCGGCAGGAGCGAAATAACAAGATGGCGATACCGACCGTCATGGGGACCGAGATCGAGTTTGGGATCATCGTGAAAAACGATCCCGATTTTGATCCAATTTCGAGCTGTGTTCTCCTCGTTAACGCATACCAAGAAGATCCCGACGGCCGGATTCTCTGGGACTACGATCAGGAAAACCCGCTTGCGGATGCACGTGGATTTCAGGTCGACGGCGAAAAGTACACGCCGAACCATCAAGAGAATTTGGCCCGCAACAAGACCCTTCTCAATGGCGCACGTTATTACGTCGATCATGCACACCCGGAGTATTCATGTCCGGAGGTGACGAACGCGCGTGACTTGGTGATTCATGAGAAGGCGGGGGAGAGAGTGGCTGAGATCAGCCGCAGAGAAGCCACGGCCCTCTTGCCCGATGGCGCCATCATGCTGCTTCACAAGAACAACAGTGATCGAAAGGGAAATAGCTACGGCTGCCATGAGAACTATCTCATGGATCGACGCACATCGTTTAAGCGCATCGTCGAGCACCTACTTCCGTTCTTTGTCACCCGCCAAATCTTCTGCGGTGCAGGGAAGGTGGGGAGCGAGAACCGCGGGCAGCCCTGCGATTTTCAACTCTCACAGCGCGCGGACTTCTTCGAAACGGAAGTGGCGCTGGATACGATGGTCAAACGCCCGATCATTAATACGCGAGACGAGCCTCATGCCGACCGAGATCGCTATCGAAGGTTGCATGTCATCGTCGGTGACTCAAATATGAGCGAGTACTCCATTTACCTTCGAAACGGAGTCACCGCGCTGATTTTGGCCATGATTGAGGATGGAGCGATTGATCGTGATCTCACGCTGCGAGATCCTGTTCGAGCCATCAAGGAGGTGTCACGTGATCCGGGGATGGGTCACTTGCTCTCCCTGGACCGGGGTAAAAAACGGACGGCCGTTGAGATCCAGCAGGAATACCTCGAAATGGCACTGGCTTACGCAGCGAAGAATGATCTTGATGCGGTCACCCAAGATGTTGTGAAACGCTGGCAGTATGTCGTCGAAGGATTGAGCTCGGACCCGATGAGTCTTCATCGCGAGATCGATTGGGTGGCTAAAAAACGTTTGATCGAGAACTTTATGGGTCGAAAGCAGCTGAACTGGGACGCCCCGCAGGTTCATATGCTGGATTTGCAATACCACGACTCGAGGCCTGATAAAGGCCTCTATTACATGCTTGAGCGGCAGGGTGAGGTCGAGCGGATCGTGAGCGACGAAGAGATCAACGCGGCTGTCCACACGCCGCCGAGCGACACCCGGGCTTTTTTCCGCGGGGAATGCCTCAGGCGGTACCCAGGACAAGTTTTCGGCGTGAATTGGGATTCAATCTCATTTGGTGTCGGCGATGAGCCGATTAAACGAGTCATGATGTCTGAGCCCCTCAAGGGAACTCGAGAGCATGTTCTGGATCTACTTGAGCGTTCCGAGACGGCTTCTCAATTACTCGTGAATATGGGTTCCTGAAGGCCTGGCTCGGAATCAATCCAAAGGAAGAGAGGTGCAGGGTATGGCGACTTTCATTCGTAGTCGTAAAGACATGATCGAGGGCGGTTCTCGCTCCGAACGTCTGCTCTACAGCGCGGCCGGCGGTGACCAGAAGCAGAAGGCTAAAGGCGGCGGCGAGGGAGAAGAGAGCGCCGAATCGGGAGAGGGTTCCCAGAAGCTGGCCAAGAAGGGCGAGGAGTTGAAAGAGGAAATGGACTCGCTCATGGACGAAATTGATTCGGTTCTCGAAGAAAATGCCGAAGAGTTTGTGAAGAATTATGTCCAGCGAGGTGGTCAGTAAATCGATCTGGCTGGGACGCGGAAGGATCCGTGTCAACGGCGAGCGAATTGGGGGGGATCGGTGTCTCTGTTAGGCGATTACTTTGGCTCAAGCTTTTTTGAGCTACTGCAGGTCGAACATCCGCAGCTCGTGCCGGACCTTTCTGCGTGGTCGGGGTCTGCAGGTCAAATGATTCCGCACGGCACAACCGTGCTGGCGATGCGCTTTTCCGAAGGCGTTCTCGTCGCGGGTGATCGTTTGGCGACAGCGGGTCACTCGGTGGCGTCGAGAGACGTCGTCAAGGTGTTCGCGACCGACAGCCAATCTGTGATGGCGATTTCCGGAGCTGCAGGCCCCTCGATTGAGATGGCTCGCGTTCTCTCGGTGGAACTCGAGCACTACGAGAAAATTGAAGGCGAGTCCCTTGAGCTAGAGGGGAAGGCGAACAAGCTCTCCCAGATGATCCGGCAGAACCTGCCGGCGGCCATGCAGGGTTTGGCCGTTGTGCCGCTTTTTGCGGGTTTTGATGGTCGTCGGAAGCAGGGGAGGCTGTGGAAGTTCGACATTACCGGCGGGCGCTACGAAGAGGCCGATTTTGATGCCACAGGATCGGGCGGACTCTACGCACGGGAAGCCCTTAAGCAGGGCTGGCATGAGGGGCTCTCGGGGCCCGAGTCGGTCGAGCTGGCGGTCGCGGCCTTGACGGCCGCGGCTGACGAAGACCGGGCGACCGGCGGGGTCGATCTCGAGCGTCGAATTTTTCCGGTCGTGAAGATCTGCTCGGAGAGTGGTGTCGTCGATACGGATGAGGATGGCATTGAGCGCGCGTATCGTGAAATCCTCTCGCGTCGCACGGTCAATCCCTAACCCCGGCAGGGTTCAGATTCAGGAGAAAAGCGCATGAGTATGCCGTTCTATGTCTCGCCCGAGCAGGTGATGGCCGACAAGGCCGAATTCGCCCGGAAGGGGATCGCCCGGGGAAAATCCATTGTCGCCCTCGAATACGAAGGGGGCGTGCTGCTGGTTGCGGAGAACTCGACCAGCCTTTCAAAAATCGGTGAGATTTACGACCGCATCGGTTTTGCTGGGGTGGGTAAGTTCAGCGAGTTTGATCAACTACGGAAGGTCGGTGTTCGCTTCGCAGACGTTCGCGGCTACCAATACAGTCGCGAAGACGTTCGGGGCCAAGCCCTCGCGAATGCCTATTCCCAGGCGATCGGTGAGGTCTTCACCCGGGAGATGAAGCCGCTTGAAATCGAGTTGATCGTGGCTGAAGTCGGAGACGACCGGTATCCCGAACATGGCGCCAACGCGCTCTACAAGGTCACCTTCGATGGGTTCATCAGCGAAGAGCATGGATTCTGCGTAATTGGGGGAGGCTTCGAGGAGGTTGAGGGCGTCCTGCGATCGGATTACCGGGAGGGACTCGCCCTCGGCGAGGCTCTCGAATTGGGGCGACGAGCCCTCGATGCCGGGGGTGATCGAGGCGCTAACCTCTCGGAAGGCGCTCTGGAAGTCTGTGTCCTGGAGCGGGCACGACTTGGGCGCAAGTTCCGAAGGCTGTCTGCCGAAGAGGTAAAGGGAATCTTGGAAGGCTGATAAGGGTGAGGACGAAACCCCCATGGGGGTAAAGAGGGGTCCGCGTTCCGTCGAGTTTGGGAACCGGGCGCCCTCCAAACGGACTCTAACCTAAAGCATCCAGGCCTTGATCTGAATCGGTCAGGGTTAAGCGCTTGAGGGGTCGAGTCTCACCATGCAGAAGCGGATCTACGGCATCGAGACCGAATACGGGATCATCTTCACGCCGGAAGGCCGGAAGACCCTCCCCGTCGAGAAGGCCATTCGCTTTCTCTTCGAGAAGCTCATCACAACGGAGCATTTCCTCAACGTCTTCTTGGAGAATGGGGCGCGTTTCTATCAAGACACGGGCTGCCACCCTGAATATGCGACGCCCGAGTGCGCCTCGCCTAAGCAGCTGATCATCTATGACAAAGCAGGCGAAAGGATCCTCGAAGACCTTCAGGAATATGCTGAGGAGAAAATTCGGGAAGAGCGGATCCCGGGCAAGCTATCCATCTTCAAGAACAACACCGACTTTGTTGGAAATTCCTATGGCTGTCACGAGAACTATCTCGTCGACCGAGATGTTGATTTTTACTACTTGGCCGAACAACTGATCCCGTTCTTGGTGACCCGGCAAATTTACACCGGTGCCGGGAAGGTTTTTCAGACTCAGGATGGCATCCATTACTGCGTCAGCCAGCGAGCGCAGCACATCTATCAGAAGATCTCGGGAACCACGACCAACGACCGATCGATTATCAACACCCGCGATGAGCCGCATGCGGATCGTGAGCGCTATCGCCGCCTCCATGTGATTGTGGGTGATTCGAACATGAGCGAGTACACCAACTTTATTAAGGTTGGAACCTGCTCGGTCGTGTTGCAGATGATCGAAGACAACTACATCAACAAAGACTTTACGCTTCGCAACCCCGTCAAGGCGATCAAAGACATTACATACGACGTTTCCTGCAAGCGCAGGCTGAGGCTGGACAATGGTCGGGAGTACTCTCCAATTGAGATCCAGCGCGAGTACTGCGAGATGGCGCAAAAATATATCGAGCAGTACCCCGTCAGCGACGAACATAAAGAAGCGGTTCACATGTGGCAGCACGTGCTTGACTGCCTCGATACGGATCCCAATAAACTCGATCGTAAGATTGACTGGGTGATCAAGCGTCGGCTGATCGAGTCTTATATCGATCGCAACGGGACCTCATGGAGCGATCCGAAGGTCTTTATGCTCGACCTTCAGTACCATGACATTCAGCGCCAGCGCAGTCTCTACTATCTGTTGGAGCGGAAGGGCTTGGTTGATCGAGTCTTTGGTGACGAGGACGTCGATAAAGCGAAGACCGATCCGCCCCCGGACACCCGAGCTCGAATGAGGGGTGAATTTATCAAGCTGGCTCGGGAAAATTCGATCCAATACGACCTCGATTGG
Organism: bacterium TMED88; assembly: GCA_002171515.1. Classification (GTDB taxonomy): domain Bacteria; phylum Myxococcota_A; class UBA9160; order UBA9160; family UBA4427; genus TMED88. The sequence goes on along the minus strand of NHEP01000008.1, from coordinate 7,126 downwards.
TCAAACATCCGCCTAGGGAATCTCTTGAACGTTCGGGTGATCTGCAACAATCCGTTCGAAACCGATACGGAGAAGGTTGCCGAGTTGGTGCGAACCATTCAAAAGACCAACCTGAGAAAGACCAGCCTCTCCAAGCTCGTCATTCAGTCCTAGGCTTGAGCCGCTTCCGGTTGAGTGGGTTGTCCGCTCCCGAGATGGGCTAAAATCGGCTCGGACGTCGCCCTCCCGGTTTTGCCAAGCGGGATTGAGTGAAAATCCGCTTTCGAGTCGCACAGGGATTTGCGAAACTGGCCGAGTCCGCTCACCTGCCGGCCAACCGATTGGCCGCCCTACGCGAAGGAATCCCCCATGGCCGCCCCTGAGACCCCGACCGACCTCTCCATCGTGGATGAAAAGCAATCCCCCGAGTCCGCGCAGTCCAAAACCGCTGGCCTCTCTGAGGATCAACTGACTTCGGGTGGCGGTCGCATCGGCTCGGGTCCGCAGGGCGCCTCAACGGAGACCGCAAACCCACCCGGTCGCGGAGCGCCCTGGTGGCTGGTGGGCGTGGTGGCGATTCTGGGGCTCCTGTTGTTCGGCCAGCAGTATCAGCGAGCCGCGGGCCTCGATGCCCGCGTTACCTCTTTGACCGAGGAGCTTTTGGTCGCTGATCAGCGGCTCCAGATCGCGCAGAGCCATATTTCGGCCCACCAGGCCCACCTCGAAAGCGTTCGCCGGGGCGTCGCCGAGCTGACCTTGAGCTTGGCTGGACTCCAGACTCTGGCCAATCAGGATCCCTTGATGCAGCCGGCGGCCGCCGGCGAGGACGTGAACCAAGCCTCCCCGACCGCTACCGAATCGTCCGCGGGCAGCGCGGATCCGTCGGGCTCTGGGGAGGAGGGGGCCTCTGAGGCTGCTCAATCGCTGCAGCAGGGTGACGGCACGCCTGCTCGCCCGGGTGTCGAGGATTCGCGGTCGATCGTCCACGAGATCGTGGGGACGCCCTTCTCGGACTTCTAGGCTGGCCTGGAGCCGGTCTTGAGCCGTCGGGCTCCTCGGGCTGAGCTCCCCCTGAGTCGCTCCAGTGTCCTTTGTCCTGCGGGCGGAGCCGCCCAGGTGCGCCCTGCGTCGTATGGGCCACAAAGAGTGGGGGGGCGTGGACTTGGCCTCAAGCTTTGCCGGTTTTTTCCGATCAGTTCTTTCACGGACTGACGAGCTTCTCCGCTCGTCCATAACGCGTGGAAGGACCGGATCATGTTCCTCGACAAAATTGCGGGAATGTTCTCGCAGGACCTAGCAATCGATCTTGGCACCGCTAACACCCTGGTTTACAGCCGCGGCCGCGGGCTGGTGTGCTCGGAACCGAGTGTGGTCGCTGTGCTCGATAAAAACGACGGCAAAGGGCAGCGAGTGCTCGCCGTGGGCCATGATGCGAAAGAGATGTTGGGTCGCACCCCCGGATCGATTCGCGCGATTCGGCCGATCAAGGATGGCGTCATCGCTGATTTCGAAGTAACGGAAGCAATGCTTCGGTACTTCATTCAGCGAGCTCATAATCGACGTAAGCTCGCCCGGCCGCGCATTGTTGTCTGCGTTCCGCCCTGTATTACAAGCGTTGAGAAGAGGGCGGTTCGAGAATCCGCCATTTCTGCTGGCGCTCGAGAAGTTTTCTTGATTGAGGAGCCGATGGCTGCGGCCATTGGGGCCGGACTTGATGTCACCGCTCCGACCGGCAACATGGTTGTGGACATCGGCGGAGGAACCACCGACGTGGCCGTTATTTCTTTGTCGGGAATCGTGGCCTCTCGCTCTGTCCGAACGGGTGGGGATAAGATGGATGAAGCGATCATCAACTACGTGAAGCGGAAGTACAACATGCTGATCGGAGAGAGGACCGCGGAAGCCATTAAAATGGGCATCGGGACCGCCTCAACGGAAACCGTCACTTCTTCAATGGAAATCAAGGGCCGCGACTTGGTGGCGGGTATTCCCAAGATTGTTGAGACCACCAGTGATGAAATTCGTGAAGCCCTGGTCGAGCCCATCCATGCGATCATCGAAACGGTTCATCTGACTCTTGAGAAAACGCCTCCGGAACTCGCTGCAGACATCGTCGATCGAGGGATCATGCTGGTGGGTGGAGGCTCTCTCCTCTGCGATCTAGACCAGGTTCTGCGCGATGAAACGAAACTGCCGATCCTGCGCAGCGAGGATCCCTACACGGCCGTTGTGCACGGAGCGGGCAAGGCGCTCGACAACCTCTCGCTGCTTCGAGAGGTCGCGTTGGGCTAAGGGCATTCCGGCGAATCGGAGCGGAGTCTCCGTTCTGGCTTCTCTCGCTTAAATCGTCTCACTCGACGCTGAGTCATCATTCCCCCATGTTGTCGGGGCCTCCTTCTCGGCCTCCTTTTGTTAGTCTCGGCCCGTGGCCTCCGAACACATCCGTTTCTTGATCATTGGTGGCGGGATCGCTGGATTGAGTACGGCGTGGCACTTGTCACGCCTTGAGGAAGGCGAGCGGACAATTCTCGTCGAGGCGGAGGAGCATCTGGCCTCCCACTCCTCAGGGGTGAACGCGGCCATTCTCCGATCTCTCGCCGAAGATTCGATCAGTACAGCCATTGGGCTTCGAAGCGCCCGTTTTCTTCGCGAGCCGCCAACGGGATTTAGTGAGACGCCGCTGGTGGATGCTTTCGGTTTGCTGCTCGCGGCGGGTCCTGAACGGTCCGAAGAGTTGGCCTCATGGGTCAGTGCCATGGAGCCGGGTGTGGCGAGCCGGTGTGAATCTCTGGAGGCCCATGAAGTACTTCTCCGGGCTCCTTGGTTTGCGGGCAACGTGACACGTGGGTTTTGGTTTCCCGAGGAAGGCCGAATCGATATCGGTGCTCTGGTCGCGGGCTTCGCACGCGGTGCCCGGCAGGGTGGGGTGGAGATCCGGCGCGGAGTTCGGGTCGAGCGGCTGATTGAAGAGCAGGGGCGTGTCATCGGCGTACGACTCAGTTCGGGAGAAGAGATTCGAGCCGAGACCTGCGTGCTGGCAGCGGGGGGCTGGGCGGGCGCACTCGGCGCGGCAGCGGGATCAAAGATTCGTTTGCGGCCGACCCGTCGTCATTTGATGGTGACGGCCCCGCAGTCCGATTTGGATCGAAGGTGGCCTGTCTTGTGGTATTTCGGTTCTCGGGAAGAAGGTGAATTCTACTGCCGCCCAGAGGGCGGCGGCCTCCTGCTCTGCGCCTGTGATATCACCGACGTCGACCCAGAACGATATGACGTCGACTCGGAAGTTCGTCGTTTGATTGCGAGCAAGGCGTCTCGTTTCTTGCCCGGCCTGCGAGATGCTCAAGCCGCTCACTTTTGGTGTGGCGTTCGCACCCTGACGGAGGATGGCCGCTTCGCGATCGGTCCCGATCCCGATGTCGAGGGTCTATTCTGGGTTGCGGGACTGGGAGGATCCGGCATGGTGTGCTCTGCTGAGCTGGGCCGACTGGCCGCTGGGGGTCTGCTGGGCTCTTCCTCCGATCAGGACATCATGGAGGCGCTGAGCCCGGCTCGTCTGACCCAATCCGCGTTGGATTGAGTCGATGAGATGATGGATCCGAAAGATCACACCGCAACGGAAAGAGGAAAAGACTTGTCACACTGGGCTGATCACGCGGCGCGGCGTGCCCTGGGTTCGATTGACGATTCGGGGCCGAGCGAGATTACTGTCGCGGCGGGCATTACGCCGTCCGGGGTGATTCACGTCGGCAATTTTCGGGAAGTCATCACCGTTGATCTCGTGGCCCGTGCGCTTCGCGACCAGGGAGCAGATGTCCGCTTCATCTATTCCTGGGATGACTTCGATGTTTTTCGGAAAGTGCCTGTGGGATTGCCCGCGCCGAAAATGTTGGAGCAGAATTTACGACGAAGTGTTGCCGACGTTCCTGACCCTTATGATGAGCACGAGAGTTACGCGGTCCACTTTATCTCGCAATTCGAGGGGAGCCTGGTGCCCTTGGGCATCGCGCCTGAGTTTATTCGTCAATCGGAGCGTTACCGTGCGGGTGTCTACGCGGCTGGGATTCGCAAAGCATTGGAAAGTCGAGAAGCGATCCGCCAGATCTTGAATCGGCACCGAACGCATCCGCTCCCCGAGGATTGGTTGCCGCTGGCAGGCTTTTGTGACGCCTGCGGGCAAGATGAGGTGGATTTCTGTTGGCCGGGTGATTGGAAAGTGGAGTACCGGTGTCGTAATTGCGAGCACGAAGCCAGTGTTGACCTGCGCGAGGGCGGCAACATCAAATTGCCGTGGCGGGTCGACTGGCCCATGCGATGGGCCCATGAACAAGTCATTTTTGAGCCTGGCGGAAAAGACCACAGCTCAGCCGGTGGAAGCTACGATACAGGCCGAGAAATCGTGTCGGCGGTTTATCACGGCAAGGCGCCCGAATACGTGGCCTACGACTTTGTCCGGATCAAAGGGCGAGGAGGGAAAATCTCGAGCTCCCAGGGCGATGTGGTGACCGTCCAGGATTGTCTTGATGTCTACGAGCCCGAGATGCTCCGGTGGATCTTCGCGAGTCAGAGACCAGGAAGCGAGTTTCAAATTTCCTTTGATGCCGATGTCATCAAACTTTATGAGGACTACGATCGCGCTCGCCGTTTGGCCCATGAGGCTGAGGATGGATCAAAAGCAGACAAGAAACGAAGAATTGCTCGACGAACTTTCGAGCTGGCCTCGGTCTCGCCGTGCCGGATCGAGCCGGGCAGCCCAGCCCCCGTTGTTCCGCCCTTTCGAGCGATTTCGGTTGTTGTTCAAGCCTATGATGGCGATTTGGAGCGCACCGTTTCCCACTTCGAAACATTGGGCGAGGTTCACGATGAGACGCAGCGCATGCTCTGCCGAGAGCGGGCCGCCTGCTGTTGGCGCTGGGTGCAAAACTTTGCACCGGATGAGTTCCGCTATCGAATTCGGAAAGAGGCCGTCGTGCGGACCGTGGAGGGCGACCACCGAATCGTCTTGCAACGCCTAGTTGAGGCCTTGAAGTCTCTACCAGACGGGTCAGAGGCCGACCTCGTTCCGCACATGAAGCAGCTTTGCGAGGGCACTGAACTCACGCTGAAGACTTTTTGCCCGCTGGCCTATGACCTTTTGGTCGAGCGCGATCATGGGCCCAAGCTCACAACCTTGCTCACCACAATGGGCTCGGAGAGGGCCCTGCCCCTACTCGAACCCTCATTAGAGTGATCCCCAAGCCGATGGTCTGAGGATCACTCTAGTGAAGTTCCGATTCCTCGCGGGACAAAGAGTTGTGGCAGGCGTGATTAGGCCGAAAGCAACCCCTCGCGGATGGCGATGCGAACGAGCCCAGACACTTTTCGGACGCCGAGTTTGCGCATCAGGTTCGCGCGATGGGTTTCGATTGTTCGGGGTGAAAGGTGAAGCTCGTCGGCGATTTCTTTATTCCCCATTCCATCGGCAATAAGTCGAAGGACCTCTTGCTCGCGTCGAGACAAATTCGAGATTGGCGAGGCCGTGGTGCCTGCTGGATCGGCCACAGCGCCCACCGCATGGTGGGTCACTGCTGGCGACATGTAGCAGCGACCGCTGCAGACCGCGTCAATGGCGGTTTGGAGTTCCTGGGCAGAAGAAGTTTTAACAACGTATCCCCGGGCGCCGGCCCGAAGCGCGGACTCGACGAAGTTACGGGTCTCATGGGCCGAGAGCATGAGGATCCGATCGCAGTATCGCTGCCGAGTGATTTCTTCGGCGGCCAAAATTCCGGAAAGTCCCGGCAACTCGATGTCCATCAAAATCAGCTCGGGCTTGAGTCGTTCGGCTTGCTCGATGGCCTCGTGGCCGTTCTTGGCTTCGCCTACGAGGGTGATGTCATCCCTGGCTTCGAGCAGCGAGCGCAGGCCAGCTCGCATAACACCGTGATCGTCGACTACTAATGCACGCATTTTGATTCTCTCCTCGATTCGATCATTGGACTCATTTCCTGAGGGAAAAGCATCAGGTTTTGCCCTTAGAGCGACTTCAAAAAAGCCCCAATTCTTTTTTAAAAGCAGTGAGTTTGATTCGCTGCTGCCCTTCCGATTTACGCGAGGCTTGGAGGCCTGTCAACGATTTTGGATCGATTAAAAACGGATCAGGGTGCGTAGTCGCGTGGATCGGTGATTCCTTCGGAGTACGGTCAGGGTAAGACCGTATGCGTGGGTGAAAAATGGCCCGTCCGAAGGTGCGGCGCGACGTGGGCGCTGTTGCGAACCCTGAACTGATCCGACGCGCTTTGTTCCGCTTCGCTTAAGATTGAGAATGGAGGCGGTGGATGGCGCGTTCAGTCGCTGGAGACGGCCGCGAGGGCCAGCTGAATCGCGAGATTCATATCGCCGTCCACCGTGATTTGTCCGCTCATGAAGGCGTCTTGGGGCGCCAAGGTTCCTTGCTTGAGTGCGGCATAGGCCGAGGCGGGGAGACGCAGGGTGCAGCGGGGCGCCTCGGCGTCATGGATGCCGACGCCCAGCCGAGCCTCAAGCGACATGGTCGGTCCATCTGTCAATTCAAGACGAGCGCGTCCGTTGAGTTCGCTCAGTTGCCGAAGCCGATTGGAGGTCAGCTTCATTTCTTCGCTCTGCCCCGCCAGAGTTCCAAGAAAGCCGAGAATGGAATCGCCCGATTCGCGCTCAAGGGTCTTAAACGTCTCTAGGTCGTGGACGAGGACGAGAAAGGGGGGGCGTTGGGCCTCCGCGTCGCAGTCCATTCGGCCCTGATGAATGTTGAGGGAATATCGTTTTTCCGTGGACTCGGCTTCAACGATTACGTCCAGCGTGGCTTCGACTTGTTGCATCGCCTCGAGCAACAGTCGAGCGGGTTTATCGGTCGCGGCTCGCTGGCTTTGTTCCTCAAGCGTTCGGTTCCATTGATCGGGAACTCGATGACAGTAGAAGCTCTTGACGTCAATGTTCATATCATCTCTTTTGAGCCGCGCGCTGTCGCGACCGCCTTCTTCGCTGATATTGGGTCACGGCTTCCTCGTGCTCCCGGTAGCTGACCGAAAATGCATGCGTTCCGTCGTTGCGGGAGACAAAGTAGAGAAAGTCGGTTTCGGCAGGTTTGACGACCGCGAGAAGCGCTTCAAGGCCAGGGTTTGCAATGGGTCCGGGT
>NHEP01000007.1 GCA_002171515.1 bacterium TMED88 | reverse complement strand
CGTAGGTTCATAGAGTAGGATCCTGTCATAATCTTAGGAAGTTGTTCTTAAGGGTTGTTGTTGTCTAATAATTATGCAAAGAATAAGTATATTGATCATTCTTAGTGCCCCTCATTCTTCGTGCCCCCGAATGAGATACAAATTGGTAGTGCCCCTTGTTCAAGGATACTGGATCTTTTGAGCTAAGGATACCAAATCTAGACACGGCCCGAAAAAAGAGATGTCCATCTCTCAACAGAGACCACTAAAAAAAAACAATACAATGATCTACCATATACCTGATAACCTGAGGTCACTTGCATTTAAGACAAGATTGACGATATGAAACCTACATTCCATATATAATAATGAAGATATGTATATCTGAACCTTGCTTAAAGTGCACATTAAATACCCATACCTTAAAGCTCATCCAACGAGGAGTCTTCATTTACATAATTTCAATTGCCATACAATAACAACCTATTCAGATACTGAATCACCTGAATACTCATGAGATAGCATATCCTCGTTAGACCATATACCTTGGTTATAAAAAATATGATGTGTGGTAAATCTAAGATCAAAATCACCAAGCTCATTCCATGCCATGATATAACCGTCGATACTCTGTTCAATATCGAATATATAACCTCTACCCCAAGCCATTTCCATGTATACATTATAATTCTTGCTACTATATTTGTTTAAGAGGATAATGTTGTTGATATGATAATTGGCTAAAGATTTTAACTCCGTGGCAGATGTATTAATGTCATCAACACAAGACAGAACAATATCGACAAGGGACGAGAGAGTGTCAGATTTGATCGCTACATGCAACGTACGCTGGAATGTATGGGCTATCAGCTCTCGGTCACTGGCCAATCTGTTGGCATTGGCTTCCATGTCTTCAGCCGCTTTTTTATCATCAGCTGTCAGGTAGTCGTAAGGAGATATCATTGCTACATTCTCTTCACTTTTACTATCCGATGGTGCATTATTAGATACTGGCGGAGAAGACCTGTTAGTAATATCCGACATTTAATTTATTTGCTCTGTCTGATTTATACTATGTGGTTTGACCCGATGCAATTTTATAACAATAACGCAATTGACACGATAGTAGTGTGCTGTGGTAGATTCTTGACAAACTGGGCACGAGGGTGGGGGTGGGGGCAGTAAGATTGTGAGTGCCCTCTAGGTAATTAGATGTGAGATGATATATTTCGATCACATTTCTCTCTTGTACAAAGAACAAGCATCTCAGTCCAGCATGAATCGGAATCATCTACTCAATTGTTTACCCGGAGATGTGCAAAAGAACGTTGTTGGTTATTTACCACCCAGTGATATTTTCAATCTATGTAGGGCCTACCCAGCTGATACACAAAAAAAAGGTTTATTGCTTGGGTCTCTCAGACACAATCTTGAGATGGCACTGGAGAGTAGTTCCACAAACTTCAAGAGCTCGAACCCATTGCAATCGTTCTGCAATATGACAGACTACTCACCAAGAGGTTCTATTGTTTTGAGGTACGTATTGGCGAGATTTATGCTGTGTTTTTACATTGGTCACCCGTTCTCATTGTATTATATCCAAAACACGTATCTATAGTGGAAGTCTAATTGTGCAGGCTGTGCTTGGCAAATCATGCCTGTACAAATCATGGGAGGGATGTGACATTGACATCTTCGTCCATGAATCTCAAGCCCCCGTTGTTCGTAAGTGGTTGTTGGATCAATATCAAGTGTTTTCTGGTTGTAGCTCTACTTACAACCATGAAGAGTTTGACCGTAATGTATCACATGTGGAACACTACACGAACCGAGATGATAGTAAATTTAGTTATGCAAATGCAATTAGTAGAGGGAGGCTGTTAAGAAGGCATGAGCTATTCGAAGGGGACGAAAGCCGAATGAGATCCATTGAAGTGTTGACGTGTTTTGGTGAATCGATGCCTTTCAAACCCTTTGAAGAACTTGGATCAAAGAAAAGTGTTGTGAATATTGATTTGGTTGTGGTCCGACAGGGGAGGGATGTGTACAACGCATTGGAAGTATTCGACCTCAATATTTGTAAGAGTTGTTTTGACGGGAAATTCTTTTCCGTCCCTCTACCACTCCAAACATTCAGAGGATACACGGAGCTAACCAGTATTGTTGACAACGTTATTGCGAAAACATACCTCGCCGGTATTATAAGGGAATCTCGGAGGGATATAGAATCAGTGGTAAATGAGATGGATATCTACCGCTTTAAGCACCGTTATGGGGTTGTTGATCTAGATGGGATGAAAGCCTTTGTCGAGAAACTTGTTAGTGTTGGCAATGTGTTTAGTCATAGCATCATCCGACCTATCATGGCAGGATATTACTCTCCTTGTGTTCATTTTGTTTGTTTGGTATTGGATATAAGGAACCATTTAATCGGGAATGCATTGGAGAGGGTGAGAGAAATCGGGTTGAGTGCACAACCGCGTGGGATAGTGAATGGTATTGAGATGTTTCTTTCTTCTTCTGCTCAACCACGTCTGCTTCACAATACCATTATCAGGTTGTGCTTCAAGCGTTACGATAAGTATTTGAAAAGGGGCATCTGTATAAAGGATCTGCCTGATAAGAAATCTTGGCAAGAGTTGTCGGACGTGCTGAGGTTTTTGCCTGGTTTCCCCGAGATTGTAAGAGGTGTAACTTGGCCGGAAGAATATCGCTTTGGAGATCGGTCTGACTCGTCTTTAACAGATGACGATGATGGTGATAGCACTGACAGTGACGAAGAAGGGGGTGCCGAGGATGATGACGAGGATGTTGGAGAAGATGTTGACGAGGGTGACGAGAAGGAGGATGAAGATGAGGGGGGTGCTTTGTAAATATCTTATACCCCCATTATTCTAGCAATGGAGCGAGAAATGTGAATGCTAAATCACACACAGTAACTCAGCACGGGGACCTTAAATTATAACAGACAAAGGGAACGACAACAACATTAGAAGTCAGCATCAATACTGAATACTTGTTCCTCTGAATTAACACCGACTCCAGACTTGGCGTACTCTCCAACTCTCTTCTCAAAGAAATTTGTCTTCCCTTGGAGAGAAATCATCTCCATCCACTCAAAGGGATTCTTACCATTGTAATATTTGTCACATCCGAGGGCACCTAGCAACCTGTCTGCACAAAACTCAATGTATTCACACATAAGTCCAGAGTTCATCCCAATCAACTCCACAGGAAGTGAATCAACAACAAACTCTTTTTCAATCTCCACGGCATTGGTAATGATTTCCACAATTCGACTCTCTGGTAACTTGTTCACAAGCTTCTTGTACAGAAGACAGGCAAAATCACAATGTAAACCCTCATCACGTGAGATGAGTTCATTCGAGAAGCAAAGACCAGGCATTAATCCTCTCTTCTTTAACCAAAAGACGGCACAGAATGAACCCGAGAAGAAGATACCCTCAACAGCGGCAAAGGCAATCATACGTTCTGCAAATGATGCATTATTGGCATCACACCACTTTAATGCCCACTTAGCCTTCTTCTGCACAGATGGAACAGTTTCAATAGCATTGAGTAAGTGCATCTTTTCAGTTTGATCTTTCACGTATGTGTCAATTAACAAGGAGTAAGTTTCTGAATGGATATTCTCTACAGCAATTTGAAATCCATAGAAGCATCTTGCCTCTGCACTTTGTACCTCAGTGGCAAAGTTTGCAGCCAAATTCTCATTGACAATACCATCCGAGGCAGCAAAGAAGGCCAAAACGTGTGAAATGAAGTGACGTTCGTTGTTGGATAAATTATCCCAATCTTTTAGATCTCCAGCAATATCTACTTCTTCAGCAGTCCAGAAGCAAGCTTCCGCTTGTTTATACATTTGCCATATCTTTGAGCGTTTGTTGTGTCGGATTTGGGAGAGGGGAAGTGTGGTTGTGTGTCAGTTTTATGTACAAGGCGTGTATAAAAAAAAACATTTCAGGTAGTACACTCACATCATCGTCCTCTATAGGGAATAGTACAAACCGATCTGATCTCTCTTTAAGTAATGGTTCTTCCATTGTTGTGCTATGATATCTGTTGTTTCTGGTTGGGGCTCTAAGAATGCAATGCAGTCATATCAGATCCCGCCCCTTCTGCCATTCTAATCATAGTGCCCATCACAGCATAAACGGCACACAAAAGCTTTAATATCAGATTCAACAATGGTGTTGGGATGGTATACCGCCGAAGAGAGAGGAATCTCAGACTACGATCTGGAAATGTTAAACTCGGAATTTGATTGGCAACAGAAAGAAATGAATATGATATCGCAATGGGAAAGAGAGCTCCAAAACAAGAGCACGTGGAGCAGTACATCATCCAATGATTCATTGTCATCTACCGATGTTATATCAAAAACGAACAATAGAAACACAACTGCAACTGTGAAGAATGACACCAATGCACAAACAAAACTACGCTCTGTTCGCAAAGCACCAAAGCAATACGTGGCCCGATCGTCTAAACGTGGTTATACCAATGATGAGGGTGATCGATTATTCTTGGACGACAAAAGTGTTTACCACCCAAAGCAGAAGAAGAAGCGCTTTGGTATGAATACCAATACAACCAAATCAGGTAGCTCTATCACTTCTTTCAATATCCACAACAAGGAGGACGTAACCAAAATAAACCCAGTACATTGCCTAATCAGAGGTGAGATGATCGAGCCATTCTTTGATGATCCAGAGAAGAATAGAATCAGTCTCCGCTGCAAATTCTGTAAACGTTTGAGCCGCAGTGATAGAGAAAAGTACCACACCGTTCAACCTAAAACAGTTCATGGTTTATATCGAGCCGTTGTTATCCGTCTACAGCGGCATATTAACAAATGCCCAATGATACCACCAGATTTGAAAAGAATGTATATGAGGTTGAGGGAGAGCCTGGAGAATAGTAGCCACCCCAAAAAACGTTCTAGCAAGGATCACTGGGTTGTTAATGCTCACAATAATGGCTTAATTGATGGTTTATTTGATGGCAAAAATTGTATCATTTACAAACAATTTGGAAAGAGGTAATAGATACGGTCGGTACACCACTTTGAATAAACTTGTTATTGAAGGTATATTTCGCTATAGAAGTGTTAGTTGAATTAGTCGATGTATTGCAATAAATACTAGAGAGATTTTAGTAGTAAGGAGTAAAGACGTACGATAGTGATAGTGCTTACTTGATCTCGCAACACAAGATGCCATGCACTCTTCACCGCCTGTTCACGGAAAGGTCCCTAAAAAAAATCTTACCAGATTCTGACCCTAACCCCACTTTAGTCATATTTTGATTAGTAGACCCCTTTATTTTCTGCTCATGTTAGCTAAAAAGTTTAGGTTAGACCTAACCTTATAGCAACTTAAGTATCCGACCGCTGCTCATTAAATTATATGATACTAGCGCGCAAGCGCGCTAGCCCTCCGGGGGCACCTGCGGTGGGCTTAAGTTATGGCAGCAAAATAGTGTTACGTGGTTTCCCCGAAAGTTAGGGGTTGAGCTCATAACCCGGTTGACGGAAGAAGACAGAAATCGCTCCCCTGAGGTCTGCGGAAGATACCGGTATTTTTAAGATAGAAAGGTACTCTTAATATTTTTTATGCCTTTTTCACCTTGCTAATTTGAAAAGCATTTTTTGGATACCTTTCCACTCAAAAAAAACCTCATGCTCAGTATCCTTTTTTATGAGAGTTTACTTCATGATGAATTGCCACGCCAAAAGAATAGAAACATTAGTATTATCAAACATCGCCATCGTAGATATTGCCATATGCCAATAGATAATCACAAGCGCCCATCTTACTTGGGCAAATTGCAGTTATGACATAGAATCTATATCCCTGGTGCTAATCACTTCGTGCCATCGGTAATTGCAAATTGCAGCCATGATGTAGAAAAGTGTATTTCAGGTGCTAATACTAAGTTATAATGTTCGTGCCTTCGAGCCCTACAGCTCGTGCCTTCGTGCCTTCGAGCCCTACAGCTCGTGCCTTCGAGCCCTACAGACCATCTATTTCACTAAACAATGTATCATAATTTGTATTTCATCCTTCATGAAAAGTGATTCTATAAACAATATGCCGAAAGCTCCCACTAAGAAAGCCAACAATAGTATTGCTGCTGTTAACCCATACAGGAGTGCATTCACGATGCGCTTATCGAATAGTCCGATTAGGATGGGTAGAGCAGGCAATCACAACAATGTTTACGTGAGTATACTCATATATATTTTGCAGTAATTTTGCCTTGTTCCTATACCTATGTATAACTTTACTAACATGCACCACATCCTTTAGACAACAAAAACACTAGCCGAAAACATATTCGTCAGTTATACAAGTACCGCTGATGGCAGTGCAGCTGCTTACGTAAAGCCTATGAAAGAACACCACGGAGAATTTGCTTCTTTGAGGGATTTGACCACGAAGTGGATGATTTTTGGTTTCGGGAAGAGGAAGCAATATAATCCGGAACAACCACGTGATAATATTGAGATGCCTGAAAGTCCGCGTTAGTATCTTAGTATCATATGTTATCGTGTGTTCAACGTGAAGTATTTGAGATCCGAGTGTTGAATTGGTCTTTATGTATCTTTGTTTGGTTGCCTCTGCAACCCGCATTTACTAATGGAAGTTACCCTCATCTCTCTTGACCTTCATAAACTATGATGAAACACGCACCGTTCAGGGAAAGAAAGCTGGAGCAGTCTGGGGCTGGGATGCCATTGCCTCTGTCAGTGAATCAGATGATGATACCCCTACATCGATTGGCACGCATATTGCTAAGGTGTTTACGTCATTCACCGAGCAACAGAAGCATCTGTTTACCAGGAAACAGGAGTATAAATTCGCTGCCGATGTTACCCCAGAGGTAATTCAGCCCGTGAATGTGTACATGCTTAATGAGGATGTGGTTGCACTATTCCTTTCGTTGTTTGGCAACCATAACAAAGAGGAATTGTTGGCCGACACGAAATTAATGGAAAGCTACTTTGGGAGTGTGGAGGCGGCCCATGATTTATTAGAGTATGTTCAGTTCATCTAAAATGTAGAAGGAAGGGGGGCATTTGTTAAGTCAAGAGTTTATACGAATTAGCTCCACAAGAAGTGGCATGGGGCTGGGGTTTGACTGTTTTGTTATTGTTAGTTAAAGTAATAGTTGGTTTGTTTTTTTTTCACCCTTTTCTCCACCTCGTCAACCTCTACTTTGTGCTCGTCTAGATAATAGTAACACTAGACATTGTCGCGAACATTATTGATGATGTGAAATGATGGAAGTGTGCTGTAAGTGCATAGCCGAACGAGCAGAATCTATAAATCTTTCATTGTTTATGTAATAACACTCTATATTACAGCTCGATTGAACCTGTACAGAGTAGATCAACTAACCATATGTGTATTGGATCGATGTTTATCTCTACTAAAATTAGAAACTGTTATACATCACCGTCCTGTATTCGAAGCCTAATCCAATTAGAACAACGAATAGACAGGTTGTTTCTAGAGAATGTATTAATTGACTGACAATTAGCTGCCTCTCTCTCCCCACCGCAACCCCATCAACCAGTCCACCATCGATACAATCAATAAGTAATAGAGCTAACTAATGCGTTGACACTCTATTCAATACGTTCGTGTGCGTACTTAGTTATACAACATTATTGATTCGTACACATTGATGCACCATCAAGTTATACGTCGTCGTATACCATAAATGGTTGACAATCTAGAGAGATAACAACCGTCGATCGTGTAAATTAGATGATAACGAAAAGATGGATGACATGGATAGGGTATCAGGACGATTGGAACATCGTCATCGACGATTGATAAGATGTATCAGAAATTATCATTTATCGTGTCGAATATCAACATTGAGTAGCCCTAACGAAGCAAGTAATTGATGAAATTCGATCAGAATTGTTGCAATATGGGCGTTGATAAACTAATATTGAAGGGTATTCTATCTATACTAAACAAACGTTAAATGGTGATCTTCATCATCAATCTCAATCAAATCATACAGTAGGAGAATAATCAGACACAGCGTATCTAGCTGGGTCTCTTCCCCAACATTACACGGTGTGCGCATTTTATTCTTGCAACGGGGATACCGATGTGGGATGGCAATCCCAGAAAATGAGAACACTGATGTCAAATTTGGATACATTAGCTGTACATAAGCTGTTTGCAGTACGCTCGCTGTGTCTGCACAATAAAAAGCTAGTTTAGATACCTATGTATTTATAGAAATTTCTCAAGTTGAAGTTGATTCTCTCCCAAACAGAGTTGTCAATTCTTTGTGTGAAAATAAGAAAATAATATGCTACATATCCGATCGATCGGATATTCGCCTCTGATATAGCTAAGATCTTTGTATGTTGAAGTCCCCTGACAGCAGCAGATGGCATATCAAACACATCAACACTAGTATCTGGCAGGGCACATAGATTCTTGGGCTTTGGTGCTTCGTACTGCCTCCCAAACCAGCCAAAAAAACCTCATAATTTTGTAGCATCACTCATCGATCGGTCAGTCGACAGTCATCTTTCTTGGCATAGACTTTAGTGATTAGCGTGGTGAAGTAAGAGTCTTCATAATATTAGCAACTAGCGTAATTCCGTCGGATATTGTTTGATAAATTGCCTCCCCCACCTGCTGCCGGTGCTACCTTTAGTATGGTAAGATGATTTTATATTCATATCATCAATTGATTTGTTGTACAATGTTTGTTCATTTTAACCATCTGTTCATGTATCAACTGTGTCGAAGGCGTTGTCAACGACTAACATGTTGATGCAACCAGGTGATCCTCAAATGGTAGAGGATGTATCTGAGGATGAATATGAGGGCAATCTTTTATCTAATACTACAGCTACTGCTGCTGCTGCTGCTGCTATGGGTGCCGATGGTAGTACTACTACTGATTTTAGAAGGGAGCGAGATCGCGTAAGTCTTGGTGGTTTATGTTACGGTGTATGTTTTGCATCTAATTTACCGAAACTAGTATATTGATGAGCCTTTATTATTATTACCCACCCCTCTCTAGTTCCAAATAGCCTACTCATCATCATCTTCGTCCAGCGCTACAGCTACTGCTGCTATGGGTGCCGATGGTAGTACTATTGGCCGTCCTTCAAGCCCGGCTTGTTCCGTATCAGAGTTGTCCCTTCTTTCTAATTTATCAATATCAACTTATTCTGTAGGAGAAATGAGTCTATCACGATTGATGGGTGCCCCTGTTACCTGCAAACAAGGTTCTTCTAGTTATTGGGAAATGGCTGTAGAAGAACCTTGGGGTATGGTTGTAGGAGGACCTAAGTCTGTTGATAATCCGATGCCATCCTTGCCGAGTGAAAGTAATGCGGAAACCAACATCAACAACCAATCCCTCAAGCCCAGGAAACACAAGAAGAAACACAAGAAGAAACACAAGAAGAAACACAAGAAGCCCAAGAAGCCCAAGAAACCCAAGGAGTCAGTGAAATACAAGAAGGATGGCAGTAAGGCCTCCTCCACGTCCACTGGATGGGATGTTTTCCGTACACAAATTTCGTTGCAATACAGGCATGGCAAATCTTTCAACAGCCCTGATGACTTTTTCGAATATTATAAGTCAGTACATGGTTTGCTACCTAAACGTCGGCACCGAAAGGGTGTCAATAATGTCGGTGGACGGGTCAAATTCCAAAGGCTTGCTTCGAAGTTGTATGAAGAGTTATCCAAGGAAGACAAGGATTTATACAGTATGTTTGCTAACTTATACTGGAAGAAGTTATAAGTTAGCAGTTAGGACGTCATTAGTGTGGCAATGATAATTGTTGCTGGTGTGATATAGGAGTGGTGGGTGAGTAGATGCTTGGGTGAGTGTAATTACAGGTTTAGTACATTATGGTGGGGAAGTTATGTTGTGTCGTAGATTAGCTAGATCAACTTGTTCGGTTTTATCTAGTAACGAGTCTAAAAAGATTGATTGATGCTTCCTATGTATAGAATTGGACTATGTTTGTGTTGTGGGTAGTGTTTTTGTTGGTATGTATCAGTAGTAGCAGCAAAGCCGTGATGGTTTGCATACTGTACCAACGCGATCGGCATTTTTGATATGCCTCTGGGGAGGATACCAGATTCCCGAAAGGTCCAACTTGAAGCAAATCTTAGCTATCATCAAGTTATCTATCGTTTGCTCTCCACTCAATCGGGTTCGCTATTGGTGTGGGCAGGCGCTACCTATGGTATATGGATGAACATCATAATACATGTATGATACACACATCAATAACTCAACGTTGAAGTCGTTGCTATAATCAATACTACTGTAGGAAATAGGCTGTGCTCAGTGTCGGTATCAATCTCCTTTTAATGAGAGAATCGTGCTGTTCGTGTGTTCTTGTCATTGTCAACTAAGTTACAGAGTGTTTTGGGTAGAGAATAGTTTGTTATACACTACTTCCGACTAACCTTTCTATATCGTACGATCATATCATTAAAGTAGACTATCACCCTACTCCTTCTCTTCTCTTTCCTATTACCAACCGTAACCCTCTCTACTCCATTGACACGCAAATTACCCCTCTGTTTCTTCTTACACCTACTTATTATCTTAAACTCTTGTCCTTTTCCTTTTGCTCCTTCTACATGCTTTCCCCGACCCATTGATATGTTTAGATGGAACAAACAACAGCAGTGGCATGGCCTTAGCAAATTGATATATGGCGGAGAGCTTTTCTTTCCCAACTCTAACTTCACAGAAGCGTCTATTATTTTCCCTCGCAGCTGTCTTTGCTCTCTCACACCAATTGATTACATAAGGCAGAGCCCTTAACGACCACTTCCCGCCTGTTTTCCATCCAAATAATGGTTCCATATCAATATTGGAATGGTTCTGCTGTAATATCTTAATGATGGCCACGTGCTGTTTGTTGGTATTCTTATTCAGTTCTAGTAAGTTGGAAAGCCGAACATCAGTATCGATCTCTAAAAAGTTGAGTGTGTGATTAGATGAATATATGCTACTGATGCTTGATGTGTTGCGTAATACATGGAAGAAGGCGTCCTGTGCATTATTCATTGGATTGTCACCTTCGTCGAATTTAAGATAAAGACTCTGCAGCTTGGCGTTGTTAACTAATCCATTTGCTATGGCGGTTGCCCCCATATTTCCAATGTTATTCTCCCTTAGATCAAGAATGCGCAAATTAGAGTTTGGATCATATAGCAAGGCTAAAGCAATTGCCTTACAGCCAGCATTTCCAATACTATTTCCATAGAAACTAAGCTGCTCGACTGTATTGTGATTACTAATCGCTTCCAATATCGGCACTAGTTGATCATCCGTTAGGTTACAGTATGTCAGGTGTATCTTTTGTAGATTGTTGCAGTACTTCAATGTTTTGGTACTTGCATGCTCTCTCCCGGCATTTCTCAAGTTGCAATCCCAAAGTGCTAAATGTTTGAGTTGATTATTCTTTTCTCGGTAGACTTTTAGTATTTGCTGCCCCAATCCGTGCACAATATCAACATTTCCACATACCAGCCTCAACTCTTGAATGGATGAATTGTGTATAAGGCCGTCAAAGAAGTCACTACTTGCAATTGTCTCGTGTACTACTTCCTCGTGAACTTCTATTTGGAGAAGATGGTGATTATTACTGATAGCATTGCCTAGTCGGAAATAGTCGTAAATACTATTGCACCAAACAGTACCGATATCATCACTATCTCCATATGCATTACCTACACATAATTTTGTCAATGTATCATCATTCCCCTGAATCCTACGCAACGTACGTCGGCTATCGATATCCATATTATTTTATTGATGTTTGGCCCTATCCTACTGACAAGTTTACACCTCAAATTATGGAGTTAACAATCTTTGGTATGTCGAAAATAGATGAGTTGACAATCTACATATGAAATTTGGGGTGAGAGGATTAAATGAGTAAAAGGTATCATCTTTGGGTTTTATTATTGCAGAGTATATATAAGATATGCACGAAATCAATGTCCCAACAAACTAAAACCTAATCTAAATTGATACAGCGTGACGACGAACACCAGTTTGTATAACTTAACTCAGTTAGAAGGATGATCAAAAACCCATCACATGTCGTGTCACAAGATAATATCAAAGTTGACATCATCGGTATAAGTAACATTCTTCGCATATCTTCAACGAACCCATATCATTAACTTACCATCCAGACATCTTTCTATATATTTACCAGACTATAATAATCCTTGGGTTAATATTCATATGGGATGATGAAGAAACTTAATTTAGGTATCGTACATAGTAGTAGTGATACGTCCACTACGGCTTCTCGAACCTTGGGTGTCTCGACCCTAGGAAGTTCGAGATTCCGTAAGGTTCGAGAAGGGGTATGTACCTTTACTCCGGGGATATTATAGGATACTGATATGGGGTATGAGCTAAAGAAGTTCGAGATACCGTGAGGTTCGAGCTACCAAAGGTTCGAGAAGCCATATTCCTACATACTGTAGATAGAAAACTATCTACTGATTGTATTTTTCTATCTCTATCTAGATATTGCCAATTGTGGGCCACTAACTCTTTACATTTACTTTATACATTGATAAGGCCATTGCCACATATATATTTCCCAAAACAATTCTTGAGAGAGACGATGGTGCACTGATCAGCCAGCTCCATTTGTGAGGCTATGGGCCATTGATACATACCTAAGCGAGCAAATCCCAACAAACTTGATCAAGCTTCTTCGTCAGAGTCCAAATCAATCCTCCTCCTCTTTTTCTCTGGGCTTGTAACAGGAACGATACAACTCGAGTCGCCGACAAGAGAATCAAGCGATTGCTGATTGAGAAACCGTTGGAACTCCAGTTTTCTTCTAGCAGCGCTTGGTTTTGCCTTTTTTTTCTCCAACCATTCGTCTTTTGCACTCTCGATACTAACATCTCCGTCTCCATCATCTTCATTGTCGGTGCCATCTCCATCCTCGTATGATTTGTCGGATGATGCTACAATTGTTCCGTCACAAGAATATTGAGAGTTGTCGGATGATCCTACACTTGCTCCACCACGAGGTACCATCTTACGGTAGCAATCGATTATATTTTCTTCTTTGTGTTCATCTAAGTCAACTTCTAACATCGGCATTGGCTTCAAATCGTCTCCTGTGTAACTACTATCGTCAATAATATCAATGTTGGTGGACCGTAAATAAGGCTTGGTCAGTATTCTCCAAGTCTTAAGACATGTTTTGTACTTGCGTGTAGATGAGGACTCACTACAATGTATCGTTGATATGATTGATGCAAGTTTATTGAATGAACGTTTTACAACAGGAGTCCAATAACTTCTGGAGGACTCACCAGTACAGTCTAGGTAACGGCTGATCAATCCATCGCTAGCACGAAGCTTGTGTGAAATTGGTAAGAGTATGATAGTAATCAACGAATAATAAAATAAAAGAAAAAAAAAAAAAACTCACCTGGAATCTGTAAAACAAATCATTACTTTCCATGATGACAGATAAATCAAGACCATGCCCATTCCTTATATGGTCCTTGACATCATCAAGTGTATGAAAACACCAATTAATATAGTCTTGCTTGGTTGATATTACATCCATTGGATTTCTGTATCCTAGTTGCTCTACATCTTCCACAGATTCTGAGTCTTCTTCTTCATCACTTTTAACACGTGATGTCTCTCTGGTTGCATTACCATCCTTCTTTCTTTGTAGATAAGTATCTGTATAGCATATGGGACAACAATATACATCTTGGTTTGTCAAGGTTGTAGTGTCGTTTTCTTCCGCCTCGTCGTCATACAAACCTTCCTCCAAAAAATCGAGCACCATGATTCAGGATGTGTACAATAGCCCTAAAACTTCCAAAGTATACTATACTAATGCAGCGCTTAATACTCATACCGTTGTTTTTATTTATGCTTAGAGGGGCACATCACAGATATCTTACTGCCCATAGAGGAAGGTGTCCTATATGGTGAGCTACATATTGCGATGGTTGGGGAATTAGGGCACGTAATATTGTAGTATTTTATTTCTACATGTACAATTTGGTGGTATTCAACTGAAAAAAATTGTTGTAAGGTAGTTATAACGAAAAGTGTTAATATTACCTTGTAGAGAGATAGTATCTGTTTTTCTATCTTGCTTGGCGCTCCTCTGGATACTTTTCACTCATGGGAATAGATGGGGGGGTCCACTAAGAAAAATGTTAGTAAGGATACCGGTCGAGCTCCTCGTGAGAGTTTTCCGTGAATTGTTTGTCCTGTTACTACAAATTTGTTATGCAAGACTCAACAAAAATACATAAAACTCACGGAAAACTATCGGAAAACTTCAAAACTCACGCGGAGGGCTCGACCGGTATCCTCTGCCACGAGTCCCCCCATCTATTCCCGCCCATGCTTCACTCTTCACTACATTACTTAGTAGTAGGGGCGGTTCAACTTGCGGCTAATCGAATCGAGAGATGAGAGAATGAGAACTTCTCTGCTAGTGCTCGAGGCTGTAGTGCCTCCTGTAGATGGCGGTGGCGGTAGGGGCACATAACTACTATGTTTGTGCCAAAAAGAGAGAGGATGTCATAATTTCTCTCCAACCTTATTGGTGTGGAAAGTGTATGTGGGTGATTTGTTGTGTGTTAGTATCCTGATAAGAGGTCCAGATGCTATAATTGAGCGATGGATACATCTACGTCTAATATGGATTACAATACTCTCAACGAGAGATTACTCGGGGTACTGAAGAATGGAAAAACAAGGTTCGGATGTTTGAATCCATTGCAATCATTTACATCAATGACAAAGACATTGCCAACTCCTCATTCTGTTTGCATTAGGTACGTTGGTAATCGGGATTTGTTATGTCGTTTATATGCTCACTCAAACTCTGTACTCGATGATATTGTTTTCCTTTCTTCACAGTGGTAGCACTTTGGTACAAGTTGTTATTGGTACACGATGGAATGATTCGGACTTAGACATCATATGTACCGACGACGCCGCACCTATAGTCCGTTCTTGGCTACTTGGAGCAGATGTCAACCAGATCTTTTGTGGGCATACAGAGGTGAGTCTATTGAAAGGGATGATACCGTGTCTCTGTATCTCTATCCTTTTGGGGGGTGCCCTGACACATTGAAAATAAACATTTAGATCTATAGGTCTTTCACACTAGCGTCAAAAACGGAGATAAATGATTCTCCAATCAGTCATGTTGAGTTTTATTACAATGGTGGCGGGGGCAACACCTATCTTAACATCAAGAGTGGCAGTGTATTTAGGTTGAGGGGGAATAGGAGTTTCATGTTGAGTACCAGTGATGGAGCGGATATTAAGTACAGAATGTTCACTGGTACAAAGAAGAGCGTTGTTAATATTGACTTGATTGTGATGAAGGTGAGTATTTGGTACTTAGATACCAGCATGCATGTCATTTCGATATTCCTAAACATCGTCCTTCTTTTGTGTTCGCTTTTACCACATTGGTGATACGATACACAAGCCTGGGCGGATGCCACAAGAAGCAATCGAAAAATTTGATTTGGTCATTTGTGGTGCATCATACTATGGAGACAACAAATGGTTTGTTCCAAGCCCTAGGTTGTCTTTCACTCGCCAAACAGAACTTCAGAGTATCATCGCTAATAAGATCTCACTACAATACATGGCCAATATACACGAGCAAGCCAGTAGATGTCTCCATGAAGTCACCAGTGAGATGCGCCTTCACCAGCTGATGCTTGATAATGGTCACAGCTCTACTGGTGCAACCAGACTTTTGCATCTTGCTGTTGATAGGTTTAGGCCAAACGTATTCTTGTCAACTCTAAAGTGTCCAATGTTTCCATTTACGTACCCAACTCCAGATGTATCCCTCCTTCGTCTTCAACGTGATATCAAGCGCCATTTGATATTTATGGCGGTTATGGATCTCTTTAGACAAGGTTACGGTGGATATCTGGGTAAGTTTAATTGGACTCTGGGTCGACTTATGGAAGAAACGGCTGTAAAATTTCACAATATGTTGATTAAACATACTGTTAGTCGTTATGAGAAATACACAAAACGTGGCATTACAATCATTGGACTTGATCTGATGAGTTGGAGGCAAAGTGGTGTCTTGCAAGCAGTGGGCGAGTTAAGAGACGCGAGCTGTGGCATGAGTATATTTGTGAAGCCGGACTATTATTATAAGATGGAATACAGCAAAGACGACGCCGATAAAACATACGACTATGAAATGTTTCATGAATACAACAGCGATGAGAATGTTGTTAGTGAATGGATGCCCTACAGCAAACTCGAGGAAGCTGAAGAGGTGAGGTGTGATTTGTGTTTTGAGGCCCAGTTTAATGTAGCAAGATGGCTAGACGACAATCTATCTGATTTAATTGGGCTAACAGATGCCGAGATTCGAGATAAATATGAGATGGGTAGACCTGGGGAAGGTAATGGAATGATTGGTGACTCCGACTAATGCTAGGGGCCAACTTTATTGTATTAAAGCAGATGTTGTCGAGATTACTATCTTTTAATATTAAACACGTAAATAATATCACTCTAAAGCTTTACCCACTTCCAATCATTTACATTGTCTGTAGACTGTTAATGATCCCATTCAACCTCACTATCTCGGCAGCTAAGCTGTTTTTATATTCCGTAACCGAGTCAAGCTTAGCATATAAACGGCGTAACAGTTCTCCATTCTCTTCGTCGTCTGTTGTATCCAGCGGGAAGGTAGCAGACCATTCTTGTTGCTCATCATCATTGATAATCATGACGTCTTCGTCCTCATCGTAACCTTGTTCATGAGGAGTACTCTTCGGATCCCTCCAACTCATCTTATCCAATGGGTTTAAAACCTCAATCTGATACCTAGTCCCGAATGCAACTTCCTCGATTACATATTCGCCAATTGATGTGAAATAGAGTTGATTGAACTGATCTAGCAGTGGATGCATTGTTTCTGATCCAGGATCCTTTACTAAGCAATATATATTCACACCCAAATCAATACAGTCTTCATCACCCAACACTGTTAATATCCAACCACATTCATAAGTTAAGTAATGTAACAAGTGAATTGCCTCTGAGTCGATGTCATCGTCATCGTCCATTCGCCACAACTCTGCCATGCTTCTGGTGTTGATCGAGGAGACAATGATAATATTATCGGTCTGGACAAGATTGGTGGCAATACTTCGGGCTTCATTAACCGTAGCCTGTTCAACATCAAAATCACGTCGTTCGTGTTCTGGTGCATAAGTATTTTCATATGAGCCATCCCTTGTTAAATCAGCGGCAGCTCTTTGCAAACATATTACTGATTGGGCGGGAGATAATACAAACGAGTTTATATTTTCTAGCTCCTTGATTCTGTTGACTACTTCTTGACGTGGCTTTGCAACTGGGTGGATGGGCATCAAAGTCGCCATGATGTTGGCGATGATATATTATGGTATCAAGGAATGTTGCCAATTGTAAGTGCCTAAGTGCCCTCGTCGTTTGCAATTACCGATCTGCTGTGGGGCACGAAGGCACTACCTATGTGCCCCTCTCATATCTTTCTGCTCCACTTCTTCTGTAACAAATTTATCACGCCCCGGTCAGTGTAACTAGGCCATTCAATCGATATTCTAGTAGAAGAAAATATACTACTCCACAAGGGAACAGTTCTAATAACCGCACGAAACAGAGAAAGGTTTAGCGGTATCATCATCTATCATGTCATCGATCAAAAATTTCAACAGCTTGTCTGTGTCAGACAACACCGCGGGAGATACACAATTATTAAGAGAATGTCCCGTTTGTTTCTATCCTGTGCAAGACAGAGATATGAAGAAATTACAGTGTTGTGGGGAGTATCTATGCAGGGTTTGTTGTGCATCGACAATGAAGTTGTATGACGGTTGTGTCTTTGGGGTTTTGTGCTCCAAAGAAACAAATAATTAATGTTGGAATAGTGCTTTCTCTGGTGGATAAACACTAATATAATGTTCCATGACCATCAAACCAAAATCAATATATTATCTTTTATCTCTCTATCTAATCGTATCGTATCTCTCAGGAGGCACGCACAGGCACATTGAGAATTTTCACCGGTATCCTCACATTCCTGTCACACGACCAACACCAAGCTGTTTGCTAGATTCTTAGGTGGCGCCCAAAACCACACGAAGAACCGATAGAACAACATAGCTTGCAGCTGTTGCGCCACACATTCTCTCAATAGGCAACTGCTGCCATGTAACAATTTGTACTATAATACATATTATTATATTTATATATATACGTCAAAAAAGCCAAAAATGAATGTTGATACAATACAAGTTGTGCTCGGTGGGTACATTGGCCATGAAGATATTCCCGATAATGTGACACATGTACAATTTTGTCCAAGCGTTGAAGATATTGATAAGAATGCATTTTATTGTTGTAAAAGTTTGAGAGAAGTTATACTTAACGATGGGCTTAGACAGATAGGAGAATCCGCCTTTTCTGGTTGTTCTTCGTTGCAAAGTATCAACATACCTTCCACTGTTACAAAGATAGGCGAGAGTGCATTTTTTAATTGCAAAGGTTTAAAGGAGGTAGTATTGAATGAGGGTCTCGGAGAAATTGGAAGATCCGCATTTCATAATTGCAAATTGCAAAGAATTTTAATCCCTTCTACTGTTACGGAGATAAGTTATAGTGCATTTAGAGGCTGTGCCAATTTACGGGATGTGGTACTTAATAATGGATTAAAGGAGATCGGTTCAAATGCATTTGATCGTTGTTCTTCATTGCAAAGTATCTCATTACCTTGGACTGTTAATGACGTTGGTCAAAATGCATTTGCATATTGCAGTAGTTTGAGAGAGGTTGTGTTGAATGATGGGATTAAGAGGATCAAATCACGTACATTTCACAATTGCTTGTCATTACAAAGTATTGTCATCCCTCCAACAGTAGTTGAGATTGAAAAGTATGCATTTAACAATTGTAGTAGATTGAGTGAGGTTGTTATCTATAATGAAAGGATACAAATCGGAGATACAGTATTTACTAATTGCACATTATTGGAGAGATTCAAATTTCCAAGACTTTCAGCCCGTTTAGATCATATCATTCAAGCAGGGCAAAGAGGTATAGAGGCCAAGATGGATGATATCCCGGCAGTAGAATGGAGAGACGGAGAGCTTTCTGTACGCGCTGGGCATCGGAATACAGGTATTTATCTAGATAAAGAAAAGCTGGTCAAGGTTGAGGAATTGTTAACCTACTACGAAATGAAAGAGGCCACAACACTATTTGAATTGGCGTTATGGAAGGCGAGTATTGATCAGGCAGAAGCAGCCAGTACTGACAGGGAAGCTTGTCAAATAGAGGTGCCTGGCCCAGTTAAGGATACTATTCTGCAGTACCTACTGGGAACTGCTGCCCCAACTGGTAACCGCCTCCTACTGCCCTCATAAATCAACCACCCAATGCAGTACATATATTATCACCTTATTATGAGATAATATGGAAACTAACCCGGCA
Source organism: bacterium TMED88 (assembly GCA_002171515.1). GTDB lineage: Bacteria > Myxococcota_A > UBA9160 > UBA9160 > UBA4427 > TMED88. The sequence goes on along the minus strand of NHEP01000007.1, from coordinate 3,209 downwards.
GATGGTAACAACATTCACTGGACTACCGTCATTCGAAAGAGCGTTAGTATCTGATTATTTTCTATGTATGCAGTATAACGATAACGAACTGTTCCATCTTACCATAATAATAGGAAACAAACTATGAATAGAGTGGCCCCCCGGCTGGCAGTTTTCACATCACCTTTACAAAATTGAATAATGCTGGTCTGGTGACCTTGATGAAGTTGTCCCCTGCAAAAAGGAGCTCGTGTCATGTCATTTATGGCGATCAAACGAAATATCTTACTTCCACCTACAAACATCACATGAAAACCCAATACAATAGCATTACTCTAATACACCCATCAACAATATAATGACGGCTAAACTTGTACTTCTTCCTCTATCTAAAGGAGAGAGTCGTAAACTTCTCAAAGAAAGTGGTAACTATCCTCAAACGTTTGAACCAGATCAAGAAGGCATTGCTAAACTTCCCCCCGCAGAACAGGAGAAAGCTGAGCAAGCGTATAAAAGACCACGAAAAACAATTACACTCATATTACCTAAAGAGAGCAATATTATTGAATTGGATTCAGATGAAGATGATGATGAAATTCCTGTCCGTGATGAAAATAATGAAGTAATATATTCAAAGAAATATCAAGATGGGTCAATAGCGGCTAGAGTACCTTTAGGGAGAAATAAAAGTACAGGAATCGATCAGTGGACTAGGATCTCAAAAGCACTTTGTATAGTATCACTTTATAAACCAATAGAAGGGGGTAAGGTAGTTGTTGATCTGTTGGACTCGTCTGATAATGGGAAATTGAAAAGTGATACATCAGTTGATTGTGATAACAATAAGAAGCCATCTCCTAAAAGTGGGGACAATGATAAAGCCGCTATTGCTTCTTTAGGGATGAGAAAATCAGCTGGTGGTCATTATGTTTGGCTTGACGGCCAATTAATAAAAGCACCATTGGGACGAGAAATAGAAATCCAAGATGGATCAATCCTAAGTTTATTTGGTGTGACAGGACTATCATACCAAATCAAGTTATTTCAAGATGGTGATAAAAAGAAGTCTCCAAAGAAGAAAGTCCAAAGAAGCGCAAGCCCAACACACCAACAAAGAATTAGGAAACACCTGTCAAATGAGAGATGGAACAGCAACCCACAGAACGGGAGAAGTTACGCATGCAAGACCTAGCGTAAACTCACACTTAATAAATGGTTCATTACTCTTTAGTTACTATATACCCGCATGACTTGCAAAGACATTGCCTTGGACCACATTGGACTCTTTCTAATTCTAGTTTCCATTATACATTACCATTTATTTCCACTTTTGGTAATTGTATCAAAGTCAGGGACCCGTTTGGCACACCTATAAATATATCGGAGCTCATTTTCAGGCCAGTGATTCAAACCAATATCGTTCCTCACGAATTTCTTGATGTCCCAATCCAATAGGAAATAATCCAATGCAATATCTGTGTTAATAACACGCTTAGCTTTGAATGTCTTGTTGAGATCTTTCTTGAATTTGATAAGTAGTGCCTCCTGGTCGAACTTCTCTGTGAAGTACCTAATAATGCCCCGTTGGTTCTCACATAACCAAGAATGTAACACTTCATTCAATCTACTGACGTTATTTGCAAATATGTTGTGTATTTTTGCAATAGCATAACTTAGTGAGTGGCGCTCGAACAGTGAAGCTGTGCGGTTTAATTTGTGGGTGAATGCAATCATTGATTTGGGAAACCCCAATTCTCCATTATTCCTTTTCGTCCTGTCTAATTGGTTTGGACCGTGTGGTTGTTTACGGATGAAGATTTCACGAAGCGACGTTACCCAGTATGGTACTTCATTGCCATCGAATACCTTCTCAAGCATCATCTTGATGAATGGAGCTTTTACATACCAAATATCGTCTGGTAATTTCATGAACACGATACGATAAATGGAATTGTTGTTTTCAAATAGACCACTTGAATAGTAGACAATGGGCCCCGTTTGTCTCTGGGGTGCTAATTGCATATTCATTGTTTTCATGGCACAGTGGATATATCCTTCTACATCACAGGGCTACACGCATTTGCAATAGGGCACGAAGGCACTAACACCAGAGCTTCGTGCCTCTTCTCAATCACATGTGTTGCACTAAATCATACCTATTGCAACCATTAGATATTGCATTAGATATTGCGTGTGCTGTATTCGATCACTTCATTGCTGATAATGTGTAATGATAAGACTAAGACTACGAGAAAAAAAGGAGCTGATACTGATAGTAGTTTGTGCCACGGGTGTGGTAAAGTACCATGCGTAGATGACGATTTCGAATGCCCCAGTTGCAAACATAATTTCTGTAATGATTGCACCCTAACATGTGCTACTGAATGCCCGATGTGTTATGAAAAGTTGTGTCCCAACTGTATTAACACAAAGAGTGTCCTCATTGCTGTAGGAGGTACTGTGGAATTTGCGACCATGATATGTGGTGGGAGACTTGTTGGCAGTGCAAAGAAGAAGCCTGTCGACATTGTACTGAACATAACGGCGTGACAGTTTGGGATCATCTCTACATTAACAGCATATTCGTTTGTTATGATTGTATGTCGAGTGAATGCATTGGAGTGAATGCATTGGAGTATGTCGAGCGGAGAGATATGAGGATAGATAACAGTTTACCCAAGGACACTCGCTCTACCCTTTTAGATAGAGGAAGGAGTACAAGTTTAGCAGCCGTTCATCGTTGTTTTATTGCTAATAGTCAGTTTACCCTCTATCTCTTTAATAAACAATGATAGTACATAGATAATAATACAAGAATGATTATCAATCGATTCAGTATCCTTTCCACAGTATCTTGCATCACCACTTAAAGGCTATGTAGTAAGGCAGGGGTAATCAAAGGTAATCAATAAATGCATGTAGTCGTCCTGTTGATCCACATCCATGTATTTCCTGATATCTTTATATGACATTGGATAACGGCCCACGGGATATGCATCATTGTCCTCGTCGGTGCATTTAATAATGAAATACCTCCTGTATTCATCATCAAGATTAATAGATTCAACTACACACTTCCACAATTTGTTACCTCTAGAATCAATCCACCAATGTTCGGGTACATTCAACTTCAGACCTATTAAAGACTGTAAGAACTTCTTCTTTGCTTCTTTATTCTTGTACTTCACGGAAGCAGCATGTCGGTTCAAACCTTCCAATTGTTGCTTCTT
>NHEP01000006.1 GCA_002171515.1 bacterium TMED88 | reverse complement strand
TGAGACACACGTTTCTGATTGATCCAGATTCCGTTCTTCAAGCTGTTTGGACAGGGGTAAGGCCCGTTGGGCATGCCAATGAAGTGCTCAGCCGTCTCAGCGAGTTGCAGAGCCTTTGATTTCCCTGCGCATGTTAGAGATGGGGGGTTGACCATGGCTCACTGGAGCCATGAATGGGATTTGAGGCATGGCAGTCACAAAGGGGCAAAGTCCTTTCATTCTTCTTTACCATCGCACCCCATTTGACGAAGGAAGGGATGAAAATGGAAATAGGATTTGGTGCGATCAGAAAAGTCCAAATGGGATTATTCCTACCCTTAGAAATTTATTTCGAACACGAGAAAATGGTACTTGGATTGCTTGGAGGAAAGTTGAAGACGTTAACGACTCAGATGATGAAAGTATTTCAATGTCTGACCCAAAACCCTTCACATTATGCAGAATACCACTAGAAGAAAATCAGATATCAAGTTTTTATCACGTCACATCGAAGGAATCATTTTGGCCGATTCTTCATACATTTCCTACTTACTTTAATGTTAACAATGCAGATTGGAGTATTTTTGAAGAGGTTAATCTACGATTTGCCAAAGCGGCGTGCCATCAGGCAGCGGAATCGGCAACCGTATGGATCCATGATTACAACTTATGGCTTGTCCCTGGTTATATCAGGGAATTAAGGCCGGATCTGAAGATAGCATTTTTCCATCACACACCATTTCCAGGAAATGATGTGTTTGCTATTTTGCCTTGGCGTGAACAAATCCTTGAAAGCCTTTTATCTTGCGATGTGGTTGGTTTTCATATTCCTCGTTACACAGAAAATTTTGCCCGTGCGGCCAATTGTTTATTAGGTGCAAAAAAAGGGTCTAAGCAACCTGTCAATTCAAGATTCGTCTCTACAGGATCTGCTTTGACTGAGCCATCAGAAACGCCTTGCTTACACTATAAGGGACGCAAGATTCAATTATTATCTTCTCCAGTTGGAACATCACCAGATGTCATTCAAGAGCTTGCAGCGCGATCTGATGTACAAGAGTTGGCTGGCAAAATAGATGATGATACGAAGAAAGGAAGAAAGCTAATTCTCTCTGCTAGTCGTGTGGATTACACGAAGGGTAATGAAGAGTTGTTGCTTGCCTTTGAACGTCTACTGGAACGACGGCCTGATTGGCATGGAAAAGTTGTTCTAATGCTTGCTTGTGTAGCAGCTGCAAGTGGTATGAAAATCTATGAGGATACACAACGCACGATCGAAGAAACAGCAGGTCGTATAAATGGACGATTTAGTTTGATTGATTGGGTTCCTATTCGATTTTCTACGCGACGGATACCCTACGAAGAAATGGTCGCCTGGTTTACTCGATCAGATATTTGTTGGATCACGCCATTACGTGATGGCTTGAATCTGGTTGCCAAAGAATATGCAGCTGCTCGTAAGGATCAAGGAGGCGCTCTCGTTCTATCAGAGTTTACGGGTGCTTCCGTTGTTCTGAATGGAGCAATCCTGACCAACCCCTATTCACATCGTCAAATGGATGAGGCAATTGAACGTGCTCTGGAAATGCCAAACAATGAGCAAATTGAACGGATGAGTCGAATGAGTAGCGCTGTTGAGAGCTTCACCGTGAGTGATTGGGTGAATGAACAGATGGATGCTCTTGAAGGAGATAATCGTGATTGATTATGAACCAGATTCATTTTCTTCGAAGGATTTTAGTGTCTCTTATCGTTATACTGATTGCTAGTACTTGCTTTGGCCTTGTCCAAGCAAGAACAACTGAATCAGTATCCTTTTTGATGGCTGCACCCTTCGCTGATGCCACTCAGGATTTGGTCAAGCAATTTAATCGAGAACATCGTGGTGAAATCCATCTTCACGTGATTAAGGGGCCATTAGAAACAGAGGCGATGTCAGATCTGGCGATTAGTAGTTTGCTATTGGGTAAAGCCCCTTTTGATGGATTACTGATGGATGTCACTTGGCTTCCTAAGTATGCGGCAGCTGGATGGATGGAACCCCTTGAAGGTTATTTTAAGCAAAATGATGTGGATTCCTTAGCGACTGGCGCACGGGAGGGAAACTCTTATAACGGCCATCTTTACCGTTGGCCTCTTACGGCAGATATGGGATTGCTGTATTACAGAACAGATCTGATGGAACAACCACCCGAAACACCGGAAGACTTGGTAGAGGTGAGCCAGTCTCTACAAAAAAAACGAAAAGTTAACTGGGGTTATGTCTGGCAAGGACGACAATATGAGGGTCTGAGTTGTGTCTATTTGGAGATGATTGATGGTTTTGGAGGTGATTGGATTCAGCCTGATGACAATCAAATTGGTTTGAATTTAAAGCCTGGTGTTGAAGCGGCAGCCTGGCTCCAGGGGCTGATTGATCAAGGTGTCAGCCCTAAGGCTGTTACCAATTATGCGGAATCTGAGGCATTACAGAGTTTCAAGGTTGGTGATTCTGCATTCATGCGGAACTGGCCCTATGCCTGGGCTGAACTTCAAAAATCAGATAGCGCTGTGAAGGGTAACGTTGGAATTACTACCATGGTTGCTGAGCCTGGTCGCTCCACTGCAACTCTTGGAAGCTGGGGTCTGACGGTTATCAAGGGGTCTGAGCATGTGGATGCTGCGGTTGAAGCGATCCGTTTTCTCACCAATGATTCTGCACAAAAGCAATTATTTCTAAAAAGTGGATATACACCAACACAACAAAGTGTTTTTGATGATCCAGAATTACTGCAACAATCGCCAATCTTGGCGGAATTCGGACGAGCTCTAAAAGTCGTCAAACCAAGGCCCGAGACTCCATTGTATGCACAAGTTAGTGATGTTTTACAACGTCAACTCAGTAGCATTCTCACTGGTGAGCAAACACCAAGGATAGGGATGGATAGGGCAACCTCCAACACCAATCAAATTCTGATCTCAGCAGGGGATCGCCCATGATTGCCTTTCTTTTATTGCCAGCATTGCTGTTGCTTCTGGTTGTTTTTGTTGGACCTTTATTTCGTTATGCATGGCTAAGTTTCCATGCTGACTCTGTTGTGACTGGCTTAATTGCCATTCCAAATGGTGGCGCGAATTGGCTGCGTTTGGTGCAAGATCAGCGGTTTTGGCAAGATCTTGGACAAACACTACGTTTTTCCGGTGTCTCTGTTGGCCTAGAGCTCATTCTTGCGCTGATGATTGCCTTGCTTCTCGATCAGCGCTGGCGGGGTCGAGATGTCGTGCGAACTCTAACTCTGATCCCTTGGGCCTTACCCACAACTGTGATGGCGCTTGGATGGCGTTGGATTTTTAATACGCCCTATGGTCCCATCGATCACTTCACCAGGATGATCGGAATTGGTTCTTTGAATATCCTTGGTGACCCACACTTCACTTGGATGGCCACAGTTTGGGCAGATGTTTGGAAAACGACACCCTTTGCAGCCCTTATCCTTTTAGCAGGGTTGCAAACCATTCCAGTTGATCTTTACGAAGCAGTTCGTCTGGAAGGAGGCAATGCCATGGTTTGTTTACGTCGAATTACTCTTCCGTTACTACGGCCTTATATTCTGCTTGCATTACTTTTCAGACTCGCACAAGCATTCGGTGTCTTCGATTTAATCCAAGTTCTCACTGGAGGTGGTCCTGCTAGTAGTACTGAAAGTGTTGCTTTATATGCTTATTGGAATGCACTAAGATTTTTGGACTTTGGTTATAGTGCGACAATTATCATGGCTAGTTTTATACTCATTAGTTTGATTTGTGTTGTGGCTTGGATCCTCTTGCAAATCATCATCCCGACTCATTCAAAATCACAAGCAGTTGTGGAACCATGAATCGACGTTTTCTTGTTGGACTACTTTTGCTTTGGTCGTTGGGCCCATTGCTATGGCAGCTTTATACATCCTTTTGTAGTGATCAAGCTCTGACTCAACCATTTGCGTCGATTGATCAACGCTGGACCCTCATTCACTATCGCAATGTATTAACCGCTAATCCACCATTTTGGCGTTACTTGGTGAATAGCTTACTCGTGGGCCTATCCAGCACATTGCTTTGCCTTGTATTAGCACTGCCTGCTGCCTATGCATTGAATCGCATCCCTTGTCAATTATCAATCATGAGTCGTTTGGCTCTTGTCGGTGCGGCTTTGTTTCCCTACGTTTTACTCTTCTTGGGCTTACTTGAATTCGCACGTGGGTTAAATCTGGGGAATCACCTTCTGGCTTTAAGCTTTCCCTACGCAGCACTATCGCAACCTCTCGCCATTCTTTTGCTCAACAATGCCTTTAATGATCTTCCTCCTGAACTTGAGGATGCGGCAAAGCTGGAAGGTCTCACTCTATTTCAACGGTTTCGTTGGATTCTGATTCCGCTGATTTCACCTGCAACCGCAAGTACAGCCATTTTGGTGTTTCTTTTCTCATGGAATGAGTACCCAATTGCCTTGACTTGGATTAGTGATTCCAGCAAATTGACATTGCCGGTTGCAATGGCGAGAATTGCAGGTTCATCGATTTATTCGGTTCCCTATGGTGCCTATGCGGCAGCAACCGTGCTTGGTTCGATCCCCTTAGTACTACTTGTTTTAATCTTCCAAAAACCAATCGTGTCTGGTCTCACTAGCGGAGCTGTAAAAGGATGACTCTTCAAATCCAAAATTTAGGACGTCGTGTTGGCAAGCAATGGATTGTTCGTCATCTGAATCTCCAAGTTGATAACAGCGAATGTGTCGCTTTGGTGGGTCCATCTGGTTGCGGTAAGAGCAGCACTTTACGGTTAATTGCTGGGCTTGATTCAGTTTCTGAAGGTGAGATTATCCTCGATCAAGCCAACGTTACCCATGCCCCTGCAACCCAAAGAGCTGTAGGAATGGTGTTTCAAAGTTATGCCTTACTTCCTCATTTGAGTGTCAAGGCAAACTTAGACCTAGGTCTGCGTGTACGAGGAGTCCGTGCCTCAGAACGGCAACAGCGGATTCAGGCCATACTTGATCTCGTTCAACTGCAAGACCGCTCCGAGGTCTTGCCTGCTCAGTTGTCTGGAGGTCAAAGGCAACGCGTGGCATTAGCTCGAGCTTTGCTCCGTGATCCAGATGTTTATCTTCTGGACGAACCGATGAGCAATTTGGATGCTCAACTTCGTGAAGAATTGCGTCCTGAGCTTCGTCGTTTGGTGTTAGACCGTCACAAACCAGTGATTTATGTGACCCATGATCAGCATGAGGCGATGGCGATCGCTGATCGTATTGCCGTTTTGCATTCTGGACGCATTCAACAGGTTGCTACACCTGCTGATCTGTATCATCGTCCAGAAACATTGTTTATCGCCAAGTTCATTGGCCGTCCACAAATTAACTGTTTCAAACCAAAAGATGGTGCTATTTGTGCTGTGAGGCCTGAGTCTCTTTTCTTTGCCAACGAGGGCCTGCCTTGCAAATTAATCTCACGCGAATGGCTTGGTAGTTCTCAGCTTCTTTATCTCGATTCTCCACATGGCTCTTTGAGATTATCCTGCTCGACGACGATGGAAATTCCGGAAACTGTCCATGTATCTTGGCATTCCTCTGATGAGCATCATTTTGATGCCACCACTGGTCGTCGTCTCACCTAAACCTTTGTTTTCTCGTTGATCATCCTTTAAGGTTTACTCTCACTTTATTCTGTTTAAAGATAATTTCAACACTCGTTCGTGTTCATCAGCTGCTTTCCTGATGCTTTGAAGGTGTTGCTTTGATGGGGACTGAGTCATGCATCTCATCCATTGGGCCAAGACTGTTTCAAGGTTTGGTAGATGTGCTAAATCGCACCATGGCACATTCGCTGTTCGTGCTGCAGCCTCTACTTTCGGGTCGTAACTGAGTCCTGCTGTTGGACATTGACTCACAATCGCTAAAATGAGTGCATGTAACCGCATTGCAATCACCAAGCTTGCATCGCCAAAGATGGTCTGTGCATGGTCGATACTTTGGGCGATAACAGTGCTCGAATGGTCTGCGAGTCTGGTGGGAACCAATCCTTTCTCGATCAGTGTTTCCAGTAAGTTGATATCTTGATTGGCATGAAAAGCGAACCAGGTCACTGACTTTCCTGTCTGTTTGCTCAGCTGATCCACGGCATGAAGCAAGGTTGACCATCCACTTGCCGTTAACAAGTTGCTTGGACGCCAACACAGCACAATATTTCCCCCTCCTTGATGATCCTTCATTGGGTGGGTCCAAACCGGATCTGGAGCGACTGACATCAACGATTTAATTCCTAGATGCTTGGCTAATTGCATCGAAGCAGGGTCCCTCCATGTGATTGACGTCGCACCATTCAGAACCAGACCAACGAGAGAGCGGCTCCATGAATGCCTCAGGGGACCGAGTCCCTGCCCCCACAACAGCACTGGTTTGCGTTGTATTCGCGCCACCACAATCAAAATCATGTAATAAACAAGACTTCGAAAACTTGTGCTGTCTTGGAGCAAGCTTCCGCCCCCAAACACGACGACCCGCACTTGCTGAATGCTCTTGAGTACCGTTTTTAGTGATCTTCTGTTCACTACCGTTGCATTGGGAACGATCCTTTGAACAGCTGACGCGTCATGCGCTGTAATCAAGGGATGCCACTCTTCAGGCAACTGATTGTTCAACACCTCAAGAAGGGCGTCATCCCCAAGGTTGTGTTCTCCGTAATAACCACAGAGGAGAATGCGCCTTGGCGATGAAGACGGAGCCAGGCGAGACATTCAGATCACGATGGGGGCATTCATTATCCGCTCTCAGGGCGCCTACGTTGGTGAATCGCTCGGTTGTGATGCATGCATGCCCTTTCGTTTGGCACATGGTGGATTCATGTGGCTTCTGTCTTTGAGTGGTTGGTGGCGATGGTGTTGATCGCTCAGCGTGGTTCCAATCGCTCTCAGATGAGCATGATCTGGCTCTCCGCAGCGATGATCCCTGCGTTGATCAGCGCCATGGCTGCTTGCACCTGGCACCTCTACGACAACTCTGAAAGTCTTCGTTGGCTCGTCACTCTGCAGGCCAGTACTACTCTGCTAGGGAACGTCACGTTGGCGATTGCGGCCTGGAATCTGCAACGCGACGCCACGGTGAAGGGATGACGTCCAACTTTGATCCAGCACCCCTCTTTGCCGTTTCCTTACTCCCCTATTTGGTGTTTCTCTATCACCTTGGGCGAAGCCAGCAACTTCCCAAATTGACTGTGATCGGCTTTCAGCTCACCCTCTTATTTGTTGCCGTCACCATTGCTGCTGCGGTGTTTGCCCTCGTTCGTTATGACTCTGAATTGGTGGCTGTGGATTGGCTTCATGGTGGTGCTGAAGCCTTTCTTACCTTGAGCAATGCCTGCATCGTGGCCGGTCTGCTTCGATCCAAATCACAGCAGCCGATGAATAACTCTTACGAGGAGGAGATCTTGGGGCGTTGAAATCGGAAGATAAGGTGTCGCTTGTTGTGCTGCATGTTCACTCCTCTTCTGGCTATAGCTCCTGCCACTTTGTCCTGGTCACCCAAGGTTGCCCTTGTGATGGTGGTCTGCAATGTCATTGCCATCGGGATTGGCAAAGCCACGATTAAGCACCAAGACGTTGGTCTCAAACTGCCCTCTCCCAATTTCTTTGGAGGGATGGGACACGCCAGCATGCTGGCGTGCACCAGCCTTGGTCACGTCATTGGCTTTGGTGCTATTCAGGGACTCGCAGCCCGAGGCGTGCTTTAAATTTTTTCCTGGATCAATGTTTTGAGCTGATGTAGCAGACCTGCATCAGCCGAGCCAAGATCAGCCAGCTGAGGACACTTCAGCTGGTGATTTTTCTTCGAGTTTCAGGGAGCCATTGGTTTGAAGCAGGAAGTGCTGCTTGATCCGGACTGCCATTTGATCGGGCGTCAAACCTAGGGCTTCAAAACTTTGCTGTGGAGTTGCATGATCCACCAGCTTGTCGGGAATGCCAATGCGAAGCATGGGAATGGCTAAGCCTTTCTCCTGGAGTGATTCAAGAACAGCTGAGCCGAAGCCACCTGCTAAGGCTCCCTCTTCCATCGTGACAATCTTGCCTATCGTCTTTGCCATGGGATGAATGAGAGCATCATCCAGCGGACGTAGGAATCGAGCATTAATCACAGCAACTTCCACGCCAACTGCTGCCAAACATTTCGCCGTCGCCACTGCTTTCGGCACCATGGCGCCATAGGCAACCACCAAGACATCATTGCCTTCACGTACGACTTCACCACAGCCAATGGGAAGAGCCTCCCAGCCTTCTTCCATGAGAGGCACACCTTCACCAGGGCCTCGAGGAATTCTGAGGGCTGTAGGGCCATCATGATTAAGACAAGTCACCAGCATCCTCTGAAGCTCAGCTTCATCTTTTGGTGCCATCACGGTGAAATTAGGGATTGCGCGCATATAGCTGATGTCGTATTGCCCTTGGTGGGTGGGACCATCGGCTCCAACAATTCCTGCCCTGTCCAAAACAAACGTCACCGGCAGTTTTTGAATCCCTACATCGTGAATGAGCTGATCAAAGGCTCTCTGTAAAAAGGTGCTGTAAATGGCCACCACTGGCCGGAGTCCATCGCAAGCCATTCCTGCGGACAGGGTGACGGCATGTTGCTCAGCAATGCCAACGTCGATGTATTGGTCGGGAAGTGCTTTTTGGAGGATGTCTAAGCCCGTTCCTGTCGCCATCGCGGCTGTGATCCCGATGACCCGTGGATTCTGTTCACAGAGTTTGACAAGAGTTTGACCAAACACCTTGCTGTAACTCGGTGGCTTTGGGGTTTTGCTTGGTCTTGCTTTACCCGTACTGAGGTTGAAGGCTGACTGCGCGTGGTAACCGACTTGATCGGCTTCCGCGTAGGGATACCCCTTGCCTTTTTTGGTAACGACATGAACCATCACCGGACCACCGACGCGATGTGCGGCCTGGAAGGTTCGGGTCATTTCAGCAATGTCATGACCATCGATCGGCCCCATGTAGGTGAATCCAAGCTCTTCGAAAACGGCGCCAACTTTGGGAACAGCGAGTCGTCGCATGCTCTCCTTGAGACGATTGAGTTCCGGTGGAATCTCTCCCCCCATGAAAGGAAGGTTCCTTACGCTTTCTTCAACGCTTCCAGATAAAAATTGAAGAGGCGGGCTT